>DHOB01000015.1:13496-13641 GCA_002409675.1 Ruminococcaceae bacterium UBA5401
CGCGAACTGTACGACTACACCAAATCGGCAGGCTGAGCCGGTTTCGGCCCGGCGCGGGGAACGGCGAAAATTGAAAGTTTAGTCTGCCGGGACAGGATAAGACAACTCCCGAAGCATGATTTTTTTGCTTCGGGAGTTTTTTCGC
>DHOB01000015.1:13987-14336 GCA_002409675.1 Ruminococcaceae bacterium UBA5401
CGGTTCCCATGGACGACGGGGGTTGCAATCGGAAGCATCTTGGCCCGATAAAAGGGCTTGCCTGAAAGCGTTTGCTGCATGCAGGGACTTTCCACTGGAAAAGGCTATAACGTGGAAAATTTTCTCCGGGCATTTTGCGGGCGCCTTTGGTGTTTTTTCAAATAAGCATTTTCTTATTTTAAGGCTTTTCTTTAGTTCGCGCTCAGGCCGCGCAGGGCCCCTACTTTCGGTCTTGTCCGAAAGTAGGCAAAGTACGCGCGGGGGGACTGTTACCTCCCGGCGGGCGGGGCCCTAAAACGTCCCCCCCGCACCCCCGAGAGCTGTCATCCAGCTAAACGGCATTCGAGCC
>DHOB01000035.1:0-3589 GCA_002409675.1 Ruminococcaceae bacterium UBA5401
TGGTTTACTGGAAGGCCTGTTGAGTGGGTACCCGGTGCGAGTGAAAAGCCTGGGGTAAAGTGCCGTCCCCGTTTCGTGGCCGCCGTAGGCGCGTATGACGTTGCACGTCCCCTGCGCGGCCTGAGCGCGGTCTGGAAAAAGATTTTAAATATTAAGAAAAGCTTATTTATAAGGCGCAAAGGTTATGACGGCCGAGAAAAAACTCCCGAAGCGTTTTTCATGCGCTTCGGGAGCTGTCTTATTCTGTCCCGGCAAAGCGGGCTTCAAATTCTTACCGCGCCCCACGCCGGGCCGAAACCGGCTCTGCCGGCGGGCCGGTGGGAGCGGCAACTTGCCGCCGGGAGCTGTCTTATCCTGTCCCGGCAAAGCGGGCCTGTGGTTTTTGCCGTTCCCCACGCCGGGCCGTGTATGCAGGCTCAGCCTGCTATAAGACGTAGACGTTCATGGTGCGGGTGCCGATCCGCGCGCACTGGCTGTAAGTGTCGTAGTACAGGTCGGCGATGATGATGTTGCGCATCGCCGCGCCGCCGGTGTCGGCCGCGACGGCGTATCCGTAGACCAGGCGGCCGTCCGGCGAGCAGATATAGAGCCGGCTGCCGTAGGGGATGATGTTCGGGTTCACGGCCACGAGGCCGAACGCGGCGGCGCGCCCCGTGGAGGTCGTGCCCCCGCCCGTGTAGGCGGAGCAGCGGCCCTGCAGCAGCTTCCTGTACGACACGGTGCGCCCGTTGTGGTCCACCAGAGTTCCTCTGGCGGAGGCCGAGGTGACCGCGGCGCCGTACCGCCTGGCACGGGCCGCCCGCGCGGCTTTTTTGGTGCCGACGGCGACCTCGCGGTTCACGGGCTGCCGGGTCACGTCGGAGCTTACGACGGCGCTTTCCGCGGCCTTGCCGTCCACGAACTTCCGGCGCGTCACGACGGTCTTCTCACCGTTTTGCCCGGCCTTCCGCTCCGCCGTTTTGCCGGCCGCCAGCGAGGCGTCCTTCACGGTGACGGTGGAATACGGCACGGGCTGCACGGACTTCACGTCCTGGTACTCCACGCGCGAAACGGAGATTTTCATCCCGTCGCGGACGGCCGTGTTGCCGTCCGGGCTGACGATGTCGTCCGAATCGACCTTCACGCCCGCGCCGTTCAGAGCCTCAGCCACGGTTCCGCCGTAGACCACGGCGTCCTTCGCTTTGCCGTCCGCCAGGACGGCCACGCGCATGCCGCGCTGAACCTCAACGCGCCCGCCGTCCCGCACCGGCTCGCCGGCCTGCGGCGAGACCCTGTCGTCGGGGCCGGGGGCGACGCCCGCTTTTTCGAGGGCGTCGGCGGCCGTGTCGCCGGTATGAAGCAGCACCCGCTGCTCTTTTCCGTCCGCCGCCACGGTCACGCGGCACGCGGTGCGGATGGAAAGGACCACCCTGCCGTCGCCTTCACGGCGCGAGAGCAGGCTGTCCGGCCCGGGGACGACGCCCGCGGTTTTCAGGATGGCGGCCGTGTCGGTCGAAAAGACCTGCGAGGAGTATTTCTGCACGCCGTCCACCGTCACGGTCGCGGTCTTGACCGCCGCCATGCCCGTGAGGATGGAGCCGACCGTCACGGCGGCCATCGCCGCCAGCGCCGCGGCCCTGCGCACCAGCCGCCCGCGGCGCTCCGCCGTTCGCAACCTGTGCAGACATTCTTCCGCCGCCGCAAGGACCCCGCGGCCCTTTGCCCTGAGAGCGCCGAAACGCTCTGCGGCGGCCGCAAACCGACCGCCGCAGAACGTGCCGATCTTCTGGAATATCTGCGGTGGCCCTTTGAGGCCAAAATGTTTAAAAAACTGCAATATCTTCACCCTTTTCCAGATGCTGAAAGCATTTTTGTGGGCTCTTTCCGCCACTTGACAGAAACACGCGGTACCTGAGCCGCGTTGTTGCGAGTAATTATATTCACCCAAATAACGGATGTCAAATCGAAAAGTAAATTGAATTTGTGCAGAATGCACAAACACAAAGATGAAATTCCCCCGGATACGACGCGAAAACTCCGCTTTCCGCCCGGTTTTGGCGCTCCTCTGCGCGGAGAAGGACGGGCTTTTCTGTGCAAAACGCAGAAAATCAAATGTTACAATCCTGTTACAGTTATTACACCTTTGTTTTCGTTACGGAAAGTTGCCGCTTCCACCGGCTCTGCCCGCACGCGGCGTATAAAACGGAGATTCTGCCAATATAATGGATAAGGACGGGATGGAGCGGAAACGGTCTGCGCTTTTTGGAGGGATTGCAGTGAGGACTCTGGGCATGGGCGACAGCGGCAGCGACGTGATGGAAGTGCAGTCTACGCTGCGGAAGATGGGCCTGTACGGCGGCGGGGTGGACGGCGTGTTCGGCGGGGAGACGCGGCGGGCGGTCGAGGAATTCCAGCGGCGCTTCGGGCTGGAGGCCGACGGCGTGATAGGCCCGCAGACCTGGGGGGTGCTCACGCAGTTCCTGCTGGGGTACGACGTCTACACCGTGCGGGCCGGCGACACGTTCTTCGGCATCGCGCGGAAATACGGCACGGACCCCGCGGCCATAGAGGCGGCCAACCCGGCCGAGGACCCCGACAACCTGCGGGTGGGCACGCGCGTGACGGTGCCGTACTCCTTCGACGTGGTCGCGACCGACACCGCCTATACCTACGAGGTGCTGATGCGGAACATCCAGGGCCTGAAGGCGCGGTACCCGTTCCTGCGCGTCTCCAGCATCGGGGCGAGCGTGCTGGGAAAGAGCCTGTACGCCCTGCGGCTGGGCACGGGCGCGCGGAACGTCTCCTACAACGCGGCGCACCACGCGCTGGAGTGGATCACCTCCCCCCTGCTGATGAAGTTTGCGGAGGAGTACCTCAAAGCCTACACGTTCGGCCGCGAGATCGCCGGGCGCGACCCGCGGGAACTGTGGGATTCGACGAGCATCTGGCTGGTGCCGATGGTCAACCCGGACGGCGTGAACCTGGTCCTGAACGGCCTGACGCCCGGCGACCCGTATTACGAGGACCTGCTGCGCTGGAACGGCGGCAGCGCCGATTTTGCCACGGTCTGGCAGGCGAACATCCGCGGCGTGGACCTGAACCACAACTACAACGCCGCGTGGGAGCAGTCCAAAGAAGCGGAGGCGGGGCTGGGCATCACCGGACCGGGGCCGACGCGCTACTCCGGGCCGTACCCCGTCTCCGAGCCGGAAACGCGCGCCATGGCCGCCTTCACCCGCAGCCACAACTTTCAGCTCGTGATGGCCTACCACTCGCAGGGCCGGGTCATTTACTGGAACTTCATGGGCCTCGCCCCCGACGAGGCCCGCACCATCGGCGAGGCCCTGGCCCGCATCAGCGGCTACGCGCTGGAGGAGGCGACGGGCGTCGCCTCCTACGCCGGCTACAAGGACTGGTTCACCCAGGACTTCCGCCGCCCCGGCTACACCATAGAAGTGGGCGAGGGCGTCAACCCCCTGCCGCTCTCCCAGTTCCCGCAGATCTTCGAGGAGAACCTCGGCATGCTCCTTTACGCCGCGGGCGGTGCCGGTTCCGACCCGCCGGCAGAGCCGGTTTCGGCCCGGCGCGGGGAACGGTGAAAACTGAAAGT
>DHOB01000035.1:3955-4129 GCA_002409675.1 Ruminococcaceae bacterium UBA5401
CCCCCGAGAGCCGTCATCCAGTTATGTGGCATTCGACACGCCGGGCGATTTCCATGGACGACGGGGGTTGCAATCGAGGGCATTTTTGCCCGATAAAGGGGCCTACCTGAAAGCGCTTGCCGGGTGCAGAACTTTCCTGCGGGCATTTTGTGGGGGCCTTTGGCAGGGAGGGGG
>DHOB01000035.1:4364-7954 GCA_002409675.1 Ruminococcaceae bacterium UBA5401
GGGCAGGGGGTGAGCAGCCGGTTTCCATGGACGACGGGGATTGCAGTCGAGGGCATTTTTACCCGATAAAGGGGATTTCTCGAAAGCGTTTGTTCAGTGCAGAAAAACATTTTTCCCTTTCCGCACCGGGAAACATCGGCCGGGGCTTCTATGGGGTGCAGCCGCTGAAGCGGCATGTTTTTGGGAACTATTCTCCATAACCGGACGCATGTGGGACACGTGTGGGACACATAAAAAAAGCCGGGAAGCCGCACCAGTACTGGGCTGGGACGCATGGGACGCGAAAAAGCGCATTTCCGCTCTTTCATACGCGCACGCATACAGGTCCAATCTTGTTCTTGGCTCAATTTTATGCGTCCCATGCGTCCCACGCGTCCCAAGCTAATGTTCATGCGGGTTTCGGGAGTTTACGAAGCGTCCCGGATGCGTCCCGGATGCGTCCCGGGCCGAAACGGGCACCGCCCGCGGGAGTTGCCTTATCCTGTCCCGGCAGAGCACGCCTCAGGTTTTCACCGCGCCCCACGCCGGGCCGTGCGTGCAGGCTCAGCCTGCCGCCGGGAGTTGTCTTTGACTGTCCCGCCAGACAAAGCTTTCGATTCGCTTCGTTCTGAACGGCGGGCCGTGGGAGCGGCGACACGCCGCCGGGCCGAAACCGGCTCTGCCGGCGGCCGCGGCGGAAAGCCCTTCCATGCTTCCGGGGAATTCTGCGCGCTTTCGGCGAGAACTATAAATTTCGGGGAGGATATGGTATAATAAAAACCGAATACGCCGGTAGGCTGAAAGGGGAGGGGTGCGCATGGGACGCAGGGCGGCCGCGCTGGCGGCGGCGCTGCTGCTTGCCGCCGCGCTTTCCGGCTGCTCGTTCGCCGGGCTGGACGCCCAGGCGCTGATGCGCGCGCCGCGCCCCACCGGGGAGAACGAGGCGGACATCCAGAACCTGCTGGAGCAGACGGCGGGCGACGAGATGATTTTGAAATACCCGGAGGCGGGGCAGTACCACGCCGCCATTGTCAGCCACGACCTTTTCGGCGGGGGCAGCGGCGGGGCCATGGCGTTTTACCAGAAGGATGAGAATTCCCCGAGCACGAGCGTGGCCTTCATGCGGAAGGCGGGGGGAAAATGGCAGAACGCCGGCGCCTTCAGCAACCCCGCGCCGCAGGTGGACCGAGTCTGCTTCGGCGACCTGGACGGCGACGGCCGGGACGAGGCCGTCGTCGGGTGGGGCAGCGGCCTGAACAGCACGGGCAGCGTGTGCGTCTATTATTATAAGAACGGCAGAATGAACGAGCTGCGCCTGAACCAGAACTACACCGAGATGACCGTGGCGGACCTGGACGGCGACGGCCGGGCGGAGATCTTCACCGCGAGCGTCGCGGCGGGGGACCAGCCCGCCGAGGCGCGCCTGCTGGGCGTGCGGAATGAGGCCGTGGAGGTCAAGGGCACCGCCCCGCTGGACACGGGCGTGACCAAGTACGCCTCGCTGAAAACCGGCCTTGTGAACGAAAAGCAGGTCGGCGTGGTGCTGGACGGCATCAAGGCCGCCAACGTGATGACGACCGAGATGCTCTACTGGGACGCGAAGAAAAAGTCGCTTCAGGCGCCGTTCTACGACCCGAGGACCAAGACGGCCAAAAGCACCGAGCGCGCGACCTCCGTCGTCTCGCGGGACATCAACGGCGACAAGATCATCGAAATCCCCATCGTCACCCTGATGCCCGGCTACAGCGGTCTGGGGGAGGACGAGGCCGACTATCTGACGAACTGGCACCGCTACGACACGGCGACCGGCACCTTTGTGCGCGTGATGAGCATGGTGATAGACTATGCGGACGGGTACTGGTTCTCCATCCCCGACATGTGGCGGGGGAAAATCACCACCAAGCTGGACCCCGCGACGCGCACGCTGCACTTTTACCAGTGGATGGAGTCGCCGAAATCCCCGGCGGGCGTCCGCGGGCCGGAGCTGCTGAGGATCCAGGCCTTCACCGAGAAGGAATGGAACGCCCGGCCGAAGGCGGGGGGCTTTTTCCTGCTGACCAAGAAGGACAGGCTGTGCTACGCCGCCGCCTGCCCGTCGCCCGCCAGCCCGCTGGCCATGACCCCGCGCGAGGTCGCCGACGCCTTTGAACGCATTCCCCAGGATTAACGGACAGGAGGAGAGTCCCATTTGAAAACCATACTGGTGGCGGAGGACGAGCAGGCCATCCGCGAGTTCGTCGTGATCAACCTCAAGCGCGCCGGCTATGAGACGCTGGAGGCCGCCAACGGCGAAGAAGCCCTCAAAATCTGCGACCGCGAAGGCCCCAAGGTGGACGTCGCGGTGCTGGACATCATGATGCCCGGCAAGTACGACGGCCTCGCCGTCTGTAAGGAGCTGCGCCGGCGCAGCAACTCCATCGGCATCATCCTGCTCACGGCCAAGACCCAGGAGATGGACAAGGTGGGCGGCCTGATGATGGGCGCCGACGACTACGTGACCAAGCCGTTCAGCCCCAGCGAGCTGGTGGCGCGTGTGGACGCGGTCTACCGCCGCGTGGCGATGGAGCAGATGCGCGACCGCGGCGGCTTTCGGGAAGAGATACGCTCCGGCAATTTCGTGCTGAACCTGCGCAGCCGCTCCCTGCTGAAGGACGGCAGGCCGATTGAGCTCACGCAGGTGGAGTTCCAGATTATGGAGTATTTTTTCGCCAACCCGGGGGCGGCCCTGGGCCGGACCGACATCCTGCGCCATGTGTGGGGCGAATCCTACTACGGCGAGGAAAAAATCGTCGACGTGAACATCCGGCGCCTGCGCATGAAGATCGAGGACGAACCCTCCACCCCCCGGCACATCGTCACGGTCTGGGGCCTGGGGTATAAATGGGAAGCGTAGCTGCCCCTCGGCGGGCGGCGGAAGGCGCGAAAGGGGGCGCGGCGGCATGGCGGTGAAAAACAGCATCACGAGGCGCTGGGTCCGGAACGGCCTGGGCGCCATCGTGGTGGTTGTCGTCGCGCTGATCGCCACGCTTTCGTTCGCGGTGCAGGGCTACGTCTACAACGGCATCCACTCCGCGCTGGACGGGCGCGCCGACGAGCTGACCAACATGTTCGCCGGGTACGGCGACCGCACGCCGGCGGAATTCATCGCCGCCGCGCGCGGCTATGTGGAGGACTTCCCGAACAAAGAGAGCATGGAGCTGATGGTCGTGGACCAGGCCGGCAGCGTGGTGACCACCTCCATCGGCTTCGCCCCGGACCGCACCCAGCCCATGCCGGACTACGCCGCCGCGCTGAAGAGCGCGGCGGGCTACGGCACCTGGACCGGGCGGCAGAAGAGCGGCGAGAAGGTCATCGCCGTCACGCGCGTGATCCGCAGCGGGTACGGCTCGCCGGTGGGGGCCGTGCGCTACGTCGTCTCGCTGGTGGAGGCGGACCGCCAGATTTTCACCGTGGTGACGGCCCTGCTGCTGACCGGCGGGCTGATTGTGCTGTTCGTGTTCGTCTCGAGCCGGTACTTCATGAAGTCCATCCTCGTGCCGCTGCGGAGCATCGGCGCGACGGCCAAGCGGATTGCGCAGGGCGACTTCAAGGCGCGCATCCAGAAAATCAAC
>DHOB01000035.1:8198-13419 GCA_002409675.1 Ruminococcaceae bacterium UBA5401
ACGAGCTGCGCACGCCGCTCACGGCCATCGAGGGGTGGGCGGAGACCCTCCAGACCGGCGAGACCGACCCCAAGACCTTCGGCCGCGGCATGGGCATCATCGTGAGCGAGACCGAGCGCCTTTCCGGCATGGTGGAGGAGCTGCTGGACTTCTCGCGCATGCAGGGCGGCCGCATGACCCTCACGATGGACAAAATCGACCTGCTGGCGGAGCTGGGCGCGGCGGTCTACATGTTCAGCGAGCGCGCGAAGAACGAGCACAAATACCTGCTTTACGACGAGCCGGCCATGCTGCCGCCGGTCCTCGGGGACATCAACCGCCTGCGGCAGGTGTTCGTCAACGTGCTGGACAACGCCCTCAAGTACACCGCCGAGGGCGGCACCATCACCGTGACGGCCGATTCCGCCGACGGCTTCATCCGCGTCGTGATTGCGGACAACGGCTGCGGCATCCCCGCCGAGCACCTGCCCAACGTCAAGAAAAAATTCTACAAGGCCAACCAGACCGTGCGCGGCTCCGGCATCGGCCTCGCCCTTGCGGACGAGATTATGAAGCTGCACTCCGGCAGCCTGGAGATCGAGAGCCACGAGCACGTCGGCACGGCCGTGACCATCCGCATCCCCACCTATGAGAAGCTGGAAAGCGGCTCCCGCGGGGCCGGCAAACAGGCCGGCAGACCCGCGGAAGCGGAAAGGAACCCAAAACCGGATGAGTAGGGAAAAGACAAAAACCATCACGTCCATCGGGGGGCAGGCGCTGATTGAGGGAATCATGATGCGCGGCCCGCAGAAAACGGAGGTCGCCGTGCGCCTGCCGGACGGCTCCGTCTCCACCCAGGAGATAGAGTCCCGCGACCTGCGCGGCCGCAGTGCGGTCTGGCGCCTGCCGCTGCTGCGCGGAATCGCCGGCTTTGTGGATTCGCTGACGCTCGGGTACCGGGCGCTGTCGCTTTCCGCCCGGAAGGCGGGCCTCGACGAGGAGGAAGAGGAGTCGAAGTTCGACCGGTGGATTCGGCAGAAGTTCGGCAGGCGCGCGATGGACGCCGTCGTGACCGCCGGAACGGTGCTGGGCGTGGCGCTCGGCGTCGGCCTGTTCTTCCTGCTGCCGACCTGGCTCTTCAACCTGCTGCAGGGCGCGGCGGGGCCGGGCGTCGCCGGGTGGCGCGCCCCGCTGGAGGGGCTGATGCGCTTCGCGCTGTTCCTCGGCTACCTGGCGCTGTGCGCCTCGCTGCCGGACATGAAGCGCGTGTTCGAGTACCACGGCGCGGAGCACAAGACCATCTTCTGCTATGAGAACAACGAGGCGCTCACGGTCGAAAATGTAAAAAGGCACCAGCGGTTCCACCCCCGCTGCGGGACGAGCTTCCTCGTGCTGATGCTGCTGATCGGCATCTGCATCGGCTTTTTCATCCCGTTCTCGAACCCGTTTCTGCGCACGGCGGTCAAGATCCTGTGCATCCCGCTCGCCGTCGGAATCGGGTACGAGCTGATCCGCTACTGCGGCCGCAACGACAACGCCCTCACGCGCGTCATCTCGGCGCCCGGGCTGTGGATGCAGCGCCTGACCACGCGGGAGCCGGACGACGGCATGATGGAGGTCGCCATCGCGGCCCTGCGCGCGGTGATTCCCGAAAACGGCGAGGACCGCATCGAGCTGGAGGGCGGGGAAAAATGACCCTGGGCGCAGTGTACCGCGCGGGGCGCGGCCGGCTGCGCAGGGCGGGGAACGAGAGCGCCGCGTTCGACGCCGGGTGCCTTTTCCGCAAGGCGTTCGGCCTGGACCGGCAGCAGCGCGTGCTGCGCGCGGCGGAGCCGGCCGGCCCCGCGCAGGCGCGGAGGTTTTTCGCCATGGCCCGCGAGCGGGCCGCCGGGCGGCCGCTGCAGTACATCCTGGGCGAATGGCCGTTCCTCGGCCTGGTTCTGGAGGTGGGCGAGGGCGTGCTGATTCCCCGCGAGGAGACGGAGCTGCTGGCCCGCACGGCGGCGGAGATGCTGGCGGGCGAAAAGGCCCCGCTTTTCGCCGACCTGTGCGCGGGCTCCGGCGCCGTGGCGCTCGGCGTGGCCTCGCTGGTGCCCGGCGCGCGCGCGGCCGCGCTGGAAAAATACCCCGCGGCGCTGCGCTACCTGAAAAGGAACGTCGCCCGCGCGGGCCTTGCGGGCGTCAGGGCCGTGGAGGCGGACGTGCTGGACCCCGCCGCGGCGGAGCGGATGCCGGCGCTGGACGGCGTGTTCGCCAACCCGCCCTACGTGCGCGCGGGGGAGATTCCCGGTCTGCAGGAAGAGGTGCGGCGCGAGCCGCGCGAGGCGCTGGACGGCGGCCCGGACGGCCTGCGGTTCTACCGGGCCGTCGCGCGGCTGTGGCTGCCCAGGCTCAAGCCCGGCGGCGCCGCGGCCGTGGAGGTCGGCGACGGGCAGGCCGGGGCGGTCTGCCGGCTGTTTTCCGAAGCGCTGGAGGGGATTTCCGTCCGGCGCGACTTCAGCGGCGTCGCGCGCGTGGTGGCGGGCCGCCGGCGGACAGCGTCCGCCGGCACGGCCCGGCGTGGGGCGCGGCAAAAATAAAAAGCCCGCTCTGCCGGGACGGTATAAGACAGCTCCCGAAGCGTGATTTTTTGCTTCGGGAGTTTCTGCTTTATAAACAGGGAAACAGATTTTTTCTGATTTCAAAGTTTTATTCCAGTTTGTCCTCAGGCCGGACGTGCAACGCCTTTCTCGCCTCCGGCGGCCTCGACATCGGTGCTGCGAAAATTCCGCGCTGCGTGCTCGTACCGGGAAGCACTGGCCGGGGGCCTTCAGATTACGGGAAAGCCCATCGAAAGCGTACCCGGAGCGAGCGGAAAGCCAGCGATAAACTTGCCGGCCCTGTTTCGTGACCGCCGTAGGCGGACAGCGTCCGCCGGCACGGCCCGGCGTGGGGTGCAGCAAAAATAAAAAGCCCGCTCTGCCGGGACAGTCAAAGACAGCTCCCGGCGGCGTGACGCCGCAGGAACGGCAGCTTGCCGCCGTATTGCTTTTCGGGGCTGAATCAGGTATAATGGAATCCATCGGCGGAGCGCGGACTGGAGGAATGTCACAATGTCTGAAAAAGGGGCGGCGACCAGAAAACTCACCAAGACGGTCAATACGGACAGCGACAAGAATGCGGCGCTGAAAACGGCGCTGCAGCAGATTGAAAAGAAGTTCGGCAAAGGGGCGGTGATGCGCCTGGGGCAGGACGAGGCCATGCACGTGGAGGCCATCTCGACCGGGTCGCTGGGGCTGGACCTCGCGCTGGGCATCGGCGGCCTGCCGCGCGGGCGCATCGTGGAGATTTTCGGGCCCGAAAGCTCCGGCAAGACGACCCTCGCGCTGCACTGCGTGGCGCAGGGGCAGAAAAACGGCGGGAACGCCGCGTTCATCGACGTGGAGCACGCCCTCGACCCGACCTACGCCGCGGCGCTGGGCGTGGACGTGGATTCGCTGCTGGTCTCGCAGCCCGACACCGGCGAGCAGGCGCTGGAGATTACGGAGGCGCTCGTGCGCTCCGGTGCCATCGACGTGATTGTGATCGACTCGGTCGCGGCGCTGGTGCCGCGCGCCGAGATCGAGGGCGAGATGGGCGACACCGCGGTCGGCCTGCAGGCGCGGCTGATGTCGCAGGCGCTGCGCAAGCTGGCGGGCGCCATCTCGAAATCCAACTGCGTCGCCATCTTCATCAACCAGCTCCGCGAAAAAATCGGCGTGATGTTCGGCAACCCCGAGGTCACCACGGGCGGCCGCGCGCTGAAGTTCTACGCCTCCGTGCGCATCGACATCCGCAAGGGCGAGCCCATCCGCATCGGCAACGAGCAGATCGGCAACCGCACGCGCGCCAAGGTGGTCAAGAACAAAATCGCGCCGCCGTTCCGCACCGCGGAGTTCGACATGATCTTCGGCCAGGGCATCTCCCACATCGGGGAGGTCCTCGACCTCGGCGTCGAGCTGGACATCGTCCAGAAGAGCGGGGCGTGGTTCTCGTACGGCGAGTCGCGCCTGGGGCAGGGCCGCGAGAACGCGAAGAAATACCTGGAGGAGCACCCCGGGACGGCGGACGAAATCGAGGCGAAAATCCGCGCGGATTCCTCAAAGCTGTTCGGCCGGCCGGCCCGCCCGGCACGGCCCGCCGCTTCCCCCGCGAAGCCTGTGCAGCAGGCCCCCGCCACCGGGCAGGGGCCGAAGGACGACTTCCGCTACGACGCGGGAATCGACATCCACGCCGACGACGAATGACGCTGACGGCGGCCGAGCCGCGCGGAAAAAGCCTGACCGCGCTGTTTGTGGACGGGGAGTTCGCGTTCAGCGTCGACACGGAGTGCTACCTTTCGTGCGGGATGAAGCCGGGGGACGCCGTGACCGACGGGGCGCTGCACGCGCTGCTGCGCGAAAGCGACGCCCGCCGGGCGGAGCGGAAGGCCATGCGGCTGCTCGGGTTCCGCGCCCACTCCCGCGGGGAGCTGGAGCAGAAGCTGGCCCGCACGTTCCCGCGCGAAGCGGCCGCGCGCGCGGCGGACCGCATGGCTCAGCTGGGCCTTGTGGACGACGGCGAGTACGCGCGCACGCTGGCGCGGCGGCTCTACGAGCGCAAAGGCTTCGCGGAGGAGCGCATGCGGCGGGAGCTGCAGCGCCGCGGCGTCGACCGGGAGACGGCCGCCCGCGCCGCGCGGCAAGCCCGCCCCGACCCCGGCGAGAGCATCCGCAGGGTGCTGGCGAAGAAATACGCGCGCGGCCTCGGGGACGAGCGGGGCCGCCGCCGCGCCGCCGCGGCCCTGCAGCGCATGGGCTACCGGTGGGATGAAATCCGCGCCGCCCTGCGGGAATATGGTCTGGATGAGGAGCGGTAAAGTGCCGTATTCGGTTGGATTGGTCAACCTGGGCTGTGCGAAGAACCAGGTGGACGGAGAGAGGATGCTGGCCGCCCTGCGGCGGGCGGGCTACCGGGTGGAGCCCGACGCCGCGCGCGCCGACGCCGTGGTGGTGAACACCTGCGGCTTCATCGAAGCCGCCAAGCGCGAGGCCATCGGCGAAATTCTGGAGTGCGCCCGCCTGAAGGCGCAGGGCCGCATCCGCGCCATCGTCGTGACGGGCTGTCTCGCCGAGCGGTACCGCGGGCAGGTGATGCGCGAGCTGCCCGAAGTGGACGCCGTGGCGGGCATCGGCGCGGACGGCGACATCGCCGCGGTGGTGGCGAAGGCCCTGGGCGGCGGGAA
>DHOB01000035.1:13664-13822 GCA_002409675.1 Ruminococcaceae bacterium UBA5401
AAAATTGCGGAAGGGTGCGACAACCGCTGCTCCTACTGCGCGATTCCGGCCATCCGGGGGCGCTACCGCTCCCGCGCGCCGGAAAAAATCGAGCGCGAGGCGCGCGCCCTCGCCGCGCGGGGAGTAAAGGAGCTGGTGCTCATCGCGCAGGACACCAC
>DHOB01000035.1:14151-23343 GCA_002409675.1 Ruminococcaceae bacterium UBA5401
ATCCTGCGCTCGATGCGCCGCGGAGGCGACCGCTCTTCGCTGGAGGCGCTGATCCGCAGGATGCGCGCCGCCGTGCCGGGCCTGGTGCTGCGCACCACGCTGATTGCGGGCTACCCCGGCGAAACGGAGGAGCAGTTCGGCGAGCTGTGCGACTTTGTGCGCGAGAACCGCTTCGAGCGGCTGGGGTGCTTCGCCTATTCGCAGGAAGAGGGCACGCCTGCCGCGGCCCTGCCGGGCCAGATCGGCGCGGAGGAGAAGCGCCGCCGGGCGCAGGTTGTCACCGAGATGCAGATGGAAATCATGCAGGAGCAGGGCGAGCGCATGGCCGGGCAGACTCTGCGCGTGCTGACCGAGGGCTGCGAAGGGAACCGCTGGTTCGGGCGCTCGTACATGGATTCGCCGGACGTGGACGGCGGGGTCTGGTTCCGGGCGCCGGCCGGGGAAGAGCCCGCGCCGGGGGAGTTCGTGCGTGTGAAGATCACCGGCTGCGCCGACGGCGAGCTGGCCGGGGAGCGCGTTTCGTAAAAAGGGAGGGGCGAACATGAACCTGCCAAACAAGCTGACGACCGTGCGCATCGCGATCATCCCGTTCTTTTTAATTGTGATGCTGGGCAAATGGCCGGCCGGGTACCATTACCTGCTCGGCCTGATTCTGTTTGCCGCCGCCGCCCTCACGGACCGGCTGGACGGCAAAATCGCGCGCGCGCGCAACCAGATTACGGTTTTCGGGAAGTTCATGGACCCCCTGGCGGACAAACTGCTGGTCGTCTCGGCGCTGATATGCCTGCTGGCCGACGGCGCAGCCGACCCGTGGGCGGTCATCCTGATTGTCGCGCGGGAGTTCATGGTCACGGGCCTGCGCCTTGTCGCGGTGGAGAAGGGCCGGGTCATCGCCGCGAACCGGTGGGGCAAGACCAAGACGGTCAGCCAGGTCGCGGCCGTGATTCTGGTGCTCGCGTTCCAGTTCGTGCAGGAGCTGGCCGACGCGGGGCGCGTCGCGCCGTTCACGGTCTGGGGCATGCCGAGCGCCGACGCCTTCGCGCTTCTGGGCGGCGCGCTGATCTGGATTTCCGTCTTTTTCACGATCGTCTCCGGCGGAATCTATATTCTGCAGAATATTGACGTGCTGAAAGACGTAAAATAAAGGCAAAGAACCGGCCTGCCGAAAATGGTGCGGGTTGTTCCTCTGACAGGGGAAATGCCGCGAAGCGGCAAAAAGGCGCGGCCGACGCAGGGAGCAAAAGGACGGCGTCTTTTTGCGTCTGCACGATTTTCGGCGGCCGGGGGGCTTTACAGCGGCGCGCTTGTGTACTATACTTTGTTGTGTCAGCAAAACCGGCTTTCGGCTATACTGAAGAATGATCCTGATTTTTTGAAATGCGTCGAACGGAAGAAGTAACCGCGCACGCGGGCGGCAGAGAGAAAGCGCCGAAGCGGCTGAGAGCGCTTTCCGCAGAGCGGGCGGCGAAGTGCATCCGCGAGCAGGCGGGGGGAAACCAGTATCCCCGCCCGGCAGGCACCGTTATCGGCCGAAGAGCGAGAAAAACGGAGTGGAACCGCGGAAGAATTTCGCCTCCGTCCCTTTTTGGGGACGGAGGCTTTTTTGGGCCCCGCGGCGCGCCCCGCGCCGCGGGGGGCAAGGCCGAAGCAAGCGGGGCGGCGGAGGTTTTTTGATGTTTGCCAGACTGAAAGCGGAACTGGATTCCATTATGGACCGCGACCCGGCGGCCCGTTCCAGGGCGGAGGTCTACTTTCTGTACTCCGGGTTCAAGGCCGTGCGGTCGTACCGCCGGGCGCACTGGTTCTTTACGCACGGGCACAAGTTCATCGCGCGGTATATCTCCCAGCGCGCGCGGCATAAGACGGGAATCGAAATCCACCCGGGCGCCAAAATCGGGAAGGGGCTGTTCATCGACCACGGCATGGGCGTGGTCATCGGCGAAACGTCCGAAATCGGCGACAACTGCACCCTGTACCAGGGCGTGACGCTCGGCGGCACGGGCAAGGACCACGGCAAGCGCCACCCGACCCTCGGCAACAACGTGCTGGTGGGGGCGGGCGCCAAAATCCTGGGGCCGTTCCGGGTGGGCGACAACGCCCGCGTGGCCGCGGGGGCCGTGGTGCTGAACGAGGTGCCCCCCAATGCGACGGCGGTCGGCGTGCCGGCGCGCATCGTGCGCCTGAACGGCGTGCGGCCCGCGAACCTGGACCAGATCCATATCGGCGACCCGGTCTCGCAGCAGCTCTGCTACCTGGGATGCGAGATCGGCCGCCTGGAAAGGCAGCTTGAGAAAATGAAAGCGGCGCTCGCCGCGCAGGACGGCGCAAAAAGCCGGAAAAACGCCTGACGGAACAGGAGGAAGAAAAAAATGAAAATCTACAACACGCTGACGAGGCAGAAGGAAGAGTTCGTGCCCCTTGTGCCGGGCGAGGTGAAAATCTACGCCTGCGGGCCGACCGTCTACAACTTCATCCACATTGGCAACGCGCGCCCCATCTGCGTGTTCGACACGCTGCGCCGGTACCTGGAGTACCGCGGGATGAAGGTGACCTTCGTGCAGAACTTCACCGACATCGACGACAAAATCATCCGCCGCGCGAACGAGGAGCACAGCGATTACCTCACGGTTTCCCGCCGGTATATCGAGGAGTACAAGACCGACGCCGAGGGCCTGAACGTGCGCCCGGCCACGGTGCACCCGCTTGCGACGGAGAACATCGACGAGATCCTCTCGATGGTCTCTTCCCTGGTGCAGAAAGGGTACGCCTACCCCGCGCCGAACGGCGACGTGTACTTCCGCACGGGGAAGGACAGAGAGTACGGCAAGCTCTCGCACCAGCCGCTGGACGACCTGAAGTCCGGCGCGCGCATCGCCGTGGGCGAGCAGAAGGAGGACCCGCTGGACTTCGCCCTCTGGAAGGGCGCGAAGCCCGGCGAGCCGAGCTGGCCCTCCCCGTGGGGAAGGGGGCGGCCGGGCTGGCACATCGAGTGCTCCGCCATGGCGCGCCGCTACCTCGGCAGGACCATCGACATCCACTGCGGCGGGCAGGACCTCATCTTCCCCCACCACGAGAACGAGATCGCCCAGAGCGAATGCTGCAACGGCGTGCCGTTCGCGCGGTACTGGATGCACAACGGCTATATCAACGTCGACAACCGCAAGATGTCCAAGTCGCTCGGCAACTTTTTCACGGTGCGCGACGTCGCGCAGAAATACGGCTACGAGCCGATCCGCTTCCTGATGCTTTCGGCGCACTACCGCTCCCCCATCAATTACAATGAAGAGGTCATGGGCCAGTGCCGCGCCTCACTGGAGCGCCTGTACAACTGCCGCGGGAACCTCGGGTTCCTGCTCGCCCACGCGAAGCCCGGCGAGCGGGAGGGCGAAAAGGCGGTCCGCCGCAGGCTGGAGACGTACCAGGACAAGTTCATCGAGGCGATGGAGGACGACCTGAACACCGCCGACGCGCTCTCGGCGCTGTTCGACCTGGCGAAGGACATCAACTCCAGCCTGACGGCCGAAACCGCGCCGTCGAAAGAGCTGTGCGCGTTCGCGCTGGGCCTGTTCGGCGAGCTGGCCGGCGTGCTGGGCCTGCTGTACGCCAAGAGCGGCGCCACCGCGGACGCGGAGATCGAGCGCCTTATCGCCGAGCGCCAGAAGGCCCGCGCCGCCAGGGACTGGGCCACCGCCGACCGCATCCGCGACGAGCTGAAGGCCCGCCACATCGTCCTGGAGGACACCCCCCAGGGCGTAAGATGGAAAACAACGTGACCGGCAGAGCCGGTTCCGGCGCGGGGCACAGTAAAAAGGAAGGGTAAAATGTCGAAGGAACTCAAAACGAATGTGATGCGGATTCTCGACCGGGCGAAAATCCCGTACAGGGCCCGGTACTATGAGGTTTCGGACGGAAAAATCGACGGCCTTTCCGTCGCGCGGAAGCTGGGGCAGAACGTGGAGCAGGTCTTCAAGACCCTGGTCACGCGCGGCGCGGACGGCGGCTATTTCGTGTTTGTGCTGCCCGTGGCGAAGGAGCTGGACCTCAAGGCCGCCGCGAAGAGCGTCGGGGAAAAATCGGTCGGGATGATCCACGTGAGCGAAATCAACAGGGTCACCGGCTATATCCGCGGGGGATGCTCGCCCGTCGGCATGAAGAAGCGGTACCGCACCGTGTTCGACTCCAGCTGCGAAAAGCAGCCGTCGATTTTTGTGAGCGGGGGAAGAATCGGCGCGCAGGTGGAGGTCGAGCCGCGCGCGCTGATAAAATTCCTCGGCGCCGCCGCCGCGCCGATTGTGGAGGAAGCGCCCCGGGAGCCGGCGGGCCGGGCATGAAAATCCGGGGCGCGCACCGGTATGCGCGTCCCGGATTCATAAGGAGGAACAACAGCGAAGCGGGAGGTTCAGACCGCTTTTCCCAGTTTGGCGGGCGCGGGCTTTTCCGCCAGCTTCCTCAGGCAGTGGTAGGCGACCATCACGGCCAGCGCCATCAGCAGGGAAGCCACAATCAGCTGCAGGCCGTCGGTGAGGAACACGAACTGCCCGTGGCCGAGCTTGATGAAGATGTTCCAGACGGCCATCACCAGCGCCGTCATGGTCACGCCGAGCATGAAGGTCATCGGCACGTAGAGCATCCAGCCGCTGCGGCCCGTCGTCTTGAGGAAGACCGCCAGCGCGATCAGCACCAGAGCGGCGAGCAGCTGGTTGGCGGACCCGAACAGCGACCAGATGTTGTTGTATCCGCCGAGCGAGAGCAGGAAGCCGAAAAGCAGCGTGACGACCGTGGAGACGTACTTGTTGGTCAGGAATTTCGCCGCGGGCGAATGGGCCTTTCCGTCCTCGCCGTACAGCAGCTCCTGCATCGACATTCGCCCGATGCGCGCGACCGAGTCCAGCGTTGTGAGGCACAGGGCCGAAACGCACATCGTCATGCTGCACTTCGCCGCGTAGACCGGCATGCCGAACTTCTCGAAGAACCCGGCGACGCCGGCCGAGAAAATCTGGAACGGCGTGCCGTCGGGCAGCTTGCCGCCCTTGGCCGCGGCGCCGGCGACCACCAGCGCCACCACGGCCAGCAGGGACTCCACCATCATGGCGCCGTACCCGATGCCGACCATATCCTTTTCATTGCGCACCTGCTTGGAGGAGGTGCCGGAGGAAACCAGGCTGTGGAACCCGGAGACCGCCCCGCACGCGATGGTGACGAACAGCATGGGGAACAGCATCTTCCCGTTCACGTTGAACGAGGTGAAGGCCGGCAGGTTCATGTTCGGGCGCGTCATGAAGATGCCGAGCACCCCGCCGGCAATCATGAAAATCAGCAGGAACGAGCTCAAATAGTCGCGCGGCTGCATCAGAATCCACATCGGCACCACGGCCGCGAAGAAAATATAGGCGAAGACCACCAGCAGCCACTGCATCTTGTTCAGGTAGACCGGCAGCGCCATGCCGGCGGCCATGATGGCGACGAACGCCGCCAGCCCGGCAAAGAACATCACGGCGGGCTTCGGCTTTGCGTATTTCATGAAGAGGCCGAACAGCACCGCGCCCAGAATGTAGAACAGCGAGATGGAGCCCGCCGCCGCGCCGGGGGCGGTGGTTTCGCCGACCGTCACGGGGCTTGTGAGCGAAAGCGAGCCGGCCGCGGCCGCGTTGAAGGTGGAGGCGACCATGTCGCCGAACGCCGCGATGACCAGCAGCGAGAACACCCAGCAGAAAATCAGGAACAGGCGCTTGCCCGTCTTGCCGATGTACTGCTCAATAATCAGGCCGATGGACTTGCCCTCGCTTTTGACCGACGCATACAGGGAGCCGAAATCCTGCACCGCCCCGAAGAACACTCCGCCGACCAGAATCCACAGCAGGGCCGGCAGCCAGCCGAACATGGCCGCGATGATGGGCCCCGTGACGGGCCCGGCCCCCGCGATGGTGGAGAACTGGTGCGCGAAAACGACCGACTTCGGCGTGGGGATATAGTCCTCGCCGTCTTCATGGGCATAGGCGGGGGTTCTTGCGGCGGGGTCGATGCCCCATTTTTTCGCGAGCCATCTGCCGTAGAAAAGGTAGCCGCCGCCCAGCACGGCAATCGAGAGCACAACAATCGTCAAACCGTTCATATTTTTCTTCCTTCCTCAAGTTCCATAAAGGGTCTTGCGGTTTGCCGGAATACCGCGCCGCGCGGGGGAAAAAAGGGTATAAAAAAACCCCGTCTCCGATCCGGAATCAGAGACGAGGACAATTCCCCGCGTTACCACTCTGCTTGCCGCTTCATCGCGGCCTGCTCAGCCGCATCGGACGGGCCCATCCAATGCGCCCGCCGTTAACGGAGCGGAACCGGCCCGGCCTACTGGCTTGCGCGTTCAACAGGGCTGCTTGCGGGTGATGTCACTGCGGAGTGTCCTGCCGCTTCCCATCCTACGGCGGCTTTCTGGGAGGAGAGGCTCCGCGGCTTTTGCCCGGTCTTTGCATTTGCGGTATTCTGTTGCGCACCAGTGTAGCATGCGTTTTGAATTTTGTCAAGGACTTTTATGCGAATTGTAGAAAACGCTGTAAAGTTAGGAACAAGTTGGAAACCATTTATCGGATTTGTCATGGACTTCCGCGGACCTGCGGAATCGGCGGGCGCTCCTCTGCGGAAAATCCCGGGAGCGGGGAGAAATGGAAAATGGAGATTGAGGCGGTTTCGGGCCGAAACCGCAGGGAGACGGCCGAATTTTTGAAGGCGCGCTGGTTTTCCGACAAAATGGCGGTGCGCGGCGAACTGGTGGACCTTGCGGCCCTGCCCGGCTTTGTCGCCCGCGAGGGCGGCCGCATCGTCGGCGCGGTCACCTGGCGCGAAAAAAGCCGGGAGGAATGGGAGATTCTGTCGCTGGACAGTATCCTGGAGCGCCGCGGGGTCGGCACCGCACTGCTGAACCGAGCGGTCGGGGCCGCAAGGGCGGCCCGCTGCGCGTGGGTCACGCTGATTGCGACGAACGACAACACCGGCGCGATGCGCTTTTACCAGCGGCGCGGGTTCGACATGGCGCGTCTGTACCGCGACGCGCTGGACGCCGACCGCAGGCTCAAGCCCTCCATCCCGCTGCGGGGGGAGGGCGGCATCCCGCTCCGGCACGAGGTCGAGTTCCGCCTGGCGCTCACCCCGGAAAAACCGGGCCCTGAAAAAGCAGCGCCCTGAGCAGCAGCAGCGCGTAATAGAGCAGGCCACCCGTCACGGCGGGGAGCACGATCCACTCCGTGACGTCCACGCGCAGCGCCGTGACCTTCAGCAGGCGGCCGATGCTGAGCGCCGCGTTGTAGATTTCGCTGGCGAACAGGATCACGAGGTAGGCGCGCAGGCCGAACCGCGGCACGGCCAGGGAAATCAGGGCCACGCGCATCAGCGAATCCGTGAGGTTGTACGCCATGGAGTAGACCTGCTGGTCCAGCCCCTTGAGCATGTTGTCCACCACGTTGTCGAGGTACATCAGCGGCGCGATGGGCGCCATGATGCGCAGGATCCGCCCCGCCTGCGGGCTGCCGAAAAACAGGGCGCCCAGGCCGTCGGCAAAGACGAGGAAGACCGCCGCCGCCGGAAAGCCGAGGCGCAGCGTCCAGCGGAAGGCGCTGCCCGCCGTGCGGCGCACGGCGCCGGGGTCCCCGGCCGCGCGCGCGGCGGCGATCTCCGGCACCAGGAGCGAGGCCGCCGCGCTGAGGAACGCGAGCGGAAAGGTCAGGATGGGCATGACCATGCCGTGCATCACGCCGTACTGGGCGAGCGAGGCCGTTCCCCCGGCGCCGTTTTTCCGCAGGCAGACGGGAATCAGGATATTCTCCACGCTGAACAGGGCGTTGCGGAAAAAAGACCCCGCCAGCATCGGCCCCGCGATGCGGACCACGCTGCGCAGGTCCCCGCCCGTCCGCGGCGGGGGGTTCCGCCGGGTGTAGAGCAGGAAGGCGGGCACCACATAGACGAGGCAGGCGGCTTCGCCGAGGGTGGAACCGAGCATCAGCGCCTCCAGTGGAGGGAGGGGGGAAAAATCCATCAGCAGCACGGAAAGGCCGACGGTGACCCCCTGCTCCCAGAAATCGCCCAGAACGGGCAGCACGGTGTTGCGGTGCGCGTAAAAATAGCCCTTCAGGCACGCGCCGCAGGCGAGGAACGGCAGGCCGGCCGCGAGGATGCGCAGCGGCCGCGCGGCGGCCGGCGCGCCGATGAGGCGGTCCGCAATGAAGCCGGAGCCCGCGCACAGCGCGCCCGCGGCGGCAAAGCTGAGGCCCAGCGCCAGGCCGAGGCAGCGGCGCACGCACCCCAGCGAGCCGCGCCCCTCGGCGGCCAGGCGGGTCATGGCGAGGCCGATGCCGGAGGTGCAGGCGGTCACCCCCAGCAGAAAAATCGAGAAAATCAGCTGGTAAACCCCCATGCCGCTCGCGCCGATGCGCCCCGTGATGAACGAGCGGAACCAGAGCCCCGCCGTGCGCAGCAGGACCGAGCTCACGCTCAGCACGGCGGTGTTGAACAGGAACAGGCGCTTTCTGCTCATTTGACCGTTCTCCCGGAAGTTTCCATGATAGTCAAATGTATTCGCACGCGCCCCAAAATAATAATCACCTGCGGCGGGCGGAAAAACCGCCGGAAAGGAAAACGCAGCATGGACTGGACGGAAATCAAAATCGAGGTCGCCGCGGCGGACGTGGACGCGGCCGCCGCCGTCGCGCAGATGGCGGCCTCCGGCGGCCTCTATATCGAGGACTATTCCCACCTGGAGCGGGACGTCGGGGAGGTCGCGCACATCGACCTGATCGACGAAAAGCTGCTGAAAAAAGACCGCGCGAAGGCGGCCGTGCACGTCTATATCAGCCCGGAGGAAAATCCGTGCGGGGCCCTCGCCTTTCTGAAGGAACGCCTGGGCGCGGCGGGAATCCGGCATCAGATAAAAGAGTCCCCCTGCGTGCAGGAGGACTGGATGAACAACTGGAAAAAATACTTTCACCCCATCAAAATCGGGAAAAAGCTGCTGATTCAGCCGGACTGGGAGCGGGCGGAAAACCCGGAGGGCCGCGTCGTGCTGGACCTGGAGCCGGGCATCGCGTTCGGCACCGGCACGCACGAAACCACGCGCCTGTGCCTCGAATTTCTCGAGCAGTACGTAAAGCCCGGCGCCCGTATGCTGGACGTCGGCTGCGGCAGCGGCATCCTCTCGGTCGCGGCGCTGCT
>DHOB01000020.1 GCA_002409675.1 Ruminococcaceae bacterium UBA5401
CGGCGCGACGGTTCTGGAGTATTTCGGCATTCCGCAGAAGATTGAAGGGACTTCGCTGCTCGGCCCGGTTTCCGCCGAATGAGGTTTCCCGGCAGTTTAAAAGAGCGTGCGTTCTTCTGGTGCAGAAAAATCCTGCTGGCGCTGGCGGGGACGGCGTGCACCGCCTTCGGCATCGCATTCAACGCCGCGGCGGGGCTGGGCAACGACCCGGTGGCCGTCTTCTACGACGGGCTGCGGAACGCGCTGCGGCTTTCGCCCGGGCGTCTGGGCGTCGCGGCCAACCTCATCAACTACGCGCTGATGGCCCTCGTCTTTCTGCTGGACCGGCGGTACGTCAACATCGGAACGCTGCTGTACACCCTGCCGATGGGCAGCCTCGTCGACTGGGGTTCGGCCTTTTACGGCGCCCTGCGGCTGCCCGGCTCCCTCGCCTGGCGCATCCTTTCCGCCTGCTGCGGATACTTTCTGCTCTACTTCGGGATTTCCGTTTTCATTTCGCTGAAAATCGGCGTCGACCCCCTGACGGGCCTCATCCTGGTCCTCAGAGACCGCCTTCGCTGCTCCTATCGGGCGGTCAAGATCGCCTGCGACCTCGCCGCGCTGGCGGCGGGCGCCGCCCTGGGCGGGAAATTCGGCGCGGTCACCGTCCTTTCCGCGGTCCTCGCGGGCCCGCTGATTGAGCGGCTCACCAAAGCCCATCAAAAATACCTGCTGGCGTGGCTCAAAATCGGGCAGCCGGCGCCCGCCGCGAAAAACCGATGAACTGAATGGAGGCAACTATGGCTCAGACACCGACACCCCACAATCAGGCAAAAGCGGGGGAGATTGCAAAAACCGTTTTGATGCCCGGCGACCCCCTGCGGGCAAAGTACATCGCGGAGACCTATCTGAAAGACGCGAAGTGCTTCAACACCGTGCGCAACATGCTCGGGTACACCGGCACCTATCACGGGAAAAAAGTTTCCGTGATGGGCGGCGGCATGGGGATGCCCTCGGTGGGCATCTACACCTACGAACTGTTCCATTTCTATCAGGTGGAAAACATCATCCGCATCGGCTCGGCGGGCGGCATCGCAGACGGCGTCCATGTCCGCGACGTGGTGCTCGGGATGGGGGCCTGTACGGATTCCAACTACGCCGCGCAGTACCGCCTGCCGGGGACGTTCGCGCCGGTTGCGGATTACGGCCTGCTGAGCGCCGCCGCAGAGGCGGCCGCGGGCCTCGGAATCCGCGCGGCGGTCGGCAACGTCCTCTCGTCGGACGTGTTCTACGGCGACGACCCGGACGCCCTGAAACAGTGGCGCAAAATGGGCGTCCTCGCCGTGGAGATGGAGGCCGCCGCGCTGTATATGAACGCGGCCCGGTGCGGGAAAAAGGCGCTCTGCATCCTCACGGTATCGGACTGCCCCCTGACGGGGGAGAGCCTGCCCGCCAAAGAGCGGGAGACCGGGTTCAACGATATGATCCGGATTGCCTTGGCAATCGCGTGACAGTATTGTATAATGGATAACCGTGTGGCAGGGCCTGTTTCTGCTGCCGCGCAGCCGTCCGTTATCCCCAATATACCAGAACGGTTCCAACCAACGGCCGCGGGCCGCCTGAACGGCCCGCGCAGACAAAAAGGGAGGCTCTTTATGAAAAAAATGAAAAAGTTCTTGGCGGTCGTCCTGACACTGGGGCTGCTGGCTTCCGCCGCAGCGTGCTCTTCGCCGAGCGGCGAGTCCAGCGCGGCGCCGTCGTCCGGCGGGGCGTCGCAGGCATCGTCGGCGCCGTCGTCCGGCGGGCAGAAAACGGCGGATTTCAAAGCGGCGATGGTCACCGACACCGGCGGCGTGAACGACCAGTCGTTCAACCAGTCGTCCTGGGAGGGCCTGCAGAGCCTGCAGAAGGAGACCGGCGCGAAGGTCCGCTACCTGGAATCCAAGCAGGCGTCGGACTATGCGACCAACCTCGACAAGCTGGCCGACGACGAGAACAACCTGATTTGGGGCATCGGCTACGCGATGGCCGGGGCCATCGGCAACGCGGCCAAGCAGAACCCGGACCTTCAGTATGCGATTGTGGACAACGGCTACGACCCGAAGACCATGCCCTCCAACGTGGCGGGCGTGATGTTCCGCGCGCAGGAGCCGTCGTTCCTCGTCGGCTATATCGCCGGCCGCGTGACGAAGACCAATAAGGTCGGCTTTGTGGGCGGCCAGACCAGCGCCATCATCGACCAGTTCCAGTACGGCTACCAGGCCGGCGTGGACTGGGCGGCCAAAGAGCTGAACAAGAAAATCAGCGTCTCGGTCCAGTATGCCGAAAGCTTCAGCGATTCCGCCAAAGGGAAGGCCATCGCGAGCAAGATGTTCTCCGACGGCTGCGACATCGTGTTCCACGCGGCGGGCGGCGTCGGCGTCGGCGTGATCCAGGCGGCGAAAGAGGCCAACAAGTACGCCATCGGCGTGGACCGCGACCAGGCTTACCTCGCCCCGAAGAACGTCCTAACCTCGGCGATGAAACTCGCGGGCAGGGCCGTCGAGATGGTCTCCAAAGACGCGATGGACGGCAAGAAAGTCGGCGGCAAGACCTATGAGTTCGGCCTGAAGGAGAAGGCGGTCGGCCTGCCCGAAAACAACCCGAACCTGCCGAAAGAAGTCTACGACGACGCCATCAAGCTCCAGCAGAAGATCATCGACAACGAGATTGTCCCGCCCTACAACAAAGACACGTACGGCAAGTTCAAAGCGTAATCGTCCTTAAAATCCCATGCCCCCCTTGTTTTCCCTCTGCGCGAAGACGCGGGCGCCGCCGGCGCCCCACCCCCGCCGAAGGGAACGGGGGCATATATTTTAGCTGCGGGAGGGCTCTGCCTATGCAAATCAGCGAAAAATACGCCGTGCAGATGCGCGGCATTGTCAAAACGTTCGGCTCCCTCCGCGCGCTGGATCATGTGGACCTCGACGTCAGAAAGGGCACGATCCACGCGCTGCTCGGGGAGAACGGAGCGGGAAAAAGCACCCTGATGAACATCCTTTACGGGCTGTATCAGGCGGACGGCGGCGAAATCTACCGAAACGGGAAAAGGGTCCGCATCAAGGGCCCGAACGACGCCATCCGGCTCGGCATCGGCATGGTGCACCAGCATTTCATGCTGGTCGAAAATTTTACGGTGGCCGAGAACGTGATTCTCGGCAGGGAAGTGACCAATTCGCTCGGCGTGCTGGATATGAAGAGGGCGCGGGAAGACGTCCGGCGGATTGTGGAAAAATACGGCTTTCAGGTGGACCTGGACGCGAAGATCGAGGACATCTCCGTCGGGATGCAGCAGCGCGTCGAAATCCTGAAGGCCCTGTACAGGGGGGTCGACGTCCTGATTCTCGACGAGCCGACCGCCGTGCTCACGCCCCAGGAGACAAACGACCTCATCGGCATCATGCGGAACCTTGCGGCGGGCGGAAAAACCATCATCCTGATTACGCACAAGCTCAAGGAAATCAAACAGTCCTCCGACGCCTGCACCATTATCCGCAGAGGAAAATTGATTGACACAGTCAATCCCCAAACTGTAGACGAAGAGACGCTCGCGGCCAAAATGGTCGGCCACCCGGTCCGGCTTGTGGTGGAAAAGACCCCCGCGCAGCCCAAAGACGCCGTGTTCGAGATCGACCGTCTTTCGGTGCGCGACAAACGCGGCCTGCCGGCGGTCAAAGACCTTTCCCTGAAAATCCACCGGGGCGAGATTTTCGGCATCGCCGGCGTGGACGGGAACGGCCAGAACGAGCTGGTCGAGGCCATCACCTGCCTGACGCGGGCGGAGAGCGGGACCATCAAAATCAACGGCGAGGAAATCCAGAACACAACCCCGCAGAACGTGATCCGGCACAAAATCTCCACCATCCCGTCGGACCGGCAGCGGCACGGCCTCGTCCTCGACTTTTCGTGCGAGCAGAACACGATTCTTGAAAAATACCGCTCCAGCCCGTTCTCCCGGCGCGGCGTCCTTCAAAACGGCAAAATCGCCGCCTACGCCGAAAAGCTGATTCGGGATTACGACGTCAGGCCGTCCACCTGCGCGCTGCAGCCCGCGCGCGGCCTTTCCGGCGGGAACCAGCAGAAGCTGATCATCGCGCGGGAAATCTCCAACGAGCCGGACCTTTTAATTGCCGTGCAGCCCACGCGCGGCCTCGACGTCGGGGCGATTGAGTACGTCCATAAAATGCTGGTCCATGAGCGGGACGCGGGAAAGGCGGTCCTTCTGATTTCGCTGGAACTGGACGAGGTGCTGAGCGTTTCGGACACCGTCGCGGTTCTCTACGGCGGCTCGATTCTGGGCACCTTTCGGCAGGACCAGGCGGATGAAAAGACGATTGGCCTGCTGATGGCGGGAGGGAAACAACATGCGGTTAACGGCTAAAATCTTGAAAAAGCCCATCACCTCGGCCCTGATTGCGATTGTGTGCGGCTTTCTGGTCGCGGCGGTGGTGCTGGCCGCCGCCGGCTACAACCCGTGGCAGGCGTTCGGCGCGCTTTTCAGCGGGATGTTCGCTCGGCCCAAGTACGTCTCCAACGTCCTGATAAAGGCGGCCCCCATCATCCTGACCGGGCTGAGCGTGGCGTTCGCCTATAAGACCAGCCTCTTCAATATCGGCGCGGAGGGCCAGTACATCGTCTCGGCCATCGTGGTCACCCTCCTCGGCATCCGGCTGAACCTGCCGGCCCCGCTGCTGATTCCGGTCCTCCTTGCGGCGGGGATGCTCGCCGGGGGCATCTGGGGCGGTCTGGTCGGCCTTCTGAAGGCAAAATACGGCATCCACGAGGTCATCACCAGCATCATGCTGAACTGGATCGCGTTCTACCTTTCCAACTACATCGTCAATCTGCCCGCGTTCCACCAGCCGGATTCGACGGGCACCTACCCCATCCGGGAATCCGGCTATATCATGCTGCTGCCGAACTGGAAGCGGTCGCCGCAGGGCATGGCGGCCCTGAGCCGCATCCCGTGGCTCCGGGAAGTGATGATGCGCACGGACGTCAACTTCGGCATCCTGATTGCCGTCTTCATGGCGGTCCTCGTCGGGTTTGTGCTGTACCGGACCGCGAAGGGGTTCGAGCTGCGGGCGGTCGGCTTCAACAGGGACGCGGCGCAGTTCGCCGGCATCGACGTGGGCCGCAGCCTGCTGGGGTCCATGCTGATTTCCGGGGCGCTCTCGGGCCTTGCGGGCTGCGTGGCGATTATGGGCGCGGCGCCGCACAACATCTCCACGCTGGCGGCCTTTGAGAACAACGGGTTCAACGGCCTGTCGGTCGCCTTCATCGCGGGCGGGTCGCCGGTCGGGTGCATCTTTGCCGGCCTGCTGTTCGGCGGCTTCCTGTACGGCGGCCAGACCGTCCAGGCGGACGTCGGCGCCCCGTCGGAGATCATCAACATCATGATGGGCACGATCGTGTTCTTCATGGCGCTTTCCAAACTGATTTCCACCCTGGCGGACAGACTTGCGAAAGGAAGTGCGCTCCATGCTGAATAACCTGACCCTGCTCGTCAGCATCACCTTCATGTACTCGGCGCCGCTGATTTTCGGGGCGCTGGGCGGCGTGACTTCAGAGCGCGCCGGCGTGGTCAACATCGGCATCGAGGGCATGATGAACATCGGCGCCTTCGCGGGCACGGCGGTCTGCTACTTCACCGGCAACCCCTGGCTGGGTTTCCTGGCGGCCGGGCTGGCCGGCGGGCTGCTCGCGCTGCTGCACGCCGTGGCCGCCGTGACCTGCCGGGCGGACCAGACCATCTCCGGCATTGCGCTGAACCTCATC
>DHOB01000016.1 GCA_002409675.1 Ruminococcaceae bacterium UBA5401
GCCCGGTTTCCAAAATGGACCGCAAGAACTATGTGTACCCAGACCTGCCCAAGGCGTACCAGATTTCGCAGTACGACATGCCGCTGTGCCGGGACGGGTGGGTCGGCCTTTCGGACGGGCGGAAGGTGCGGCTCACGCGCATCCATATCGAGGAGGACGCCGGCAAGCTGATCCACCAGCGCGGCAGCACGCTGATCGACTACAACCGCGGCGGCGTCCCCCTGATTGAGATTGTCTCGGAGCCGGACATCCGCAGCGTGGACGAGGCCATCGAATACGTGGAGAAGCTGCAGATGATCATGCGCTACCTCGGCGTTTCCGACTGCCGGATGGAGGAGGGCTCCCTGCGCTGCGACGTCAACGTCTCCGTCCGGCCGCAGGGTTCCGAGACCCTCGGCACCCGGACGGAAATCAAAAACATGAACTCTTTTTCCCACATGACGAAGGCCCTTCAGTACGAGATGGACCGGCAGATCGACCTGCTGGAAAGCGGCGAGCCCGTCGTGCAGGAAACGCGCCGCTACGACGAGGCAACCGGCTGCACGGAGGGGATGCGCGGCAAAGAGAACGCCCACGACTACCGCTATTTCCGCGAGCCGGACCTTGTGACCATTCGCGTGACGGAAGAGATGCTCGCCGCCGTCCGGGCCAAAATGCCGGAGGACCCCCAGAAGCGCCTCGCACGCTTTACGGCCGGGTACGGCCTGCCGGAAGCGGAGGCACGGCTGCTGATTGAGCACCGCAGGATTGCGGATTATTTCGAGGCGGCCGCCAAAGGGCTGCGCAGCCCGCGCAGCGTTGCCAACTGCATCACGGGGCCGATTTTCGCGCGCCTGCCGGACGAGCCCGCCAAAGACGCGTTCCGCGTCGCCGTTCCGCCCGAAGGGCTGAACGCCCTGCTCCGCCTGGTGGAAGCGGGGAAGCTGCGCGGGAACCTCGCCAAGTCCGTTTTGGAGAAAATGCTGGACACCGGCAGGCCCGCGTCCGCCTTCCTCAATCAGAAAGACCTGGAGGGCGTCGGCGCACAGGAGCTGAAGAAGCTCTGCCGGCAGGCCGTGCGCCAGAACCCGAACGCCGCGAAGGACTACCTCGGCGGCAAGGAAAAGGCCCTGAAGGCGCTGGTCGGCGCCGTGATGAAGGCCACCCGCGGCCGCGCGGACCCGCAGCAGGCGCAAAAGCTGCTCAAAGAGCTGCTGCGGCAGTAATTAAAAAACCGCGGAAAACACAAAGAACAGGCTCCCGAAGCGAACCCATCCGCTTCGGGAGCCTTCTTCTATGTGCTCAGTAAGTTGCTTTGCGCGCCGGCGGGCAGTGCCCGCTCAGGCTTTTGCCGCCACCTGCGCCGCGTACAGGCGCATGGCAGCCAGGTCGTTTTCGGTCGGCTTGAAGACCACGCGCACGCCGTCGCCGACAAAGTTGTATTTGAGGTGCGTGAGCCGGTCCCGGAGCATTGGGACGGCCTCGCCGCTCCAGCCGTAGGAGCCGAAGGCCCCGGCGGTTTTTCCGTGCGTATTGATGGCGTCGGCCCTCGAAAGGATGTCCCAGACCACGCCGGGCGCGTCCCGGTTGATGGTGCAGGAGCCGACCAGCAGTACATCGGCGGAATTCAGCAGCGAAGCGACCTCGTTCCGGTCGGCGAAGACCATGTCGCGCATCTGCACGTCCAGCGCGCCGTTTTTGGAAAGCTCGCCGTACGCGGCCTGCGCCAGCTGCCTGGTGTAGCCGTACGCAGAGGCGTAGAGGATCGCCGCCCGCTTCTTTTCGCGGGGTTTGCCGGCGCTCCATTCGCGGTACAGCGCCCGCTGCTTTCCGGCGCCCCCGGTCAGGCAGGGGCCGTGGCTCGGGCAGACCAGCTCCGTCGGCAGGCCCTTGATTTTGTCGAGGCCCGCCAGCACGAACGGCTTGAACGGCCCGAAGATCCCCCGGTAATAGTAGGCGAATTCCTCTTCGTATTTGTCGGGGTAATGGATGCCCGTGTCCAGCATGGTCGGCTCGCAGTAATGGCACCCGAGAAAATCGCAGGTGAACAGCACTTTCTGCTCCGGCATCCAAGTAAACATGGAATCGGGCCAGTGCAGCATGGGGGCGATGATGAACTCCAGCCTGCCGTCGCCGTAATCCAGGCTGTCTCCCTGCTTGACGACGGTGCACTCGAACGCGCGGTTGGCGATTGCGCCGAGGTTCTTTTTCGCGGGCATGGTGCAGTACACCCGGATTTTCGGGTTCAGCGCCAGCAGCTTTGCCACCGAGCCGGAATGGTCCGGCTCGGTATGGTTCATGACCAGCGCGTCGATTTTGGAAACGTCGACCACGCTTTCGATGTTGTGCAGGTACTCGTCGAAGTAATCGGCGTGGACGGTGTCGATCAGGATATTTTTTCTGCCCGTAATCAGATAGGCGTTATAGCTCGTCCCGTATTTCGACTCCATGATAATGTCGAACACGCGAAGCCCGGGATTCAGTACGCCGACGGAGTAGAGGTTCTTTTTTAACTGAATAGCACTCATATTTTGAACAAAGCTTCCTTTTTGAATTATTGGGGAGAAAACATATCCTTACCGGCTCCGCACTCGGGGCAGGTCCAGTCCTCCGGCAAATCCTCAAACGCGGTCCCCGGCTTTACGCCGTGTTCCGGGTCGCCCTTTTCGGGGTCGTACACATAGCCGCAGACGGTGCAGACGTATTTTTTCAATTTTTTTCGCTCCTTTTTTGATAATCATTCTCACAATTACCAGTATAAGAGCGGGGCCGCTATTTGTCAACACCCTGCGCTTCAAAAAGCAAATCTTCGAGGATTTCGCACAGGTTTTCCGGAAATACGACGCAGCGCATCAGCATTCGGGCCAGACTCAGCACTTCCGTCAGCCTGCGTGAAACGTACCGATCCGCGCGATTTCCGTCCCTGCTCAAAATGCGGATTCCATATCCGTCTTTTGGATTGCCGAAAACGAAATACTTGACACAAAAACCCGGCAAGTCAGC
>DHOB01000024.1:0-141 GCA_002409675.1 Ruminococcaceae bacterium UBA5401
GAAAGCGTTTGTTTGGCGCAGAGAAACTTTTTTACCCTCTTTTGCACCGGGAAGCTGCGGCCGGGGCAGGTTCACGCCTCCATGGGTTTGCCGCGGACTTTGCTTGCCGAGACCGTCAAAGACAGCTCCCGTTTAGCAAGA
>DHOB01000024.1:339-3923 GCA_002409675.1 Ruminococcaceae bacterium UBA5401
TTCGATTCGCTTCGTTCTGAACGGCGGGCCGGTGGCGGCGGCAACTTGCCGCAGAAAAGACGGGCGGCCGGCACAATCGTATCGGGGGATACAAAGTTGCACGGCCGCTCGCCCGCGGGCAGCACAAAAGGCGCCGCGTCACGGATTCTCACATCCATAACGCAGCGCCAACAAGGCCACCGCGCCCCCACGCAATCCCCCTGTACAAATCGAAAAACAGGCGGTATAATAGGAACGCAATGTGCCGAGCTTTCGGTTGCATATGGAGGGTGCGCCTCCGTATGCAGGGGGCGGGTGTGTCACCACCCGTTCCTGCATTGCACCTTTTTATGTGCCCACAACCAGATTATACCTCTTTTTCCCAGATTGTCAAGCAGGCTGAGCCTGCACGCACGGCCCGGACGCGGGGAACGGCAAAAATCGGCGATTTGTCTGCCGGGACGGAAAGACGGAAAAGAGATGCTCCCGAGGTGCTGTTCCCCGGGAGCTGTCTTTGACTGTCCCGCCAAAATAAGCTTTCATATTCCCTGCGCGTCCTACGGCGGGGCGAAGCCGGCTCTGCCGGCCGTTTTAAGTGATGGAAGCCCGATAGATTTCTTCGACGGAAGCGCGCAGCGCGGCGTTGAACTGCCCGTCGGTCTGGTGCACGGAAAGGCCGTTCAGCAGCGCGCGGGAGAAGCTCGCAATCATCCCGGGGTTCCTGCGCAGGCGCTCGTCGGCCTCTTCGCGGCCGTACCCGCCCGAAAGGGCGGCCACGCGGACCACGCGCGGATGGGCAATCAGCTCCGCGTAAAAGCCGTCCTGCGAGGGAAGGGAAAGTTTCAGCATCACGCCGGCGCCCTCGGGCAGCGCGTCCAGATGGCGCAGAATCTCCGCCTTCAGGAGCTTTTCCGCCTCCGCCTTGTCGGGGCTGAAGATGTCGACCTCCGGCTCGACGATGGGCAGAAAGCCCGCCGCGGCGATTTGCCGGGCGTACCGGAACTGCTGGTCCGCGATTCCGCGGACGGCGGCGGGGTCCGCCCTTCTTATCACGGAGCGCATCTTCGTGCCGAAGATGTTCCGCGCGGCCGCCCGCTTCAGCAGCGCGTCCAGCCCGGCAATCGGCTTCATGAGCTGCACGCCGTCCTCCTCCCGGGCAAGGCCCTTATCCACTTTGAGGAACGGGACGACGCCCTTCTTCCGCCAGAGGTAGTCGGCCGTCGGCATCCCCTCCACCGTGCGGTCCATCGTCTGCTCGAACAGGATGGCGCCGAGGATGTGCTCCGACGAAAAGGCCGGGCTGGTCACCACCCGCGTCCTCATCCGATGGACAAGGTCGAACATCTCTTCCTCGCTGCAATAGGCGTCGCGCGGCACGCCGTAGGCCTCCAGCGCCTTCGGGGTGCTGCCCCCGCTCTGGTCCAGAGCGGCCAGAAAGCCTTTTCCGCTGCGGATCCGCTCCAACTGCGCCTGATTCATAATTCAGAAAAGCCTCTTTTCTCAAAATCCGTTCGCCGGCCCCGAAAGGCCCTTATTCCTTCTTTTTGAAGAACCGCGGGGCGATGTGGCAGTATCCCCCGGGGTGCTTCTCCAGGTATTTCTGGTGGTACTCCTCGGCGGGGCAGAAGTTTTTGAGCGGCCCGACCTCGACGGCCACCGGCCTGCCGAGCTTCCGCTCCGCCCGCCGGACGTACGCGCGGACTTCCGCAAGCGCCGCCGGGTCTTCGGAATAGATGCCCGTGCGGTACTGGGTCCCGGCGTCGTTCCCCTGCCGGTTCACCGAGAACGGATCGATCACCCGGAAGTACCGGTCCAGCAGGCCGGCCAGCGAAATTTTGCTCTCGTCGTACAGGATTCTGACCGTCTCGGCGTGGCCGGTGTCTTTAAGCTGCCCGTACTTCGGGGCTCCGGTGTTCCCGTTCGCATAGCCCGCGGCGGTCTGCAGGACCCCGTCGAACTGGTCGAAGTACTTCTGCACGCCCCAGAAGCACCCGCCGGCAAGATAAATCGTCCTCATCGCTTCGTTTTCCCTCCCGCCGGAGCGGCGGGCGCATCCGCGCCCCGCTCCTCCTGTCATTATACCGTCGCGTTTTGGATTTCGCAAGGAGAAAGGCTTGTATTCCCGCAAATCTTTCGCTATCATAGGGGCAGGATAAGAACCGGGGCACGGCACGTGTCTCCGGCCCTCAAAATCACCGGAAGAAGGAACTGTTTTTACCATGATGCGATGCGCGGAAAATCCGCTTTTAACCGTCCGGGACGTAAAGCCGAGCCGGCCGGGCCTGTGCGTGCGGGGAATCTTCAACTGCGGGGCGTGCCGGTTCGGGGACCAGATTCTGCTGGTCTGCCGGGTCGCCGAATCGGCCGGGGACCCGCGGAAAGAAGTGGCGGTCCCCGTGATGAAACGGCGCGGGACCGGCCTGCGGATGGAACTGCTCCGCCTGCTCAGGAGCGAACACCCCGAGCTGGATTTTTCCGACGGGCGCACCGTCCTGCGCAAATCCGGCGCGCGCGGGGTCGTGTGCCTCACGTCTTTCTCGCACCTGCGCCTCGCCCGCTCTTCGGACGGCATCCGCTTCAAGGTGGACGAGCAGCCGATGGCCTTCCCCGAAACGGAGGAGGAGAGCTGGGGCATGGAGGACCCCCGCGTGACGCGGATTGCGGGGGACTACTACATCTGCTACACGGCGGTCAGCGCCCGCGGCCCGGCCGTCGGCCTGATGCGCACGCGGGACTTCCGCCGGTTCGAGCGGCTGGGCCTCATCTTCGCGCCGGAAAACAAGGACGCCGCGATTTTCCCCGCCAGAATCGGCGGGCTGTATTACGCGCTCAACCGGCCCGCCTGCCCCGAGTTCGGCGCGCCGCAGATATGGATCTGCAAATCCCCCGACCTGGTCTCCTGGGGGCGGCAGCGCCCGCTCTTCTCCGGCGCCGGCCTCGGGTGGGGCGGCCTGAAGGTCGGCGGGGGCGCCGTGCCCTTCCTCACGGAGAAGGGCTGGGTGGAATTTTACCACGCGGCCGACGCCCGCAGCCGCTACTGTCTGGGCGCGATGCTGCTGGACCGCGACAACCCCGAAAAGGTCCTCGCGTGGACGAAAGAGCCGCTCCTCCGGCCCGAGGCGGAGTACGAGAAGCGGGGCTTTTTCGGCAGCGCCGTGTTCACCTGCGGCTGCGTCCGGGACGGGGACGGGGTCCTGCTGTACTACGGCGCGGCGGACGACAAAATCTGCCGCGCGGATTTTTCGCTGGACGAGATTTTCCGCGCGCTTCGGCATTGAGCGGATTTTATGAAAACACACAGTATTTTATTGCGCAGATAAAACAATTTGTATACGGCCGGGGACGCTCTTTGAACGGGGACGCCCCTTGGCGTCGGGCTTTCTTCCGGGCGGAGCCGCGGCCGCGCGGATATTTTGGGCCGCTCCCCGTATTTTCCATTGACGGGAGGCGGGCCGCGTGTTATGATATGTACTACATTTCATACTAATCATACTTTAAGGATGTGAGGCGCCATGGCCGCTCCGAACGGCAGGAACGCATGGACGGTGAAGGGCGGCGAGAAAGGGCCGGTTGTGATTCCGAAAGAGGCGCGGGATATTTTCGGC
>DHOB01000061.1:0-320 GCA_002409675.1 Ruminococcaceae bacterium UBA5401
GAAGTTAGGCAACATCCGACCCGCCGGGCGGTTCCCATGGACGACGGGGGTTGCAATCGGGGGCATTTTTGCCCGATAAAAGGGATTGCTCGAAAGCGTTTGCCGGGTGCAGGGACTTTCCACTGGAAAAGGCTATAACGTGGAAAACTTTTCTTCGGGAGATTTCTTTAACTGTCCCGGCAAAGCGGGCGTTTTATTTTCGCCGTTCCCCACGCCGGGCCGGTGCCCGCGGCGACACGCTGTCGGGAGTTTCCCTTTTCCGTCCCGGCAGAGAAGGCTTTCGGTTCCCGCCGCTCCCCACGCCGGGCCGGTGCCTGCGG
>DHOB01000061.1:490-5913 GCA_002409675.1 Ruminococcaceae bacterium UBA5401
GGTGCCTGCGGCGACACGCCGCCTGCCGGCATGTTTTACAAAACATGGGGAAAGATTTAAAGGAATGTTTACATCTTCAACCGTTTTGGTTGCTAAAATAGATAGGAATTGTTCGGACCGATGACAGGAGGGATGTCTCAATGATAGAGGTGAAGAACCTCTCGAAGCGATACGGGGAAAATGTGGCGCTGAACAACATCAGCTTCTCCGTGGGCGAGCACACGGTGGTCGGGTTTCTGGGGCCGAACGGCGCGGGCAAATCCACCACCATGAACATCATCACGGGCTACATTTCCGCAAGCTCCGGCTCCGTGACGGTGGGCGGGCACAGCATACTCGACGAGCCGAACGAGGCCAAGAAGCTGATCGGCTATATGCCGGAGATTCCGCCCCTTTACCCGGACATGACCGTCGGGGAGTACCTGAACTTCGTCTACGAGCTGAAAAAGGTCACGCTCCCGAGGGAAAAGCACCTGAAGGAAATCTGCACCCTCGTGCGCATCGGCAGCGTGTACGGCCGGCTGATTGCGAACCTTTCAAAAGGCTACCGCCAGCGCGTGGGGCTGGCACAGGCGCTGGTGGGCAACCCGCCGGCCCTGATTCTGGACGAGCCGACGGTCGGCCTGGACCCCAAGCAGATTATCGAGGTCCGCAACCTGATCAAAAGCCTGGGCAAGGACCACACGGTCCTGCTCAGCTCGCACATCCTGCCGGAGGTGCAGGCCGTGGCGGACCGCATCATCATCATCAACCGCGGCAGGCTCGCGGCGGACGGCACCCCCTACGAGCTGGAGCACGGCCAGGCCGGCGAGCAGAAGGTGGTCGTCCGGCTGGAGGGCGCACCGAAGCAGGTGCAGCAGGCGCTGGAGGGCATCCACGGCGTCACGCACGTGCGCAACTTCGGCGAGAAGGAGCCGGGCGTCTGGGAGTATGAGGTGGACGGCCGCGGCGGGGCCGAGCTGCGGCGGCCGCTGTTCGGCATCGCCGCCAAGCGCGGCTGGCCCATCCTGGGCATGACGGGCTCCGAGCTTTCGCTGGAAGACGTGTTCCTGCGCCTGACCGGCTCCACTTACCTGAGCGACAACGCCCAGGTGCAACTTTCTGCGAAAGGCGGCGACCGCGCTTGAAGGCCATCTGCGTCAAGGAACTGAAAAGCTACTATCTCTCCCCCATCGGGTACGTGTTCACGGGCGTGCTGCTCTTTTTCTTCGGGATTTCCTACATGCAGGTCCTGATGACCCTCTCTTCCTCCTTTATCCCGACCATCTACAGCTCGCTGTTCACCTGGTGCATGATGATTCTGCTGCCGATTCTGACGATGCGCAGCTTCAGCGAAGAGATGCGCAACAAGACCGACCAGGGCCTGCTGACCGCGCCGGTCGGCGTGGGCGCCATTGTGTTCGGCAAGTTTCTCGCGGCGTTTCTCGTGTTCGCCATCGCGCTGGGCGCGAGCCTGATTCCCGCCGTGGTCATCTCGTTCTTCTCCTCGCCGGACTGGCCCCGGATTTTCGGCACCGTCGTCGGCTCGCTGCTGTACGGCGCGGCGATGATCGCCGTGGGCATCTTCATCTCGTCCCTGACCCAGAGCCAGATGGTCGCGGCCATCTCGACCTTCGGCGTTTCGCTGCTGCTGCTTCTGGTCGGGAACCTCGCCGGGAGCGTGAACAACGATTTTCTCTCCAAACTGCTTACGTGGATTTCGTTCGATTCGCGGTACCAGACGTTTACCAAAGGGGTTTTCAGCGTTTCGGGCACCGTGTTCTTTTTGAGCGTGGCCGCGGTGTTCCTGTTTCTGACCGCCCGCAAGCTGGAAAGTAAAAGATGGAGCTAAGGGGGAAGAAAGACATGAATCAGGAAAACAAGCCCCAGAGCGGAACGGGCGCCGGAGACCAGCCCTCTGAAGAGCTGAAGAAAGAGCCCGCGGCGCAGGCGGCGGAAAGCAAGCCCGGAGCCGGGGAATCCGACAAAAAGCAGGCGGCCTCCGCGCCGAAAAAGGCGCCGTTCTATAAAAAACAAAAATTCAGGCACGGCTCGGCCGCCACGGCCTTCACAGCGGTTTTTATCGCCGCCGTGGTGCTGCTGAACGTGGTCGTCGGGATGCTGAGCGACCGCTTCCCGTCGATGAACGCGGACCTGACCAAGACCGGCTCCAACAGCCTGAGCGAAGAGGCCGGCAAAATCGTCGACAAGGTCAAAATCCCGGTCACCGTCACCATCTGCGCGACCAGGCAGCAGGTGGAGAGCAACCAGGTGCAGAGCGAAAGCGGAGCGAGCGGCTACGACTACAGCCAGGTCGGCACCATCGCGGAGAAAATCGCCGAGCGCAACCCGAAAATCAAGGTGGAATACCGCGACCTGGACAAGAACCCGGACTTCGCCTCCAAATACAAGAGCGACGGGCTGCAGGCCGGCTCGGTGGTCGTCAGCAGCGACAAGCGCCACCGCGCGCTCTCGCTGGACGGCGACCTGTTCCAGCAGCAGTACAGCAGCGACTACACCAGCAGCACGACCCTCTCCAACGTGGACTCGGCCTTCGCCTCGGCGCTGAACGCCGTGATTTCGGACGTGCTGCCGATTGCGGCGTTCGACACGGGCCACAGCGAAAAGATGGACGTCACGACCGTGAAGAAGGTCCTGCAGAACAACGGGTTCGAGACGAAGGACTTCAACCTGATTACGGACAAAGTCCCGGCCAAGGCCCAGCTGGTCATCCTCGGCTGCCCGACGAAGGACTATACGGACGAGGAGATCACGAAGCTGGAGAACTTCCTCAAAGACCAGAGCCTGGCGGGCGACCGCTCGCTGCTGGTCACCGCCTCGCCCGGCGAACCGAGCCTGCCGAAGTTCGCGTCGTTCCTGGAGGAATGGGGCCTGAAGGCGCAGACCGACACCGCCGTGCTGGAGACCGACGCGCAGAAGTACGCGGCCAACAACCCGCTGTATCTGCTGGGGGAGGTGCAGTCGGACCTGGACCTGGGCGGCTCGAAGAACGGGTACGACTTTTTCTTCGTGCCGAACGCCTGCCCGGTGACAACCACGTTTGAAAACAACAACAGCCGCACGACCTACACGCTGGTCAAATCCAGCGAGACGGCCTATCTCTATAAAAACGAGAAAAGCGCGCAGAACCCGCAGACCGCCGCGCAGAGCATGGCGGCCCTTTCGCAGCAGTCCGTGCAGGCGGGCGGCAAGGCCCGCCGCGCCAACGTGATGCTGTTCGGCTCCACGATGATGTTTTCGGCCGGGGCGATCGACAGCAGCACGTTCAGCAACGGCTCCTATTTCGTGGACCTGACCCGGTACGGGACGGGGCTTTCCGGCACAGACACCAAGGTGGAGACGCAGAGCACCGTGCTGAACCCGCAGGACATCCTGATGAACGCTGCGCAGGCCCGCTTCCTCGGCCTGGGAATCTTCACCCTTCTGATTCCGCTGGCCGTGGCGGTCGCCGGCATCGTCGTCCACCACAAGAGGAGGGCGCTCTAAGCATGAAAAGCAGCACCAGAAATCTGATTGTCGCCGCCGTGTGCGCCGCCGTGCTCGGCGGGGCGGCGTTCGCGCTCTCGCGCAGCCCGGGCGGCGGGGAAAGCTCTTCGGCGGCTTCTTCCAGCCCGGGGCTGGAGCTGGTCTCTAAAAAGGACCAGGACGTCGCCTCCATGAAAGTCACCAACAAAAAGGGCAGCTACACGCTGGTGCCCGCGCCCAAATCGGCCGCGTCCTCTTCCCCGGCGGCCTCGTCTTCGGCTTCTTCGGCGGCGTCTTCCGTCACCTACACCGTGAGCGGGCTGGAAGGCTGCCCCATCAACACCAGCGCGACGGAATCCGTGGTGAAGAACGGCTTCAGCCTTGTGGCGACGAAAAACCTCGGCGCCGTGAGCAGCCTGCAGGAGTACGGCCTGGCGGACCCGCAGGCCTCGGTCGAGGTGCGCTTCAAGGACGGCTCCAGCTTCAGCTATAAAATCGGCGGCCAGACCGCGACCGACGCCTCGGCGTACTACATGTGCGGCGAGAACTCGAACAACGTCTACGTCGTCTCCGTCGACCAGGGGCTGCTGGAGGACAAAACGTACTTCGTCAGCAAGGAAATCCTCGCGGTTCCGGAAAGCTCTTCCTCTTCTTCCGCGTCGGATGCGGCGGCCGGCGGGTACGATTTCACGCAGATTTCGCTGAGCGGCGCAAACTTCCCGAAGCCCGTGCGGTTCGAGAAAACGGGCAGCGGGCTGGCCATCACGCAGCCGGCTGCCTATGAGGCGGACGCCGACAAGCTGAACGCGCTGGAGACCGCGCTGGAAAGCCTGACCGCCGATACGGTCGAGGCCGTGCGCCCCGATGCGGCGGCGCTGAAGAAGTACGGCCTCGACAGGCCGTCGGCCGTCGCGGAATTCACGGTGAACAGAAAGTCCTACCGCCTCCTGCTCGGCGCAAAGACGGGGAGCAGCTACCCCGCCATGCTGGACGGCGTGGACGTGGTCTACACGGTCACGCAGGACAAGGTCGCGCCGTGGGCGGAGCAGAATCTGCTGGACCTGCGCAGCAAGCTGATTTACCTCCCCGACATCGAAACCGTGCAGTCCGTCAAAATCACGCGCGGCACGGAGACGCATGAAATCCTCGTTTCGCGCAGAGAAAAACCCGCCTCTTCCTCTTCGGCCTCCTCCGGCAGCCGGAAAACTTACACCTACACCGTGACCGGCGACGGCGGAAAAACACTGAAGTACGACGGCAACTACCAGAACTTTTACCAGAAGCTGATCGGCCTGACGATTTTCGCCGAGCCGCAGAAAGCGCCCTCCGGGCAGCCCGCGGCGACCGTCGAGTACCGCTACTTCGACAAAACCGGCGCGGACACCGTGGCCTTCTACGCCGACGGGGAGCGCCGCCTGACGGCCGTGAAAAACGGCGCCGTCTGCGGCGACATCGCAAAAAGCAGTCTGGACGACGTGTTCGACGTTCTGGCCCGCTTCGAGAAGGGCGAAACCATCCCCGCGGCGTGACGCCGCATCACCGGCCCGCCGGCAGAGCCGGTTTCGGCCCGGCGTGGGGAACGGCGAAAATTAAAAGCCCGCTTTGCCGGGACAGGATAAGACAACTCCCGGCGGTGTGACGCCGCATCACCGGCCCGGCGTGGGGAACGGCGAAAATTAAAAGCCTGCTTTGCCGGGACAGGATAAGACAACTCCCGAAGTGCATGAAAAACGCTCCGGGAGTTTTTATAGCTGTAGTTTTGTTCTTATAAATCAGACTTTTCTGATTTTAAAGTTTTATTTCAGACCGTCCTCAGGCCGGACAGGCCCCTACTTTCGGTCTTGTCCGAAAGTAGGCAAAGTACGCGCGGGGGGACTGTTACCTCCCGGCGGGCGGGGCCCTAAAACGTCCCCCCCGCACCCCCGAGAGCTGTCATCCAGCTAAACGGCATTCGAGCC
>DHOB01000037.1:0-1821 GCA_002409675.1 Ruminococcaceae bacterium UBA5401
GACGCGCCGGTCACAATCGCGATCTTCATGAAAACCGCCCGGCTATTTGATGGAGCCGACCGCCACCGGCTTCGCCGCGCGGTTGATATAAAAGCCGCAGCCCTGGCCGGGTCTGCCCACGGCCCTGACCTTAAAATACCAGCGGCTGCCCTCGCGCTTCGCAAAAGAGACCGAAAAACTGGGGGAACCCGCCACAAGCTGCGGCCTGAGCGCCGACGTCAGCTTGAACTGGTACTGGCCCCCCTGCCGGACCGTGAACGGGGCCGTGGTGTCGCTGACGACCGCGGTCTCGGCGGAGCCGCCGACCGTCAGGACCAGCAGTCTCGGCCCGCCGTTGACATAGACGCCGGCCTGCTGCCCGGGCGCCCCGGTCGGAGTCACCTGGTAAAAATAGTCGCTGCCCTGCCGTTTGACGAGCCGCACGCTGAAAATCCCCGGCGTCCCCATGGCAAAGGAAGGCTTCGACCCGCTGGTGATTTTAAAAGTATAGGGGCCGTCGACCGTCATGTCGGCCGTGGTGTCGGACAAATAGCTCCGCGAGCCCGGCAGCGCCCGGTCGCTGGCAATCAGGAGCGAATCGGAGACCTTCCTCGGCTTCCCCTCGGTCGGGTAGTTGACGGTCTTCAGCCGGCCGTCCCCGGCATTTCTGACAATCATATCGGTGGAGCCGCCGCCATCCATATTGACGACGTCCCTGCAGTTCAGGCTGGTCAGCATGTAGTTGGCGATGTCTTTCATCGTGGCGCCTTCGCTCGCCGAAAATTTCGGGCCGGGCTCGGAAACCGTGACGATATGGACGATGCCCGCCCCGGTGATGCCGATGACCGTCCTCGCCCGCTTATCCGTTCCGACCGAGTCCACGACGGCGTGGTTCAGCGCGCCGCCCCTGGCCAGGAGCTGAAAGCTGTTCACGGCCGTGACGACGTCGTCCGCCTGGGTGCCGCGGTCCTTCAGCGTGCCGTCCGGATTCTGCGTATAGCCGCCGGTATAGAGGTGATAGGTCAGCGTGACGTCCATCCCCGCGGTCAGGGCCTTTACCTGCGCCGCTTTCGTGCCGTAGCCGGCATAGACGACGCAGTCCTTCGGGAAGGTGAAACCCGCCGACGCATAAGTCAGAACGACCTGCCCTTTATACGTGCTGCCGACATGGAGATTCCCGTCGTAGTCCCTGAGCTGAATCAGCGCGTACGCCTGCTCGGCGGGGGGAGCGCCGGTCCCGTGGACCATCCTGTGGTCCGCCATGAGCGCGGCGGTGTACAGCCGGGTGGAGTTCACGGGCGACTTGTACCCCGCCGGGCCCCAGAAATGGTTCCGGTTCACAAGGTCCGTCTCGGCTTTGTAGCCGGACCCGATTTGAATTTCGCCCCCCACGCGCAGAGGACCGATATGGGCCCCGTTCTGCCGGTCGACGAAAAACGCCGGCTGGTCCGTGGTATAGGCGCTGTACGGCTGGCTGGTCAGGATGCTGCCGTTCTGAATCAGAATCCCCCGGTTGCTGCCGTAGTCCATGTCGAAGGAATCCGCGTTGATTCCCGCCACGATTTTGTTGCCCTTTGCGAGCTCCCTCTGGGCCTGGCTGTCAACGGTCTCCAGCGCGTTGACCGTATCCCCGGCCTTTGCGGCGAGGATGTGAAGGCCCCCGGCGGAAGGATTCACCTCCAGATGGTTGAGCCGGAGGCGGTAGCCCTGCTTTCCCGCAAAATCCGAGAGGGCTTCTTCCGAATAATGAACGCCGTCCGCAAGGTCCTCGTCGGCCAGCAGGGCCGCCCCGCCGCCCGACGCGGCGGACGCGGGGGCGGCCGTCCGCAGGCATGGAACCGC
>DHOB01000037.1:2097-3135 GCA_002409675.1 Ruminococcaceae bacterium UBA5401
CGGGAATCTCCCTGGATCTGATGTCGTCGATTTCGATATACGGGCTGTTTTCTATCATGCCCAGCATCGCGTCTATCGAGGACCGGCCGCCCTGGACCTCCAGGGTCACGCTGCCGTCGAACTCGTTGCGCACCCAGCCGGTCAGGCCGAGTGAATTCGCCGCGTGATAGGCCCTGTAGCGGAAACCGACCCCCTGGACGCAGCCGGTAAAGACATACCGCATCCGCACTTTTGCAGAGTCACCTCCCGCGCGGGGACTGTCTTTTGGCCGCCGCCCGGCCCACAGCGACCGGAGGCGGCCCGGGCGTTTTTTCGCATCCTGTTTTTCGTTCATCCGCAATGCCCGCCCCGCTTTTATTCTCTGATGAAGTTCGTCGCAATCCACGGCTCCCGCCTGGGGGCGCCGAGCTTCGCCTTTTCAATCGATTGCAGCATCCAGGCCATGTTGCGCGCCAGGGTCCGCATGGTCTGCAGCCCTTCCAGGTCGCGGCGCACCTCGTCGGCCGTGTTGCCGTGCACGCAGTTCCAGTACTGCGACGTGACGACCGGCATGTTGCTCATCATAAAGTATTTGTTCAGCCGGTCGAACGCCGCGCTCGCCCCGCCGCGGCGGCAGCTCACCACGCAGGCGGCCGGTTTGTCGGCCAGGGTCCGGGCGCCGCAGTAAAAGACGCGGTCCAGCACGGCGCACAGCGCGCCGTTCGGCCCGCCGTAATAGACGGGCGAGCCGACCACGATGCCGTCGGCCTGCTGCATCCGGCCGAGCAGCTCGTTGCAGCAGTCATCCTCAAAAACACATTTCCCCGATTCCGCGCATTTTCCGCATGCGATGCAGCCGTGCACCGGCCTGGTCCCAAGCTGAAAAATGGAGGAATCGACCCCGTTTTCCCGCAGGGTCTTCGCCACTTCGGCCAGGGCGGTGTAGGTGCATCCCTTCTGGTGCGGGCTTCCGTTAACCAACAGAACTTTCATGATTCGGTCTCCCTTCCCGGCTTAAAATCCACTTTTTCCGGCAGGCTGAAAGCCTGCCGCCGGCAC
>DHOB01000037.1:3291-4733 GCA_002409675.1 Ruminococcaceae bacterium UBA5401
GAGGGTCCTCTGCCCCGCCCCGGTGTGCCGGCCGTTTTTATTATACCACAATACGGCGGCGATTTTCCCGGCCGAATCCGGACGAAAGCCCGGAAACGCAGGCGGGACCTGCACCGGCGGGGCCGGAGACCTGACACTTTTTGAAAATTGTATAAATACAATTTTAGAAAAAAGTGCTAAGATTTATAGAAGGATTAGACTGACAGCTTTGATGAATCATGCAATATGAGAATTTTCTGTCGGAATCAACTGGGAAAAGAGGATGAATGAGTTATGGGAAATTTTGTGGATAAGCTGGAGTTTTTCGGCCTGAAAAAAGCCCTGGGGTACTTGGAAAACGACCCGAAAAACAACGTGCCGAAATTGCTGGGGTGGCTGCAGAAATTCGACAAGGACGAGGGCCACAACAAGGCTTACAAACTGCTGAATGAAGCCATGACGGATCCCGACAACAACTGGAACCGTCTGATGACGAAAGTCTATACGGACATCGACGCCGGATACCGGAAAAAGTCGTTCGAGAACATGCTCATCAACTTTATGGGCGGCAAGCGCCTCGGGCAGAATTCCGAAAAATACGACTGCAACGTGCCGTGGGCCATTCTGATGGACCCCACCTCCGCCTGCAACCTGCACTGCACGGGATGCTGGGCGGCGGAATACGGCCACAAGCTCAACCTCACCTACGACCAGCTGGACGATATCATCCGCCAGGGGAAAGAGCTGGGCAGCTACATGTACATCCTTTCGGGCGGGGAGCCGCTCGTTCGCAAGGACGACATCATCCGCCTGTGCGAGAAGCACAACGACTGCACCTTCCTCGCCTTCACGAACGGCACCCTGATCGACGAAAAATTTGCGGACGACGTGCTGCGCGTGAAAAACTTCGTCCCGGCCATCAGCATTGAAGGCTATGAAAAGGACACCGATTTCCGCCGCGGCAAAGGCACCTACCAGGCCGTGATGAGGGCCATGAAGATCTTCCGGGAAAGGAAACTGCCGTTCGGCGCTTCCCTGTGCTATACGCGGAAAAACGCCGAGCTGATCGGCAGCGACGAATACTTCGACTTTCTGATTCGCCAGGGCTGTCTGTTCGCGTGGATTTTCACCTACATCCCGGTCGGCGCGGACGCCGTGCCGGATTTGATAGCGACCGCGGACCAGCGCAAATTCATGTATCATCAAATCCGCAAATTCCGCGAGACAAAGCCGATTTTCACCATGGATTTCTGGAACGACGGCGAGTATGTGAACGGCTGCATCGCGGGAGGAAAATCCTATCTGCATATCAACGCGAACGGCGACATCGAACCGTGCGCGTTCATCCATTACGCCGACTCCAACATTAAAGACAAGACCCTGCTGGAGGCGCTCCGTTCGCCGCTGTTTATGGCGTACCGCCGCAACCAGCCGTTCAACCACAACCAGCTCCGCCCCTGCCC
>DHOB01000037.1:4944-8239 GCA_002409675.1 Ruminococcaceae bacterium UBA5401
ACCGACCTCGTGCACCCCGAAGACGTCGATTCCCTTACGGCAAAATGCGTGCCCGCCGCAAAGGAATGGGCGAAGGTCTCGCAGGAGCTCTGGAGCCAGAGCGACGCGAAGGAACGCTGCGCGAAGCGCGAGGAAAAAGAGCGCGAGGAGAAGCAGAAAATTGCCGAAAAAGTCAGCCGGAGGGCTTAAAGCGCCGGCGGCGCACCGGCAGGCAGACGGCGGGGCCTTCGCGGCCCTGCCGTTTTTCGCATGGGCGCCGGCATACAAAGACAAAAATGTGGAAAGGCGCGGAGCATTTGATGAAACCTTCGCTGCTGCTGTTCGACTTCGACCAGGTTTATCGGGCGCAGAATTTTTACCGGAACGAAGCCTTCCGGTGGGTCCGCGTGGATTCCGCCGCCGGGACGAGGGGGTACTGCGACTTTCCGGCCCAGAAGCTCCTGCGGGGCCGGCTCAAAGGGCTGAACGGGCGGGCGCTCGCGTTTCTCGGTTCCGGAAACTACCACTACGTCAGCTTCTTTTTCGCGGAAAAAATCAGGAGTGACTTCGCCCTCGTCCTGTTTGACCACCACGGCGACATGCAGCGGCCGGCTTTCGGCGGGCTGCTTTCCTGCGGAAGCTGGCTCCGGTACGCCGCGGAACGGCTCCCCCGCCTGCGGCAGATGGTGCTGGTCGGGGCCGGCTCCCCGGCGGCGGGCCGCCCGCCGGGCCGAAAGGACCTGGCCGTTTTCTCCGCCCGCCTTGTTTCCGGGAGTGAAAACTGGTATGAACGGCTCGGCGAATCGCTCCGGTACCCGGTCTATCTGTCCGTGGACAAAGACGTGTTCTGCGAAGAGGAAGCGAGAACAAACTGGGACCAGGGGATTCTGCGGATGAAGCAGTTTGAAAGGGCATTCCGTATCGTGGCGCGGACGCAGAAAATCATCGGGATGGACGTGTGCGGGGAGTTCCCGGAAATTTACGGGAGCCCGTTCGAGTTTCAGGCCGCCAGCCGCATCAACAGCCGGGCGAACCGCAGGCTGCTGGAACTGTGGAAGCAGATATCCTGAGCGCCTAAAAAATCGCCGCGGAATTTTTCAGTTCTAAACGGAAACCGGCCGGCTTTTGTATTTTGTCCAGCTTTCTGCCCGCCATGCCTTGACTTTTCGCCCCGCCGTGTTATAATCAGGTAAAACCAAAACATATATAAATACTATTTATTTTGTCGCCGCTTCCGGGCCGCTGAGAAACGGGAAGCCGGCGGCAGAACGGAATCACAGGAAGGGAGAGAATGCCATGCTTTTCAAAAAGTTTCTTTGCGGCCTCGGCTGTAAGGGTGAAATGCGAATGTCCGGCATGGATGATTCGCTTTTTTCCGCTGCGTTTCCGGGTGAATTGACGGTGGCTCTTGATGTCGGATAGCCGTATAAAAAGCACGGCATCAGAAAGCTCATGGGTCAGTTGAACCCATGGGCTTTTTTTCATACCCTGCCAGCCGGTCAAAAGCAGCGAAAGCCGGCCGCCCCGCGGCGGAGCGGCCGCGGCAAAACCACAAATGCGACTTTCAAAAGGAGAGAAAAGAAAGATGGCTGAACGGCATTACGGACCCGAATTCGGTTTTAAGACGCGCGCCGTGCACACGGGCAACGACGTGGACAAAGACACCGGCGCAATCAAGCGGCCAATCACGATGGGCAACTGCTACGAGCTGCCGTACGACCCGACCCACCTGAACTGGAGCAGCGCGGACAAGGCCCTGTACACCCGCAACGGCGGCGTGAACCAGAAGTACCTGCAGCAGAAAATCGCCGCGCTGGAGGGAACGGAGGACAGCGTCGTGCTCGCCTCCGGCGTGGCGGCCCTTTCCGGCATCTTCTTCACGTTCCTGAAGGCCGGGGACCACGTCGTCACCTCCAAGGTGACCTACATCGCGGTCTACCGGCTGCTGACCGAGCACCTGAAGAACAAATACGGCATCGAGGCCACGCTGGTGGACACCTCCGACCCCGAGGCGGTGCGCGCGGCAATCCGGCCGAACACCAAACTGATTCATATCGAAACGCCGGGGAACCCGACCATCGGCATCAGCGACATCGCCGCAATCGCAAAAATCGCGCACGAGAAGGGCATCCTGTTCTCGGTCGACAACACGTTCGCCTCGCCCTACCTGCAGCGGCCCGCGGAGCTCGGCGCGGACCTTACGGTCGAAAGCCTGACGAAATACATCAACGGGCACGGCGACGCCCTCGGCGGCGCGGTCTCCGGCAAAAAGGAACTGCTCGACCAGATTCGCCTGCAGGCCATGGTGAACCTGGGCGGCGCCATCAGCCCGTTCAACGCGTGGCTGATCATGCGCGGGGCGGTCACGCTGCCGCTCCGGATGCGGCAGCACAGCGAAAGCGCGCTCGCCGTCGCCAAGTACCTGAAGGACAGCCCCGCCGTGCGCTTCGTCGCCTATCCGGGCCTGGAAAGCGACCCGGGGCACGCGACCGCAGCCAAACAGATGAAAAACGGATACTCCGGGATGATCGCGTTCGGCCTGAAGGGCGACACGGACGCGCACAACCGCTTCGTCAGTTATCTGCGGGTCATCACTTCCGCCGTTTCGCTCGGCCATGACGAAAGCCTGATCGTGCTCATCGGCGCGGACGACGAGCGCCAGTACCTGTATCCGGAAAAGTTCCACGGCGGATTCTTCCGCTTCAGCGTCGGCCTGGAAGACACGCAGGACATCATCGGCGACATCGACCAGGCCCTTCGGAAAGCCGGGTTCTGAGCCTTCGCAGCCTTTAAAATCCGCGCTCCCTTCCCCTTTTCCCCCGCTGCAGTTTCATTCTGCGGCGGGGGATTTTTTGCCGTCCCGCGGCAAGGGCGCTCCGGAGCCGCCGCCCGTCTTTTTCAGCAGCAGAAAATGGCTGCGGCGGAAGCGCAGGATGCCGTCCCTCTGCATCCTGCCCAGCTCGCCCGACAGGGCGCTGCGGTCGACGCACAGGTAATCGGCCAGCTCCTGCCGGTTATAGGGGATATCAAATTCGCGCGCGCCGCGCAGCGACGCCTGGTCGGAGAGATAGGCCCACAGCTTCTGCCGCGTCGTCCGCTTGGAGAGGTGCTCGATTTTGCGGCTGAGCAGGATGTTCTTGGACGCCAGAATCGCCAGCATGTTTTCAATCAGCCTGGTGTGGAACCGGCAGGCCGAGGAGCACGTCGTCACGGTGCGCCGGTAATCGATCCACAGGATTTCGCTTTCCGCAGTGCTGATGACCGAGACGGGGAGGCTTTTTGCCCGGACGCAGGAATAGGACTCCGCAAACAGGTT
>DHOB01000037.1:8465-8706 GCA_002409675.1 Ruminococcaceae bacterium UBA5401
CCCGAAAGCACCATGCCGACCTCCCTGGCGGGCCGGCCTTCCAGCAGCACGACCTCCCGCTTTGCGTAAACGGCCCGCCGCGCCTGCAGGCAGCGGAGCATCGCCGGCAGATCCTCCTGCCGGATTCCCTTGAACAGGGGCGTCCCGCCCAAAAACTGCAGATATTTTTTCATCTTTTCTCCTTTACGTTGTAAATACAACAGACTTGCCGCTTTCAGTATAGTACAATACAGCCGAAAGA
>DHOB01000037.1:8967-9444 GCA_002409675.1 Ruminococcaceae bacterium UBA5401
CCGCCGAAGCCCCGGCCGCGCCCCGCGCGGCAGCCGGCGGAAGAACAGGAGGAAAAGACATGGAGAACAAAAGTATCAAAAACATCGAGCGGGAAAAGGTTTTGAAGCTGGCGGAGCAGGTTCAGACCATGCCCGGCCAGGTCGTCAGCAAAACGCTGGCCCAGAACCGGGCGGTGAGCGTCACCCTGTTCGCATTCGACAAGGGCGAAGAAATCGGCAGACACGATTCCGACGGCGACGCGATGGCGACCGTGCTGGAAGGGACCGCCCGGTTCACCGTCGGCGGCGCAAGCTGCCAAATCGGGGCGGGCGAGGCCCTGGTGATTCCGGCGAAGAAAGAACACGCCGTTTTCGCCCAGGAAGCCTTTAAGATGCTTCTTGTCGTCGTGTTTCCGCAGACCGATGAGAAAGGAGAAGCAAAATGAAAGTCACGATTGACCGTTCCGGCTGCATCGGGTGCGGGCTCTGCACCCAGAC
>DHOB01000037.1:9647-12891 GCA_002409675.1 Ruminococcaceae bacterium UBA5401
ACGAAGAAAGCCGCAGGGCTGCGAAAGAAGCGGAGGAAAACTGCCCCGCTTCCGTGATTAAAACCGAAGAATAGACTGAAGCGAAGGAGAGGGAAAAATGGATTCGATGTTTTGTTTCCAGTGCGAACAGACGGCCGGATGCAAAGGCTGCACCGGCGCGCAGGGCGTCTGCGGCAAGCAGCGGGACACGGCGCTGCTGCAGGACGAGCTGACCGGCGCGCTGATCGGCCTGGCCCGCGCCGCAAAGGGCAGGACCCCCGGGCCGTCCGCAGACCGCGCGATGGTCGAAGGGCTGTTCACGACCGTGACCAATGTGAATTTCGACAGTGAAGCCGTGCGCCGCCGCACCGAAGCGGTCCGTGCGGAAACGGAAAAGCTCGCCCCGGGGAGCGGCCGTTCCCTCGAGTACGACATGGGGCGCCTGTGGGGCGGCGATAAAGACATCCGCTCGCTGAAGTGCCTGATTCTGTTCGGCCTGCGCGGCATGTCGGCCTACGCGTTCCACGCGCGGGTGCTCGGCTATATTGACAAGGAGGTCGACCGCTGGTTCTACGAGGGCCTCGCCGCCGTCGGCGAAGACGCCGGCGCGGAGGAGCTGCTCCCGCTGGTGCTGAAAACCGGCAAGGTCAACCTGAAGTGCATGGCCCTGCTGGACCGCGCCAACACCGAATCCTACGGCACGCCGACGCCGACGACGGTTCCCCTGGCCGTCGAGAAAGGGCCGTTCATCGTGGTCTCCGGCCACGACCTGCACGACCTGTACCTGCTGCTGGAGCAGACCAGGGGCAGGGGCGTCAACGTCTATACCCACGGCGAGATGCTGCCCGCCCACGCCTACCCGAAGCTGAAAGCCTACCCGCAGCTGAAGGGCAACTTCGGCACCGCCTGGCAGAACCAGCAGAAGGAGTTCGCGAATCTTCCCGCGCCGGTCCTGTTCACCACAAACTGCCTGATGCCGGTCAAAGACAGCTACCGCGACCGCGTCTTCACGACCGGCGTGGTCGCGTACCCCGGCATGGTGCATATCGGCGGGGAGAAGGACTTCACGCCGGTGATTCAAAAGGCGCTGGCACTGGGCGGCTACCCGGAAAAGCACGCGGAAACCGGCATCAACGGCGGGACGCAGGTCACGACGGGCTTCGGCCACGGTTTCGTGCTCTCCGTGGCGGACAAAGTGGTCGGCGCCATCAAATCCGGCGCGGTCAGGCACATCTTTCTTGTCGGCGGCTGCGACGGCGCCAAGCCGGGGCGCAACTACTACACCGAATTCGTCGAGAAAACCCCGAAGGACAGCATCGTGCTGACCCTGGCCTGCGGCAAATACCGCTTCAACGACCTGGACCTCGGCACGGTCGCCGGCCTGCCCCGCCTGATGGACATGGGCCAGTGCAACGACGCGTACAGCGCCGTGACCGTCGCCACGGCGCTGGCCAAGGCCTTCGGCTGCGGCGTGAACGACCTGCCGCTGTCGATTGTGCTCTCGTGGTACGAGCAGAAGGCGGTCTGCATCCTGCTCTCGCTGCTGGCCCTCGGCATCCGGAACATCTATCTCGGCCCCACGCTGCCCGCGTTCCTTTCCCCCAACGTGCTGAACTATCTGGTCAGGCAGTTCCAAATCACCCCGATCGGCACGCCGGACGGGGACCTGAAGAAAATCCTGCAAAAGTAAACCGGCCGGCCTGACTGCGATGCCCCCGCCGCTCTGCCACAGAGCAGCGGGGGCGCTTTATGCTGACGACAAAATCGCGCGACCGCAAAACAGGGTCTTGTCATGGACGCCTTGTCCACTTTTGCAGCACGGGGTGCACCTTCTTCCAGTAGGACACCGCCAGAAGGGACAGGGCATAGTCATAGACGACGAACACCGCGTTCCCGAGAATCAGAAAAAGCCCGGGAACATACCGGCCGAAAAGGAAAAAACTTTCCTTCGGGACGCCGAGCAGCCAGACCGCCAGCTTAAACTCCAGGACGGCCGCGGCGTTGAAGGCCAGGAGTTTCAGCAGAATCCGGGCCGGGCGGCGGAACTTGGATTCCATCACGGATTTCAGAATCGGGTAGTACCCGAACAGAAGGATAAAAAAGAGGACGGCCTCCCGGTCCCCGGCCGTCAGAAAAGACAGCGCGGAAACGGCGAAATAGACCGCCCATGCCCACCTGTACCCACATTCCGCGACCACGCCGATCAAAAAAACGCCCGCGAGAGCCGGCAGGGCAAAAGTCCCAAGCGGAAAAATTCCCGTTAAAAACAGAACGGCGACCGACAGGGCCGTCGCCATGGAAGAAAAGGCAAGGCAAAAGCTGTTCTTAGCCAAAGGCGCACCCCTTTCCCCTTCAGCAGCAGGGGCTGATGCCGCTGAAACAGTCGCAGCACAGGTCGGCCGCGCAGAGGGTCGTGCAGAGGTCGCACCCGTTGCATCCCGAAAACCGGCCCGGCGCGGTGTTATAGCCGCCGTACATTCCCCTGCGCTGGTTCTCCACCTGGGCGAACGCCGCACGGTACTCGGCGTTGGAAGGGTCCATCTGGCAGGCGCGCGCCAAATCGCCGTACGCTTCCTCCAGCCATCCGCGGCGGTACAGCACGGTCCCTTTCAGAAAGAACCACTCCGCATTCCGCCTTTCCGGCGGAACCCCGTCGAGAATCTGCTCGGCGTCCACGACCCTGCCCTGCATAATCAGCTCCCGCACGTCCATATAGTCGGACGATCCCGCCGTTCCGTAGCCGCCGGAGGCGGAACTTCCGTACGGGGGAGCCGACGCTCCGCGCTTGCGCTCATGAACGACCTGGTCGTAAGCCTCGTTGATTTCCTTCATCTTTTCGCCTGCAAGGTCGGCAAGGGGGCTGTCCGCATAATTGTCCGGATGATATTTCTTGGCGAGTTTGCGGTACGCGGCTTTGACTTCGGCATCGGTCGCGTCCGGGGAAACTCCGAGAACCTTATAAGGGTCTGACATTTCTGCGCTCCTTTTCAGACAACCGTTCCTGCTGAACCTGCGGCAAGCCTTTAAAAACGACGTTCTGCACGACCGGCCCCAGCCGGTTTTCAAAGTCGAGGAGGTTGCCCGCCGCGCCGAGGCGGGCCAGCGTCGCATTCAGGGCCCGCTCCGCGTAGCGGCGGGCCGCGGCGATTTCTTCCGGCGCGCTTGCGCCGTTCAGGGAAAATCTGCGGGCAAACGGGTTGAACGCCCCGCTGCGCAGGTCGCCGGCCAAATCGTCGGCCGCGTCCATCAGGTAGGTCCACCGCCC
>DHOB01000037.1:13098-24469 GCA_002409675.1 Ruminococcaceae bacterium UBA5401
TCAAACAGCTCGGCGAGCATCTCCGCAGTCGGCTCGGCACACCGATCGACTGAAGGACAGCCGGAGCGCTCGATTTCCGCCTGCTTCTCCGCCATCCGGGAAACGGCGCCGTCGATTTCCGGATGCTTTTTGGCCGCCCGGCGGCGCGCATGCGCGGCGGCCGGCAGAAGCGCCCGGTAAAGCAGGCCCTTCCAGAACGGAGAATCCGCGATGTCGTCCCGCAGCTTGAAATACGACAGCAGCACCGCGGCGGCGGCCGCGGCGCTCAGTTCCCGCTCCGAGCCGCGAAAGAAAACGCACGTTTTCAGCGGGTTGACGGCACAGCGCCCTCTGGAAAAGCGCAGGCGCTCCCCGCCCGCGAGCGACAGCAGCACCGTCAAATAGAAAGTGCAGTCGTAATTCAGCGCGAGCCTTGCGGCAAAACCGTACTCTTTTCCCAGCCGGCTGCAAAGCGCGCAGTAGACGCCGCGGTATTCCTCGAACTCCCGGACGAGCAGCTCCGATTTCTGCGGCCGCACATAGCCAAACAATAAAAATCAACCCTCATACTTTCTGTGCCCCTTGCAATCCTCTCTATTCTACTATAACCGATTCACGCATTTAATTAACAATCTATGAACTTTTGCGCCGGCCGCAGGCATCAGGCGCCCTGTTCCGCTTTCAGAAGCCGAAAATGCGGCACCGGCCGGCCAAGATTCCGTTTATAAATCCGCGGGGGAAGATTCCAGAAACTCCAGGGCGCTTTTCCCCCTTTAAAACGGGAAGGGAATCGGGTATACTGAAAGGAAGCGCGGCGGATATTCCGACGGAGCCGCCGCATGGAAGTCCTTAAAAAGCAAAAGGGGGATTTTTATGGCACCGAACATTCCGGAAATCGTCCTGAACGACGGCCTCACGCTGCCCGCCGTGGGGTTCGGCACCTACCGCCTGAACGGAGCGGAGGGCGTGCACGCGATGCTCTCCGCAATCGACGCGGGCTACCGCCTGCTGGACTCGGCCTTCAACTATGAAAACGAGGGCGCGGTCGGCGAGGCCGTGCGCCGCAGCAGCGTTCCCCGCGAGCAGCTGCGCATCGCCTCCAAGCTGCCGGGAAGGCACCACCGCTACCGCGAGGCGATTGCGGCGATTCAGGAATCGCTGTACCGCGCGGGTCTGAATTACTACGACCTTTATCTGATCCACTGGCCGAACCCCAGCAAAGACCTCTATGTGGAGGCGTGGCAGGCCCTGATCAGCGCAAGGCAGTGGGGGCTGGTCCGCTCCATCGGCGTCTGCAACTTTCTGCCGGAGCACATCGAGCGCCTGATAAAGGAGACCGGCGTCACGCCGAGCGTGGACCAGGTGGAGCTGCACCCGCTGTTCGCCCAGCAGAAGCAGCTGGAATGGGACCGCGCACACGGCATCCTGACGGAATCCTGGAGCCCGCTCGGCCGCAAATCGGCGGAGCTGTTCGGCAGCAGCACGCTTCAGTCGATCGCCAGGGCGCGCGGAAAGACCGTGCCGCAGATCATCCTGCGCTGGCACGTTCAGCGCGGCGCGCTGCCCATCCCGAAGTCGGCTTCCCCCGAGCGGCAGCGCGAGAACCTCGCCCTGTTCGATTTTGAGCTGAGCCGGCAGGATATGGACGCCATCACCGCGCTGAGCCGCCCGGACGGGCGCTACAACAACCAGGACCCGGCCGTCTATGAGGAATTTTGAGGCGATATCCCCGGCAACCGCTCCGGGCCGCGGACTTTTAAAAGCCCGCGGCCCGGAATTTCATTCAGAGGCCGCCCCCCGGGCGGCTCAGGACTTCGCCCGGATATAGCGGTCGATGGATTTTGCGGCGTCTTTTCCGCCGCCCATGGCGAGGATGACCGTCGCGGCTCCGCTCACGGCGTCGCCGGCGGCATAGACGCCCTCGCGCGTCGTCTCCATCGTGTTGTCCTTCACGACGATGCAGCCGCGCTCGTTGGCCTCCAGCCCTTTGGTCGCCGAGCGAATCAGCGGGTTGGGCGAGTTGCCGATCGCCATCACGACGCAGTCGACGGGCAGCGAGAAGTTGGAGCCCTCAATCGGAATGGGCCTGCGGCGGCCGGAAGAATCCGGCTCGCCGAGTTTCATATGGATGCATTCGATGGAGGCCACCCGGCCGTTCTCGTCCCCGTGGATTTTGACCGGATTGGAGAGAAAGTCGAAGATAACCCCCTCTTCCTTCGCGTGGTGGACTTCCTCCCGGCGCGCCGGCATCTGCTCTTCCGCGCGCCGATACACGACGGAGACCGTTTCGGCGCCCAGGCGCAGGGCCGTGCGCGCCGCGTCCATCGTCACGTTGCCGCCGCCGACGACGGCGACTTTCTTCGGCTTGAGAATCGGCGTGTCGTAATCCTGCCGGTAAGCCTTCATCAGGTTGACCCGCGTGAGGAACTCGTTGGCGGAGTAGACGCCCACAAGGCCCTCCCCCGGGATGTTCATGAACCTCGGAAGGCCGGCCCCCGTGCCGATGAACACGGCCTCAAAGGCGTTCTCGAACAGCTCGTCGACCGAAAGGACCTTGCCGATCACCATGTCCGTTTCAATCTTGACGCCCTGCCGCCGGAGGCTGTCGATCTCCCGCTGCACAATCTCCTTGGGCAGGCGGAACTGCGGGATGCCGTACATCAGCACGCCGCCGGCGGCGTGCAGGGCCTCGAACACCGTGACCGAGTACCCCATGGCGGCAAGGTCGCCCGCGCAGGTCAGGCCAGCCGGCCCGGACCCCACCACGGCGACCTTATGCCCGTTCTTTTCGACCTTGTACTGCTCGTCCCTGCCGTGCTTCATGTGCCAGTCGGCGGCGAAGCGCTCCAGCCGGCCGATGCCGACCGGGTCTCCCCTGCGCCCGCGGACGCAGTTCTTCTCGCACTGGTTCTCCTGCGGGCACACGCGCCCGCACACGGCGGGCAGCGAATTCGTCAGCCGGATGGTGTGGTAGGCGCCCTCCGCATCCCCCTGCGCGATGGAGCGGATGAAATCCGGGATATGCACGCCCACCGGGCAGCCGCCGACGCACGGCTGGTTTTTGCAGTGCAGGCAGCGCGCGGCCTCCCGCTTCGCCAGCTCCTCCGTGTAGCCGAGGGCCACCTCGTCGAAGTTCTTGCTGCGGACCTCCGGCGCCTGTTCGGGCATCGGGGTCTTGTGAGGATTCATATCAGGCATTTTTGGCTTCCTCCAGTAGGCGGCATTTGAACTCCTGCGCGGACTTCCGCTCCATTTCCGAATAGGTTCTGGAGCGCCGGATCGCCTCGTCGAAGTCCACTTCCTGCCCGTCGAAATCGGGGCCGTCCACACAGGCGAACCGGGTCTTTCCGCCGACGGTCAGCCGGCAGCCGCCGCACATGCCGGTCCCGTCAATCATGATGGGGTTCATGCTGATGATGGTCTTGATGCCGTACTTTTTGGTCAGGTTGCAGACGGCGCGCATCATCACGAGCGGACCGATGGCGACGACAAGGTCATAGCCCGCCCCCGCCTCGATGTTCTTTTTGAGCGCGTCGGTCACGAACCCCTTGTGTCCGTTGGAGCCGTCGTCCGTCATGAGAAACAGCCGGTCGCTCGCCGCCCGCATCTCATCCTCCAGGATAATCAGGTCTTTGGTGCGGAACCCGGCGATGATGTCCACCTTCGCGCCCCGGGCATGCAAGGTCTTGGCCTGCGGATACGCGATGGCGCAGCCGGCCCCGCCGCCGATGACCGCGGCGTTCTGGTACCCCTCCAGGTGGGAGGGCTTCCCCAGCGGACCGACGAAGTCGAGGATGGAATCCCCCTCGTTCAGCTGGTCCAGCAGCAGGGTTGTCTTGCCGACGATCTGGTAAATGATCGTCACCGTGCCCTGCTCCCTGTCGTAGTCGGCAATGGTCAGCGGGATTCTCTCGCCCTGCTCGTTCACGCGCAAGATGATGAACTGACCCGCATGGGCCTTTCTGGCAATCAAAGGAGCCCGTACCACCATAAGGGTCATGGAATCGTTCAGCCTGCGCTTTTTCAGGATTGGGAACATGATTAGGCCTCTCCTTCCCGCAGAATTGAACACTGATTTCTGCATCCTTATTATACACGTTTTCCCGGCCGCATTGCAACCGAAAAAAGCCCTATCTTTTTTCTGCTTACAAAAAAAGAATGCGGCCCCCGCGCCGCATCATCAGTAGGCCGCGCTCAGCGGGTTCGGGACGCCGTACGCCTTGTTTTCGAGGTCGTCGATAAACTGGATGGCCTTGCCCGCCCCCAGCGCCACGCAGTCCTGCGGGTCGTCGGCCACGGTAACCTTCATCCTCGTCTTTTTGGCCAGGAGCCTGTCCAGCCCATAGAGCATGGCCGAGCCGCCCGTGAGGACCATGCCGTCGGTGTAGATGTCGCCCATCAGCTCCGGCGGCGTTTTTTCCAGCATCTCCTGAATTGTGCGGACAATCTGCATGGCGCTGTCGATCAGCGCCTCCAGCGCCTCGTCGCTGGAAAGGTCCACCCACTGCGGCAGACCGGTCATGGCGTTGCGGCCCTTGACGCGGAAAGTGAGCAGCTCCTTGCGCGGGAACACGCAGCCGACGGCGATTTTCGCACTCTCCGCCATGCGCTGGCCGATAATCAGGTTGTATTTGCGGCGGATGTATTTGACGATGGCCCCGTCGAACGCATTCCCCGCCACTTTCAGGGAGCGCGAAACGGCGATGCCCCGGAGCGAAAGGACCGCCATGTCCGTCGTGCCGCCGCCGACGTCCACCACCAGCACGCCGTGCGGGGCCGAAATGTCCATCCCGGCCCCCATGGCCGCCGCGACCGGCTCCTCAATCAGGCAGATTTTGCGCATCCCGGCCGCGCTGACGGCGTCCACCACCGCGCGTTTTTCCACTTCCGTAATCTTGCAGGGCACGCTGACCACCACGCGGGGCATCACGACGCGCCCCGCGTTGATTTTCTTGAGGTACACGGAAATCAGATACCGCGCAAGGTCAAAGTCTGAAATCACGCCGCCGGAAAGCGGGTGGGAAACCCGTATCCGGGCCGAGGTGCGCCCCACCATGGCATACGCTTCCCTGCCGGTCGCGACCACCGCGTTCGTTTCGGCGTTCACCGCCACGACGGCGGGCTCGTTCAGAACGATTCCCTTTCCGTCCAGATAAATTTTAACGTTAGAAGTTCCGAGATCTATCGCGATATCCGTACTCAGCACTCCCTTGCATTCATTTTCAGGCCGCCTGCCGCCGACACCGGCGGAAGGCCGCGAAAACCGGTCCAAATTTACCGGAAAAGCCGCATTTCCCCGGTTTTTTAGTTTTTCTGCACCGTATTTGTTTTATTATATTACATTGCGGGCTGCTTTTCAACCCGTTCCTCCGGGGTTCGCGCAACCGCGGCGCACGCGACGGACGCCGCGCCGCCCGCGAGCAGAGCCTCGCAGCACGCGGCCAGCGTGGCGCCTGTGGTCACGATGTCGTCGATGAGCAGAACCTGTTTTCCCGCGGCGCAGCCGCCGAGCGGGCGGTAAACGCCGCGCACGTTGCGCGCGCGCTCCTCCCTGCCGAGAAGATGCTGGGGGCGGTTGTCCGCCGCCTTTTTCAGGCAGGCGGCATAGGGAAGGCCCAGCACCGCCGCCGCGCGGCGGGCCACCAGCTCGGACTGGTTGTAGCCGCGCTCCCTGCGCCTTCGCTCCGAAAGGGGGACGGCCGTCACAAGCCCGGCGGGCGGCAGCTCCCGCCGAACGGCCCGCGCGAGCCGCTCCCCGTAAAATTCCGCGTACTGCCTGCGGCCGCCGAATTTAAAGCGGAGAATGGAATCCCGCACCCGGCCTTCGTAGGGATACAGAACCGCACAGGGGATATTCTGCCCGCAAACGCGCAGATTTACACCCGGCGTTTTCTCCGCCCGCTCCAGCTGTGCCGCGCACGCCTCGCAGACCGACGCGCCGGGCGCGACGATGCCGTCGCAGAGCACGCACCGCGGCGGAAAGAGCAGGTCCGCGCAGAACCGCAGCGCCTTTTCAAGCTTCCGGTTCATTTCCGGCCCCTTCCGTCAGAAAATGCGCCAGGCCGGTATAGCGCCGCGTCTTGCGGTCGTTTTCCACCATGGCGCGGATGCTCTCCTGCCTGCCGGCGAGAATCAGCAGGGACTTCGCCCGCGTCACGGCGGTGTACAGCAGGTTGCGGTACTGAAGCTGCGGGGCCCCGCGGAAGACGGGCATGACCACGGCGGGGAATTCGTTGCCCTGGCTTTTATGCACCGTCATCGCATAGGCGGGCTCCAGCTCCGCGGCGGCCTCCAGCTCATACTGGACGGTGCGGTCGTCCATGCGGACGGTCATCACGGACGCGCGCCGGTCGATGCCGAGCAGGACGCCGAGGTCGCCGTTATAGACCCCCTCGCCGCAGGTGCCGTCGTCGCGCGTCCACGGCAGGCTGTAGTCGTTGCGGACCTGCATGACCTTGTCCCCCTCGCGGAACAGGGTCCCGTTCAGCGTGATTTCCTTTTTCTTTCCGTCCGCCGGGTTAAGAGCCTGCTGGAGCCTGCGGTTCAGCTCCCCGGTGCCGAGCGCACCCTTTCTGCCGGGCGCGAGGACCTGGATGTCGGTCATCGGCGAATAGCCGTAGCTGGCCGGCAGGCGGCGGCTGCACAGGTCGACAATCAGGTCGGAGACTTCGGCGGGCGTCCGGCACGGCAGAAAGAAAAAGTCCGCCGTATGGACGGCAAGCTGCGGCATCTTCCCCGCCACGATGCGGTGCGCGTTCGTGACGATCAGGCTGCTCATCGACTGGCGGAAAACCCGTTTGAGCTGCACGACCGGCAGCAGGCCGGAGGCGATCAGGTCCCCCAGCACGTTGCCGGGGCCGACGGACGGGAGCTGGTCGCAGTCCCCCACCAGAACCAGCCGGCAGCCGAGCGGCAGCGCGCGGAGCACCGCCTCGAACAGCCCGGCGTCAACCATCGAAAGCTCGTCGACAATCAGCGCGTCGCACTCCAGCAGATTTTTCTCGTTCTTTTCAAACTCCGGCCGGTCGTTCTCGTCCCACTTGACCTGCAGCATCCGGTGGATGGTTTTCGCCTCCTGCCCCGTCAGGTCCGCCATGCGCTTCGCCGCCCTGCCGGTCGGCGCTGCGAGAAGAACCTTCTCCCCCTTGGCCTTCAGGATGCGGATGATGGCGTTCAGGGTGGTGGTCTTGCCCGTTCCGGGGCCGCCGGTCAGAATCAGCATCCCCCTGGAGAGCGCCTCCCGCACCGCCTGCTTCTGCATCTCCGCGTACCGGATGCCCTGCTCCGCCTCGACGGCGGAAAGGTACCCGTCCACGCCGGTCAGCGGCTGCGCCGGAAAGCGCAGCATCATCCGGATGCGGCCGGCGATATACACTTCGGACCGGTACAGCGCGGGCGTGAACAGGAACTCCCGGCCGTGAAAATCGCGGGAGACGAGGCTGCCGTCCGCTTTGAGGTCCTCCAGCGCGGCGGAGACGAGCTCCAGCCCGACGCCGAGCATGCGGGCCGCCGCCGGCAGCAGCTTGTCCGCCGGCAGGCAGGTGTGGCCGTTCCCCTCGTTGTGCCTCAGCACATGGACGAGGCCCGCCCGCAGGCGGCAGGCGTCGTCCGCCGGATGGTTCAGCGAGGCCGCGATGCGGTCCGCCCGCGCAAAATCGACCGACAAGCCCTCCCCGCACAGGCAGTACGGGTCCTCGCGCACGCGGTCGGCAGCCTGCGCGCCGTAGGCCCGCCAGACGCGCACGGCCTCTTCCGGCGTGATGCCGTAGCCGCCCAGCTCCAGCATGATCTCACGGATTCCGCCCATTCGGCGGAACTCCCCGCCGATTTTCTCCGCCTTGGCCGGCGTGATGCCGCGGATGGAACTCAGGCGCTGCGGCTCCTCTTCGAGGACTTTGAGGGCGCCGTCGCCGAACGCCTCCACAATCCGCTTCGCCGTGCCCGGCCCCACGCCCTTGACCGCGCCGGAGGATAAGTACTTTAAGATGGCGGCCGCGTCCGCCGGGCCGGAGCGCTCCAGCGACCGCACCTGGAACTGGGGGCCGTAGGTCTGGCTGTTCACCCATTTTCCGACGACGCGCAGCCGCTCGCCCACGCCCACGAACGGCATGGTGCCGACGGCCGTGACCAGCTCTTCCCCGTTGTTCATCTCGATGACGGCATAGCCGTTTTTTTCGTTCCGAAACACGACCGACTCCACAGAACCGGCCATTTCAAGCAGTGTTCCGCTTTCCATGGAATCCCTTCCCGGCAAAAATATTCCCGGTTCAGTATAGCCCATCCCCTAAAGATTTGCAAATCGCCCGGACCAGTACTCCTGAAACTCCGCCGGCGTCATCAGAAGGATGCCGGGGGTCTCGGAGCAGACGAGCTCGCAGATGCGCCGCGTCTCTTCGTCCATGCCCGCATCCAGGCAGACCACCTGCACGTCGTCGCAGAACCACCGGGCGCGCTCCGACGCGCTGCGCAGGGCCGCCTCCGCCTGCTCGTCGTGGCCGGAAAAGGAAAGCACAAGGTAGAACCTGCCCGGATTGTCCGTTTTGAGCAGGGAGAACAGAACCGCCCGCAGCAGCTCTATGATTCCGACAACCGCGAGAAAAGCCACCAGAACCCGGAAAAGAACGACGGACATAAAATCACCCCGCCACATCCTATGCGGCGGGGTGAGATCGGGTTCGGTTGTTATTTTTTGAGGGCCGCTTTGAGCGCTTCCGTCTTGTCGCGCCGCTCCCACGGCACGTTCAGGTCCTCGCGGCCTATCTGGCCGTAATTGGAGAGCGCGCGGTAGATGGGCCTGCGCAGGTCGAGGTTGCGGATGATGGCGCTGGGGCGAAGGTCGAACACCTTCCGCACGGCCTGCGCGAGCGCCTCGTCGCCGTACTGCGACGTGCCGAAGGTGTCGACCGCGACGGAGATGGGCCGCGCGACGCCGATGGCGTAGGCAAGCTGCACCTCGCACCTTTTGGCGAGGCCGGCCGCCACGATGTTTTTGGCCACGTACCGCGCGGCATAGCTTGCGGAACGGTCCACTTTGGTGGGGTCTTTGCCGGAGAAGGAGCCGCCGCCGTGCCGGCCGTACCCGCCGTAGGTGTCGACGATGATTTTCCGGCCGGTCAGGCCGCTGTCGCTGACCGGCCCGCCGATGACGAACCGGCCCGTGGGGTTGATGAAGTATTTCGTGCCGCTGTCCAGCCATTTCGCCGGAATCGCGGGGCGGACCACATGCTCGACGATATCGCGGCGAATCTGCTGGAGCGTCACGTCCGGGTCGTGCTGGGCCGAAACGACCACCGCGTCCACGCGCACCGGCGTGTCGCCGTCGTACTGGATGGTGACCTGGGTCTTGCCGTCCGGACGCAGATACGGGAGCGTGCCATTCTTGCGCACCTGCGCCAGCCGCTTGGAGAGCTTGTGCGCGAGCGAGATGGCCAGCGGCATCAGTTCCGGCGTCTCGTCGCAGGCGTAGCCGAACATCATGCCCTGGTCGCCGGCGCCGAGGCGGTCGTCCGCGTCCGTCGCGCCGTTCTGGGCTTCATAGGACTGGTTGACGCCCTGGGCGATGTCCGGCGACTGGACGTCGATGGACGTCAGCACGCCGCAGGTGGAGCCGTCGAATCCGTAATCCGGCTTGTTGTACCCGATCCCGTTCACGACCTCGCGTGCGATGGAGGGGATGTCCACATAGCAGCTCGTGGAAATCTCGCCCATCACGTGAATCACGCCGGTCGTGGCGGTCACTTCGCAGGCCACGTGCGCGTCCGGATCCTGCGCGAGGATGGCGTCCAGCACGGCGTCGGCGATCTGGTCGCAGATTTTGTCCGGGTGTCCTTCGGTCACGGACTCGGATGTAAAAAATCGTTTTGACATAGAAGAACCTCCAACTTATGATAAAATATAAAAATACCGTTCGGAAAGCCGAACGGTATTGCACGCAAACCTCATCTTTCGGTTTCCCGCAGGATTTGGCACCTTGCATAAAGCAGGTTGCCGGACATCAAAGGGCCTGTTCCCTCCGTCGCTCTTGATAAGGGGAATATTCAGTTGTATATGTTTTATATGAAAACAAAAGTTATTATAGCATGAAATTTTTTCGGAGTAAACATACAAAATTGCCGAGGTGTCAAAAAATGCCGGGATGCGGCTGAATTTTTTCCCCGCGCCTCCGGTTTTTCCACGCATCCGGAACCCGCCCGGGCCGCGCTTGCAATGCGGCGCAGAATGGGATACAATAAGGCAAATCTTGCGGTCCCGCGGCTCGCCGCGGGACCGGGAAGGCCGGGAAACAAAAAAAATGAGCATCTTCGACATCATAGGGCCCGTGATGGTGGGGCCTTCCAGCTCGCACACAGCCGGGGCCGTGAAAATCGGATTCATCACCCGCAAGCTGCTGGGCGAAAAGCCGAAAAAAGCGGAGCTGCTGCTGCACGGCTCCTTCGCCGCGACGGGCCGGGGGCACGGCACGGACCGCGCCCTCGCCGCCGGGCTGCTGGGGATGAAGCCGGACGACGAGCGGATTCCCGAGAGCTTTCAGATCGCCGCAAAAGAGCAGATGGACATTCAGGTCGGCACCGTCGCCCTGCGGAACGTGCACCCCAACACCGTGCTGCTCAAAGTGGAGGGCGTCAGCGGCCGCAGACTGGAGGTCGTGGCCTCCTCCGTCGGCGGCGGAAAAGTCAAAATCTGCCGGCTCGACGGAATCGAAACCAATTTTTCAGGGGATCGGCCGACCCTTGTGGTGCACAACATCGACCGGCCCGGCCACGTGGCGGCGGTGACGGCCCTGCTGGCCGCCCGCGGCGTCAACATCGCGACCATGCAGCTTTACCGGGACACGCGCGGCGGCTATGCGGTGATGGTGCTGGAATGCGACCAGCCGATTCCCGCGGATTCGCTCGCCTCGCTCGCCGAGATGGACGGTATCCTGAAAATCACCTACCTGAACCTGGACAAGGAGGAGGAAAAAAATGCCGGCTGAATCCATTTCCGAGCTGCTGAAGGCCGCCGAAAAGCAGCATCTGCCCCTGTGGGAAGTCATCCTGAGAAACGACCTTGCCGAGAGCGGAAAAAGCCGGGAGGCATCCCTGCGGCAGATGGCCGCCCTGTGGGAAGCCATGAAGCACGCGAGCCGGAGCTACAGCGGGCGGGCGCGCTCCTCCAGCGGGCTGGTGGGCGGCGACGGCGCAAAGATGGCCGCGTACGCCAAAAGCAAAAAGGGCGTCGGCGGGTTCCTGATAGACCGAATCGCCGCCGAAGCCCTGCGGATGGGCGAGAGCAACGCCTGCATGAAGCGGATTGTGGCCGCTCCGACGGCCGGCTCGTGCGGCGTGCTCCCCGCCGTGCTGATTCCCCTGGCGGAACGGGAAAATATTCCCGATGAAGAAATCGTGCATGC
>DHOB01000077.1:0-656 GCA_002409675.1 Ruminococcaceae bacterium UBA5401
ATGAACCCGTCGAGCGGCGTGAGACCCATGCTGGTGTCGACGACTTTGCCGTACTGGATGGCGGCGATGGAAGAGCCGTTCCCGATGTGGCAGGTGATCATCTTGAGGTCTTCGAGCGGGCAGTTCATCAGCTTTGCGCAGTGGTGGCTCACGTAGCGGTGCGAGGTGCCGTGGAAGCCATAGCGGCGGATTTTGTACTTTTCATAGTATTCGTAGGGAATCGCATACAGGTAGGCTTTTTCGGGCATGGTGGCATGGAACGACGTGTCGAACACCACGCACTGCGGCATCTTTCTGCCGAACACTTCCCGGCACGCGAGGACGGCGTCCGCCTCCGGCTTGTTGTGCAGCGGCGCCAGCGGAATCAGGCTCTGGATGCCGCGGAGCACCTCGTCCGTAACCAGAACCGACTGCCGGAACAGGGACCCGCCCTGCGCGATGCGGTGGCCAACCGCCGAAATCTCGGACAGCGAGGAAATCACGCCCGTCTCCTCGTCGAGGAGCGCCCGCGTCACAAGCCGAAAGGCCTGAACGTGGTTTGGAATCGCCCTGGGCGTTTTTTTAGCGGATTCCCCGGCTTTCTGGTATTTGATGAAAGACTCTTCGGTTCCGATTCTGTCGCAGATGCCCTTCGCCATCATTTTTTCGGTATCCAT
>DHOB01000077.1:887-1474 GCA_002409675.1 Ruminococcaceae bacterium UBA5401
AGGCGCACCGGGGCCTACCCGCCTATTTTGACCGCAAAGCCCATTTCCCGGAAAATCCCGGCGAGCTCCTCCATCCGCTTTTTGCCCGGCAGGGCCACATCCGGCAGGCCGTATGGGCGGCCGAGCTGCCCGTACTTGTTGACGCCGAGCCTGTGGTACGGCAGCAGGTCGACCTCTTCGATGGAGCCGAGTTCCCTGGCGAACCGCGCGCTGGCCCGCAGATTCTGCTCGCTGTCGTTGACGGTCGGAATCAGCGGGATGCGCATCACGATTTTTGCGCCTTTCGCCGCCAGATAGCGGTAATTTTCCCGAATCCGGTCGTTCGGCTGGCCCGTATAGGCACGGTGGGCCTCGCTGTCGAACAGCTTGAAGTCGGCGAGGAACAGGTCGGTGTAGGGCAGAACCGCGTCCAGCGCGTCCCTGCCGACGAACAGCGCCGTCTCAATCGCCGTGTTCCACCCGTTCCGCCTGCACGCCTTGAGGACCTCGGCCGCAAAGGCCGGCTGCAGCAGGGCTTCTCCGCCGGAGAGCGTGACCCCGCCGCCGGAGTAGCTGTAATAGACCTCGTCCTTTTCCATCTCGCGGAT
>DHOB01000077.1:1732-3545 GCA_002409675.1 Ruminococcaceae bacterium UBA5401
ACGATCGCGCCCGCCGGGCAGACCCGCGCGCAGCTCCGGCAGCCGATGCATTTGGATTTGAGGAACAGAATCTGCGGCTTGGGGTCCTGCGATTCCGGGTTGCAGCACCAGCGGCAGCGCAGCCCGCACCCCTTGAAAAACAGGATGGTGCGGATGCCGGGGCCGTCGTGCAGCGAATACCGCTGGATGTTGAACACGTTGCCGGTCCGGTCCCAGTCGATTGCCGCGTCCAGCGCCATCACACTGCCTCCTGTTCCGTCCGGTTGATGATGTCGTCCTGAATGGATTTGTCCAGCGTGACGAACTGGGCGCTGTACCCGGCCACGCGCACCACAAGGCTGCGGTACTGCTCCGGGTGCTTCTGCGCGTCAATCAGGGTCTCCCGGCTCACGACATTGAACTGGACGTGCATGCCGAGGCGGCGGAAATAGCCGCGAATCAGGTTCGTCAGGTTCCGCAGGCCGTTTTCGCCCTGCAGGACCGACGGGTGGAACTTCTGGTTCAGCAGCGTGCCGTTGGAAGCGATCACATGGTCGAGCTTGGCGACGGAGTTCATCACGGCCGTCGGGCCGAGCTTATCCGCACCCGCGGAGGGCGAGACCCCGTCCGCCAGCGGCGCGCCGGCTTTGCGGCCGTCCGGCGTGGCGCCGGTCACCGCACCCATCGCCACGTTGATGGAAGCGGGGTACAGCCCCGGCTGGAACCGGCCGCCGCGCGGATTCCGGTACTTTTCCACCTCGCGGCAGTAAATCAGCGCCGCCTCTTTTGCGTACCGGTCCACTTCGTCGATATCGTTGCCGTACTTCGGCGCGCGGTTCAGCAGCATCTGGCGGATGTATTCGCCGTTGTTGTAGCTGCCGGTGTAAAAATTGTTGATTTTCGCCATTTTATCCTTGTCAATCAGGCCCCGGCGGTAGAGCTCGTTGTAAATGTTCACGGCGAGCCACGCTTCGTCCGAGGACTTTCCGCCGCCGAAGTCGGAATCCATCGCCTTGAGCAGGTCCTGCGGGGAGATGGCTTTCTGGCGGAACACGAGCTGGTCCAGCACCTCGAAGGAATCCCCCACGTTGGCGACGCCAACGCCCTGCGGGCCGGTAAAGTTGTAATGGGCCCCGCCGTTCATCACGGACTTTCCGCGGCGGATGCAGTCGTCCACCATGCTGGAGAGGAAGGGCAGCGGCGCCCGCTGCGCATGGGCGAGGTCCACGCTGTTGTCCGCATTGACCAGCAGGCGGACGAAATAGGCCATCTGCCTGCGGTAGGCGTCGATCACGTCGCCGACGGAACGGAATGAGGAAAGCTCCCCCGTCTGCGGCCCGACCTGCACGCCGCCTTCCTTTCCGTTGCGCAGCGCAATCTCGAGGGTCTTGGCGAGGTTGAAGAATCCGGAATCGTGCCACCCGTCGGTCTTGCCGCCCTTCTGGGGCTCCACGCAGCCGATGATGCCGTAGTCGCGCGCGTCCTCGAGCGTAAGCCCGCGGTTCAGCAGAGCGGGAATCACCACGTCGTCGTTGTAATAGGCGGGCATTCCCGTGCCGAGGGCGGTGATTTCGGCCGCCTTGAGCATCAGCTCGTCCGGTGTCCCCTGCCAGACGCGCACGGAGATGGACGGGCTCGGCAGGCGCGTGTGCTTGGTCGCCTCCAGGCAGAGGAACGAAAGCTCGTTGGTCGCGTCCCCGCCCTCCGGCTTCTGCCCGCCGACAATCATGTTCTGGAACATCGGGTAGCCGCCGAACGCCTTGGTCGAAGCCGAGTCGCGGACCTTGTTGATTTCGTTCAGCTTCAGGAACACGCAGTCGGTCAGCTCCTGTGC
>DHOB01000077.1:3902-4626 GCA_002409675.1 Ruminococcaceae bacterium UBA5401
GAGGAAGCCAGCGCCGAAAACCGGCCGGCAAACCGGACGGCGGCGTTCGCCGAAAGGATGACCGCCTGCAGGAACGCCTTCTTTTCGGGGTAGTCGCTGTCCGAAAGGTCCAGGGAATCCAGGACCTGTTCGGCTTCCAGGATGATGCCGTTGAAGCCGATGCGCAGCACTTTCGCATAGTCGACCGTGACGTGCCCGATGCCGTTGAAATAATAGTTGTTCACGGTGAAGACGTTGTGCTTCATCGCGAGCAGCGTCTCGGGGGACATGTAAGAAGTCGCAAGTTCGTTGACCGTGCGGCCCTTCCAGTACCGGAACGTCTCGCGCAGCTCGTCCTTGACCCGGTCGGTGATGGTGAACACGTCGCCGGTGCGCTCGTTGAGCGTGTCGAACTCCGCCAGAAGCCACTCGTTGGAATACTCCGGGAAAATCTGGGCCGAGCGCAGGTGCTTCGTGAAGTTGCCGACAATCAGCTCCCCGTCGTGGATGACGATGGGCATGTTCTCCAGGATATGGCTCAGCGCGAGCGCGCGCCGCATCACCACCGGCATGTTTTCCGTCTTTTGGTAGGACTCGGTGACCAGCCTGGCGCGCTCCGATTCGATGGACGGCACCGCGGAGAGGAGCGCGTCCGTCATTTTTTTCACCCGAGGAGCAACCGGCTCAATCCGGTCCAAAAAGTCCACTTGCATCCCTTTTCCTCCATTCCATAATCTCAGCAAAC
>DHOB01000077.1:4857-5421 GCA_002409675.1 Ruminococcaceae bacterium UBA5401
GCGTATTTTGAGCCCGCCTCCACGGCGGCCGCGACGTCGGCGATCTCCCCCGTCAGGAACACGACGCCCTTTCCGCCGATGCCGCGCGCGGTGCGCAGCTCCAGAATCTGCACGCTGGCCGCCTTGACGGCGCTGTCTGCGGCGAGGACGCTGCTGGCGATGGAGAACGTCTCAATCACGCCGACGGCGCCTTCCTCCGCTTCCGGCTGCGCGCCGAACAGCGCCTTCACGACGCTCGGGTCAATCCGGCCCAGCAGGACCGAATCCACCAGGTACGACGTGTAACGGCTGCGGATTTTGTCCATGGAAGCCTGCACCTGCGCAAGCTCGCCCGTAAAAATCAGCTCGTATTTCCCGGGGCAGATCGGCTGCGCCGAAATCAGGCGGATCCCCGCGGACTTCAGCGCCTCGTCGGCGGCCTGGACGCCTTTCGCGATGCTTTTCAGTTCCAAAATTCCCACCGAATATTCCATATCAGTCCACCTCATCCACTGCAATTTCAATCTGCCTGCCGGTCACGGCGGTGACCGTGCCGGAAACCGGCGTGTGCAGCGCCGCCGAAAT
>DHOB01000077.1:5680-17261 GCA_002409675.1 Ruminococcaceae bacterium UBA5401
TCCCCGCCGAAGGGCGCCTGCCGGTCGAACGGAGCCACGCCGATGCGGCGCTTGAGCGACTCGACCGGAACCAGCCGGTTGCCGCGCTCCGGGTTTACTTCGCCGCAGCGGTCGGCGCGGTAGCCGAGGCGGTTGGAACGCAGCGCCTTTTTCACCTGCGCCATGGTGACCGAAGGGGTGACCCCCTGGCAGCAGGCCATCAGGGTGCAGACCCCGCACCCGCTGCACAGGGAAGCCGTGAGCAGATTTTCCGGATGAGCCGAAATTTCATTTGCGACCGACCGCAGCGTCTTGTGCGGCTCCAGCGGATAGCCCAGCAGATGCCGGGGGCAGATTTCGGTGCAGTGAAAGCACTGGCAGCACGCCGAAGGGGTCCGCACCATCAGCCGGTGCACGTCCGCCAGCTTGTAGGCGACGGCGGGGATGTCGGCCGGCAGCACGACCAGCGCCTTCGTCTTTTTGGTGACGACGGAAAAGTTCGGGTTGATTATGTTCCCCATCGCGGGGCCCCCGTCGATCACGACGTCGCCCTCCGGAATTTTGACGCCGGCGGCCTCCAGGACCGCGCGCACGTCGCAGTTGATGGGGACGCGGTAGACGGCCGGCTTTGGGACGTCGCCCCCGATTGTGATCCATTTGCGGGTCACCGGAATCCCCTTCAGGCTGTTGGCGACGTTGTACGCCGTTTCCACATTGATGACCACGACCCCCACGGAGGACGGAAGATGGCCCGGCGGAACCACCCGGCCCAGGGTCTGATAAATCAGGACGATTTCGTCGCCCATGGGGTAGGCGTTCGGCATGGTCTTGACGGAGAAGCGCCCGCCCAGGGGCTGCCCGTCTTTGAGGCCCAGCTTTTCGGCCGTATGGATTTTGACGCCCAGCACGGCCCGTTCCGCCCCCAGCGCGGCGCGCACGGCCTGCGCCCCTTCGGCGACCTGGTCCAGATGCCGCTGCAGAATTGTAAAATCGGTATAGAGCAGCGGCTCGCACTCCGCGGCGTTGACGACGACCGTATCGATTCCGTCGGCGAATTTCATGTGGGTCGGAAAACCCGCGCCCCCGGCCCCGATGACGCCCGCCGATCTGATTTTTTCCCTGACTTCATGCAGTTCCATTCCACGTTGCCTCTTCCGCTTTTCCGCTCTTGAATCTTCAGTCGATGATGCCGACGATGGCCGCGTCCGAGGGGATGGTTTCCCTCGCCAGCGCAAGCCTGGCGCCGCTGCCCGTGGTAATCAGGACCTTTTCGCCGATGCCGGCCCCGACCGTGTCGATCGCCACGATGTACTCGTCCGTATCCCTGCCGTTCTTCACCAGCCGGACCTCCAGAAATTTCGATCCGACCAGAGACTCCAGTTTCCTTGTCGAAACGATTGTTCCGACGACTCTTCCGCTCAGCATGACCGGAACCCTCCGATTCTCTCCCTGATTTTCTCCGCCGGGGCGGGAGCGCGCCTCAGCCGACGACGACCTGGTCGCGCTTGAGCATGGTGACCTCGTGGATTCCGCCGCGCCCGAGGGAATTGGCGTCGTCCGTGTCGATGTGCATCTCCAGCGTAAACTTGGGGTCCACGCGGACCTGCACCCCGTAGAACAGAGTCCTCCGCTCGCCTTCCGCCAGCGTGTTGACCAGTTCCCCGTCCCGGACGCCGAAGCGCTCCGCGTCGGCCGGCGACATGTGGATGTGCCGGTTCGCGATGATGCACCCTTCCTCCAGCTTGACGACGCCCTTCGGCCCCACGATGGTGATGCCGGCCGAACCCTTGAGCCGGCCCGAGGGCCGCACGGGGGCCTTGACCTTCAGCTGGTAGGCGTCCGTCGCCGAAATTTCGACCTGGGTCTGCTTCCGGAGCGGGCCGAGCACCCGGACCTTTTCAATGGGGCGCAGGGACGGCCCCACGATGGTGACCTGCTCCTTCGCCGCAAACTGCCCGCCCATCAGGGTCTTGACCGGGTGCAGCTCGCTGCCGGCCCCGAACAGGGTGTCCATGTCTTTCCGGCACAGGTGCACGTGCCTTGCGGAAACCGCCACCGGAATCACGGGGAATGCCCTGCCGGACTTTCGGGGGGCGGTTTTCGCGGTGCAGATTTGCCGCACAATTTGCCGGACCAATCTTTCATCCACTGCCATAGGCCAGTCTGCCTCCAAAGCTTTTGTGAAATTCCGCGGCGGGAAACCGAGGTTTCCCGCCGCAGGCTTGTTTTCCCGAACGATCTTTCACGGGCGGGCGCCCTTGAGCCCTGCGGCGGAAAAAGCGCCGCCCGCCGTTTTGATTATACGGAAGGCAAAATCTTCTCGACGTCCGGATGCGGTCTCGGAATCACGTGGGCGGCGTACACTTCGCCCAGCCGCGCCACAGCCTGGCGGCCCGCCTCGACGGCGGCCTGCACGGCTCCGACGTCGCCGCGCACCATCACGCTGACCAGCCCGGACCCGATCTTTTCCGTGCCGGTCAGCCGCACATCCGCGGCCTTGACCATGGTATCGGACGCCACGATGGAAGCGACCAGCCCCCTGGTCTCAATCATGCCAAGCGCCAGGACGGGGCCGTTCTCCCGGCTCCGGGGCTCATTTCCCGGCCGCCGGGCCTTTTCTCCGCCCGTTTTGGGCGCGGCCGCCCCCGCGGGGGGCGCCTTCGCCGGTTTCTCCGGCACACGCCTCCTCAGGGCGTTCTGGCCCGCGGCGGCCGAAAGGGCCTGCCCGGCAACGGGTTTCGGCCCGCCGGCCGGCCCGGCGTTCGGCGCGTTTTTCGGGTTCTTTTCGTTCCCCGGGTTCTGCATGGAATGCTCACACCTCCCTACTCTGTTTCTTTTTGGTCCGTATACAGGAACTTTTTGATTTCCGGGTGCGGGTTGGGAATCACCTCGCAGACCTTGACCTTGCCGACTTTCTCGGCGGCCGCCCTGCCTGCCAGAACGGCGTCCGTCACGGCTGAAACCGTGCCGTCAATCACCATGGTGACCATCCGGCCCCCCAGGTGGCGCTCCGTATGTATCAGGCGGACTTCGGCGTCCTTCAGCATGGCGTCCAGCCCGGCGATTGCCGCAACCAGCGACTGCACCTCCAGCAGGGCAATTGCCTTTCCCACAAAGAATCACACCCCAGAAGTTACTTCAGAGAAGGAAGAATCTTTTCAACATCCGAATGAGGACGGGGAATCACGTGCGTCGCGATGACTTCGCCCAGCCTGCCGGCCGCGGTTCCGCCCGCTTCGACGGCGGCCTTGACGGCCCCGACGTCGCCGCGCACCATCACGGTCACCAGCCCGGACCCGATTCTCTCGTTGCCGATCAGGGTCACGTTGGCGGCCTTGGTCATGGCATCGGCCGCCTCAATGGACGCCACCAGGCCCCTTGTCTCGATCATGCCCAATGCTTCAACCATTTTCTCCAGTCTCCTTTGCTCTCGGAATTCAATATTCCAGAATATTCAGCTTGTCGTGGCCGACCGCGCTGATGGCCTCCAGCTTGCGGGTGTCCTCCGCCTCGTTCGGAATCAGGTAGGAAGTGGAGTACAGCCCCCGCGCCTTCGCCTCCCGGATGCCGGCCTTCATCGCCTGTTCGACCGAAGCGGTGTCCCCCGTCATCTTCACCACAATCATCAGAGGGACCTCCGCCGCGTCGCCGGCGGCCGGTTTGTTTTTGTCCAGCGCGACGATCTTCACGTCGGCCGCCTTCGCGGCCGCATCGGCAACGACAATGCCGGTTGCAAACCCAAATACCTCAACCATGCCAAACGCCATAGCGATTCCCCCGTGCAGGGACCGTCACTCTGCCACGTAGCAGATTTTAATGCCCTGCTGGCTCAGATTCATCTCCATCGCCTCGTTCATCTTGTCGAGCGGGTAGCGGTGCGTGATCAGCTGTTCCAGCGGCAGGCCGATGCCCTTGGCGCGCTTCATGAAGGCGATGGCGTTCGGATATTCGTGCGCGCCGTAATCCCACGAGCCGACCAGCATGATTTCCTTGTTGCACAGGTCGAAATGGGGGTTGATGGTGCATTCGCCGTTGTTGACGAAGAAGCCCATCTCGCACAGGCCGCCGCCGCGGCGGATATATTTGTAGACGTCGGATGCGGCGTGCGGGTTGCCCGTGCACTGGAAGGCGAAATCCGCGCCGACGCCGTCGGTCATGTTCTTCACGGCCTCGACCCGCTGCTCCAGCGTGGTCAGCACCTTGAAGTTCACGATTTCTTCGGCGCCGAGCCTGCGGGCGAAATCCAGCCGCTTCTCGTTGCCGTCCACCGCGATGATCTTATCGACGCCCGCGGCGCGCAGCGTGGCGATCATCATCAGGCCGATCGGCCCGCAGCCCTGCACCAGGACCCGGCTGCCGAACTTGATGCGCCCGGTCTTCTTGGCCTGCTCCAGCGCATGGGTGGTCACGGCCGCGGGCTCCAGCAGCATCCGCTGGTCCAGCGAGAGGTCGTTCACCACGAAATAGGTAGAGCCCTTCGTGATGTGCAGGTAGGTGGAAAACCAGCCGCACAGGTGGTTTTTCTCATTGTCCGTAATCAGGCCGTAAATACCCTGGTTTTCGCACAGGTTCGGGGCCTCCGGGTGGTTGCGGCAGTTGTAGCAGTGGTTGCAGCAGATGACCGACGTGACCAGCTTGTCGCCGACCTGGATGGGGCGGCCCTGCGTGTCGCACTTGACGTTTTTGCCCAGCCGCACAATCTCGCCGGTCCCCTCGTGGCCCAGCACCAGCGGAATGTAGCCGAACGGGTCGCTTTTCCACTCGTAGACGTCGGTCCCGCAGACGCCGGCCCCCTCGACCTTGACCAGAATGTCGTCGTCGCCGATTTCCGGAATTGGGAACTCCTTCACCTCGAAGCGGCGCGGCGCTGTCAGCATCGCCACGCGGGCCATGCCCGGCTTTTCCTCCGGTGCGGCGGGCGACCCCTGCACGTTCGAGAGCACGTTGCGGACGATGTCCGCAATCTGCCTTTCGTCCATTTCCATGAAACTCTGACCTCCCTAATTAAACGATGCGGAACGAATCCACCATGGTGCACCTGCGGTTGCGGGTGAAGCTCTTCGCCGAAGTGAGCCCTTCACCGGTCGGCCCCGCGATGGTAAAGGTGCAGTGGCCCTCCCCGCCCACGCCGATGCCGGCATAGGACGGCGCGTTTTTGACGAAGATGGTGGTCTCGACCGCTTTGGCGAATTTCGTCAGATTGTCGATGTTCTTGGAGTGCATGTGCGCCGTGTGCCGGTTGCCGTGCTCCGCCTTCACCGCCATGCGGATGGCCGTGTCGATATCCGCCACGCGCACAATCGGCAGAATCGGCATCATCAGCTCAATCTGCACGAAGGGGTCCATCTCCTCCGCCTCGCAGATCACGCAGCGGATGTTGTCGCCGACCTCCACGCCGATCTGGTGCAGAATCAGTTTGGCGTCCTTACCGACCCATTTTTTGTTGATGGCCTTCTTCCCGTTTTTGTCGAGAAGGACGACCTTTTCGAGCCGGCGCATCTGCTCGCGGTTGATGAGGTACGCGCCGTTCTGCTGCATGACGAAAATCAGTTCGTCCGCAATCGGCTGCAGCGCGAACACCTCTTTTTCCGCCACGCACGGAAGGTTGTTGTCGAACGAGCAGCCGTCGATGATGTCTTTGCCGGCCTTCCGGATGTCGGCGGTCTCATCCACAATCACGGGCGGGTTCCCGGCGCCCGCGCCGATCGCCTTTTTGCCCGAGGAAAGCACCGCCTTCACGACGCCGGGCCCCCCGGTGCAGACCAGCATCTTTATGTAGGGATTTTTAACCAGCACGTCGAAGGTCTCCATCGTCGGCTTTGCGACGGCGACCGCCATGTTCAGCGGGCCGCCGGCCGACCGGGCCGCGCGGTTGACCAGATCCACCGCGTAGAGCGAGGTCTTGAGCGCGTGCGGGTGCGGGTTGAAAACCACCGTGTTGCCGCCCGCAATCATCCCGATGGAATTGCACAGGATGGTCTCGCTCGGATTGGTGCTCGGCGTCAGCGCGCCGATGACCCCGTAGGGGGCGTGCTCCAGCAGCGTCAGGCCCTTGTCGCCCGAAATGGCCTCCGTCTTCAGGTCCTCGGTGCCCGGCGTCTTCCACGCCACATACTTGTGCTTCAGGATTTTATCCCTGACCCGGCCCATTCCGGTCTCCCGGACGCCGAGCTCCGCCATGACCGGCGCTTCCTGCAGAATCAGCCCGCGGATGGCGGAAAGAATCTCCTCCCGCTTCCGGAACGGCATCTCCTTGAGGACGAGCTGCGCCCGATGCGCGGCCTCAATCGCCTGCCCGATGTCCGTGAAGACGCCCAGGTAGGTCTTCCCGCCGACCACGGTCCCCCCCGTGTTCGGTTCGGCAGGGACACCTGAAATTCCCGAAACGACTTTGCGGACAATCTGCTCTATCTGCGTCTGCGTAATCTCCATATTGTTTTGCAAACCTCCTGCCCTTAGTGATATTTCCCGCGGAAGACCCGCTCCGCATAGCGGGCAAGCTCCGTGTCCTGCCCGCAGGTCCCGCCGCTCACGCCGAAACCGCCAATCAGGCGGCCGTGCAGGTAGAGCGGAACCCCGCCGCCGAACACCACGATGCGGCCGCCGCCCGCGCTCTGAACGCCGTACAGCGCGCCGCCCGGAGCGGCCAGACCGGCGAGTTTTTCCGTCGGCATCTTCATTGCGAGGCTGGTGTAGGCCTTGTCGGACGCCGTCTTCGCGCCCACAAGCTGCGCGCCGTCCGCGCGCAGCAGGGCCGCCGCGTTCCCGCCCGCGTCGCAGACGGCGGCGGCCACCGCCACCGGGAGCTGCGCCGCCTTCTTCAGCACTTCGCGGCAGAGCCACAGGGCCATCTCACAGAAACTCTCTTCCCCGCCGGCGGGCGCTTCCGGCGAGGGCTTTTCCGGCGGGAAGGGAATCTCCGGAGCCGGCGCCCGCTCTTTTTCCGCAAGCCGGGCGAGCGAATCGATGAAATCCGAGAGCCGGTTTCCCCACATCAGGGCGTCGCGGCTGATGCCGCCGGTCCGCTTGCAGGCGACCATCTGCCGTTCGGCCCGGCGGGCGACCGCCCACGCCATGCGCAGGGCGGCGGCCGGCCCGCAGTCGCCCGGCAGGGGTCTTTCTCCGTCGCCGGGGCAGCTTTTGCGGATGATGTCAATTGATTTTTCCATCTCCGCGACTTTTTCGCGGGCCGGGAACGGCGTCCCGCCGGAAAGCCGGGAAGAAAAGGCGAGGACGTCCTGCTGAACGGCCCGCACAATGCGGCCGGTCTCCGGCGGAATCCGGCCCCTCGCCATCCCGAGGGCGGCGTTGAGCTCCTCCAGCGTGCCGAGGAGCGAAAAGACGGGGCTGTCCTTTGGAATCATTCTGCGCGTCGCCGTACTGGAAAAGCCGCTGTCCCCGCTCCTGGTATAAAGGCTCATTCCAGACCGGCCCTCACCGGTTTATCTGTGCGAGGACTTTCCGGGTGATTTCGCTGACCAGCTCTTCCGTCGACGCGCCGCCGGGAGCCTGGGCTTTCGGCTGCTGGAACTTGGCTTTCTGCTCCGGCGTCAGGCAGCGGCATTCGCTGGTGCCCCTGTGCTCGCATTTGGCGCAGCCGGGGTGCCTGCCGGGGACGCCCATCTTCTTGCGGACTTCCATCAGCTTTTCAATCTGGTCGCAGGTCAGTTCGTTCCCGCCGCCGAGCTGCTTGGCCAGGAAGCTGATTTTCGCGAAATACTCCAGCGTCTCCATCTTGAAATAGGCGTGCAGCAGGTCCGGGCCGACGGAAAGGGCGCCGTGGTTCTGCAGCAGCACCGCGTCGTGGTTCTGCAGGGCGTCGGAGATGGCCTCCGGAATCTCCATGGTGGAGGGCGTGCCGTATTTGGTCAGCGGCACCGTGCCCAGCGAGATGATGGCTTCTGGCATGATGTACGAATCCAGCGCCAGACCGGCGACGGCGTGCGCGGTCGCATAGGGCGGGTGCGCATGGACCACCGCGTGCACGTCGCTGCGCTCGCGGTAAACCTGCAGGTGCATCTTGAACTCGGAAGACGGCTTGTAGGTCTTGTTGGGCTCCAGCATATTGCCCTTGCCGTCGACCTTCAAAACCATGTCCGGGGTCATGAAGCCCTTGGAGACGCCGGTCGGCGTGCAGTAAAACTCGTTTTCGTTGACTTTGACGGAAACATTGCCGTCGTTGGCTGCGACGAAACCGTTCATATAGATTCGGCGGCCGATTTCACAGATCTCTTTCTTGATCTCATAAGCCGATTTCATATTTTTTCTCCTTTTCATAATTGATTTTATCCGTTGAAGCTGTTATTATCTTATCAGTAATGCGCACGAATTACCATATTTGGCGGCTATATTGATAATTTGACGTTTTGTTTTTAAAATCAGCTCAAAATCAATCAAATTTAATCAATATGGCGAATGGAGGCAGTCGGAATGCTCGCCTATGAGCGAAAACAGCAGATTCTGGACCTGCTGCGCCGGAACAACAAGGTCGCCACCGTGGAGCAGCTCTGCAAAGAGCTGTTCGCCAGCGGGGCGACCATCCGGCGCGACCTCAAAGATTTGGAGGAAAACAAACTGATTCACCGGACGCACGGCGGGGCCGTGCTGGTGGAGGGGAACTCTACGGAAGACCCGCTGATTTTCCGGGAAGGGCAGAACTCCATCCGCAAGCAGACCATCGCCGACCTGGCCGTCAAGCATATCCAGGACGGGATGACCATTTTTCTGGATTCCAGCACGACGGTGCTGATGCTGGCCAAAATGTTGAACCGGTTCAGCAACATCAAGGTCATCACCAACGGAATCAAGACGGCGATGTTGCTTTCGGACTATTCGGGCCTTCAGCTGATGTGTACCGGCGGAATCCTGCGCGAGAACTCAAAGTCCCTGGTGGGGCTTTCCGCGAAAAACTTCATCAGCCACTACAACGCCGACATCGCGTTCATGTCCTGCCGCGGGTTCAGCATCGAAAACGGCGCATCCGAAGCGAACGAGGACGAGTACTACGTCAAGCGCCAGTTTATCGCGAACAGCAAAAAGGCTGTCCTCCTGAGCGACACTTCCAAGATGGGCTCGGACTTTCTCTGCCGGCTGGCTCCGCTCAGCGATTTTTACGAGGTCATCACGGAGCGGAAAGAGGTCAACGACCAGTGCAACCAGTACACGCGGATGCACAAGCCGTAAAGGGAAGACCGGGAAGCCCGCCGCGGCCCTTCTCCGGTCTAAGACCGGGCCGCGTCTCATAGATATTTTTACTGTGCGCGGCCAAAAGCGCCGCCGGCCTCCGCCGCGCGGGGCCACAGTGGAAAGAGGGAATATCGGGATGGATACGCTGAATGCGAAAGGCAAATATTTCAAGCTGCTTTCTGAAAAATACCCGACCGTGCAGGACGTCTGCACCGAAATCATCAACCTGCAGGCGATCTTGAACCTGCCCAAGGGCACCGAGCATTTCATCAGCGACGTGCACGGGGAATACGAGGCGTTTTACCATATTTTAAACAACTGCTCCGGCGTGATTCGCGAAAAAGTGGACGCGCTGTTCGGAAAGACGATGTCCGAAGCCGAGCGCTCCAACTTCTGCACGCTGATTTACTACCCGGCGGAAAAAATCAAAATGGTTCGGGAGGCCGGGAAAAATTCACCGGACTGGTACCGCTACACCATCCAGTGCATGATTCAGCTCTCCAAGATGCTTTCGTCCAAATACACGCGCTCCAAAGTGCGCAAGGCGATGCCGAAAGCCTACCGCTATATTCTGGACGAACTGCTTCACGCCCAGCCGGACGAGGACAACAACCAGGTGGTCTACCACGAAAAAATCATCGACACGCTCATCCGGCTCGGCAGCGGCGACGACTTCATCGAATCGCTCGCCGCCCTCATCAAGCGGCTGGCGGTCGACCATCTGCACGTCGTGGGGGATATTTTCGACCGCGGCCCCCGGCCGGACACGATTGTGGAGTTCCTGATGGGCTACCATTCGTTCGACATCGAATGGGGCAACCACGACATCCTGTGGATGGGCGCCGCGGCGGGCAGCGATGCCTGCGTGGCCACGGTGGTCCGGAACAGCATCTGCCACAGGAACATGGACGTGCTGGAAAAGGGCTACGCCGTGAGCCTGCGGCCGCTCACGCTGTTCGCGCAGAAAGTCTACAAAAAATACGGCGACCCCAACGAGGCCGCCCGGCAGGCAATCTCTGTCATCCTGTTCAAGGTCGAAGGGCAGGTCATCAAGCGGCACCCGGAGTACCAAATGGAAGACCGGCTGCTGCTGGACAAAATCGACCGCAAGGCGGAAACCGTGCGGGCCTGCGGCAAAGACTGGCCTCTGCACACGGTCTATTTTCCCACAGTGGACCCTGAGCATCCCTACGACCTCACGCCGGAAGAGCAGAGCGTGCTGACGGGGCTCAAGAACGCCTTCCACGAGAGCGAGCGCCTCAACCGGCACATCCGCTTTCTGTACGAAAAAGGGCACTCGTACCTCTGCTATAACCACAACCTGCTGTTCCACGGCTGCATCCCGGTGGACCGGCAGGGTCAGTTCGAGACCATTTTCGTCGAAGGACATCCCTGCAAGGGCAAGGAGTACCTGGACGCCGTGGAGCGGGTCGCCCGGCATGCCTATTTCGGCCAGCCGGACACCGGGTGCCTGGATTTTATGTGGTACCTCTGGTGCGGCAAAAAATCCCCGTTCTGCGGCCGGGTCGTCAAGACCTTCGAGCGCATGTGGGTCGACGACCCTGCCGCATGGGCGGAACCGCAGAACAACTACTACACCTTCTGCCACGAAGAGTCCTTCTGCCGGATGGTTCTGCGGGAATTCGGGCTGTACGGCGATTTCTGCCACATCATCAACGGGCATCTGCCCGTCAAGGTAAAGGACGGCGAAAGCCCGGTCAAGGGCGGCGGCACGCTCATCACCATCGACGGGGGATTCTGCCGCGCCTACCAGAAAACCACCGGCATCGCCGGCTACACGCTGATTTTCAACTCGCACGGCCTGCGCCTGATGTCGCATCAGCCTTTTAAGGGAAAAGCGTCCGTGCTGCAGTCCAACAGCGACATCCAGTCCAGGTCGGAGGTCATTGCCACCGCGCCGAAGCGGGTCATGGTGATGGACACCGACGACGGCCGGAAGATACGGGAGCAGATCGCCGACCTGGAAGAGCTGGTACATATCTACCACGCGAAACGGCTCGACGGGAAAGTATAAAGGACAGGGACGGGAAATTTTCCTGCCGCCAGGCATAATTTTTTTTGCATAATGCAGACGAAAATTATGCTCCTTCATTTTGCAAATTATCGGAATCTCTAAAATTAATTTTAGAGGTTGACAATCCCCGCCCGGTCAAATATAATTAAGCCGATATATTTAATATGTATTTTGAAGGAAGGGAAATAAAGCATGATGAGCGTCGAAATCTATTACAGGACTTTTACTCTGCGCATGTGTGTCGGCTATAAGTGTGTCAAATCGATTCCTTATAAGCCGGCTCTGTATTTCCCTGTTTTGATATCGTAGATACGGTTATCCAGCCGATAACCGCCTTGACGGAATGGGTAAAGCAGCGGCTTTACCCATTCTTTTTTTATA
>DHOB01000077.1:17566-22125 GCA_002409675.1 Ruminococcaceae bacterium UBA5401
CGGTCGGAATCGAAAGTGCCGGGGATCGGATTTACGCTCTGCGGCGGGCACCGGGAGACTGAGCCCGTCCATGGAGAAACAGAAAACCAATTTGCAGGAAATCTTCACAGGAGGTGCAGAAAGTCATGGCCGTCAACGCAATAGAACTAAAAAACGTTTCCATGAGGTTCGGTAAAGACTCCAAAGACGTCGTTAAAAACGTGAGCATAAAAATCCCGGAAAACAGTTTTGTGACCGTGCTTGGCACATCCGGTTCCGGTAAAACCACACTGATCAAGTTGATCAACCGCCTGTACGAGGCGACCTCCGGAGAGATCTTTTTCTTCGGGAAAAATATTCGGGAACTGAACGTCGAGAACTACCGGAGGCAAATCGGGTATGTGATTCAGCAGAGCGGCCTTTTCCCGCATATGACGGTTGAGCAGAACGTCGCGGTGATTCCGAAAATGCTCAAGTGGGACGAAAAGCGCACCCAAAGCCGCGTGGACGAGCTTCTAAAACTCGTGCGGCTCCCGCCTGCCGTGTTTAAAAATCGGTTTCCCTCCCAGCTTTCCGGCGGGCAGCAGCAGCGGGTCGGCATCGCGCGGGCTTTGGCGGCCAATCCCAGCGTGCTGCTGATGGATGAGCCTTTCGGAGCGCTCGACGCGATTACAAGGCAGAAACTGCAGGCTGAAATCCTGGAAATTCAAAAAAGGTTTCGGAAAACAATTCTGTTTGTCACCCACGATGTTCACGAGGCCTTCAAGCTGGGGGAGCGGACCGTGATCATGAAAGGCGGGGAAATCCAGCAGTACGATACCCCGTACAACATCCTCTTTCATCCGGCCAATGAATTTGTGCGGCGGATTGTCTCTTCCGAAAATTTCGTGGAGAAGCTCCGGGTGCTGCGCGCCTCTTCGATTGTCCATCCGTCCGACGGCATCGAAGCGCCGGACGCCCCCTCTGTAAACGCCGGCGACACCCTGCTGGACGTTTTGGATCAGTTTCTCACGACGAATGCCGCGGCCGTGCTCGTGACCGACAAGCAGGGCGGTCTTCTGGGCCGGATAACCTGGGAACAGTTCCGTCTGATTCCGGGCAGACCGGATTCGGAAATCTACCGGGGCGCGGCCCTGAGGGCCGTCAAAGGGGTGCGGCAGGGATGATTTACAAGGTAATCCAGTATATTTCCACACACGCCGACCGGTTCACAGATGCACTTGAAACGCACCTGCTGCTAAGCGGCATCACCATGGTTCTCGTAATCCTGCTGGCAGTGCCTCTTGGGATTCTGTGTGCCAAGAAAGAATCGTTTGAGGCGCCCATCATGCATGTGGTGAATGCTCTGAAGGTGCTGCCGGTGCTTGTGCTGATTGTCGTGATGCTTCCGCTGCTGGGAGTCGGTTTTCTGCCGGCGCTGGTCGCCCTGCTGCTGCAGGCCATACCGATTATTGTGATAAACACTTATTCGGGCTTCAAAAACATCGACCCCGGTGTACTGGAAAGCGCGGTCGGCATGGGTCTTTCCAAAAAGACGATTTTCTGGAAAGTGGAGTTTCCGCTCGCCATGCCCCTGATTCTTACGGGAATCAGAATCGGCGCCATCGATGTGATTGCGGGGGCAATGCTGGCCTCTTATATAGGCGGGGGCGGCCTCGGGGACTTCATTGTCAATGGAATCGACCACAGCGACCACGTGATGCTGATGGTCGGCAGCATCCCGATCGCCTTTATCGCCGTTGTGGTAGACATCTCTCTGGCGCTGGTCCAAAGGCACCTTTCCAGATATCAAAGAAGCTGACCGAAGCAAACGGCAAAAAGGCGGACCCTGCAAGAAACGCAGCACCCAAATATTTCACTTAATCACTGAGTTAAAGAAGGAGAAAGTGCCATGTTGAAAAAACTGAGTAAAAAAACCGTCCTTACAGTCATAGCAATACTCGTCGTCTTGGTGGCCGTCGCAGTGGGAGAAACGGTTCACGCATTTTCCGGCGGTGGCTCCAAAGGCACCATCACCGTTGGGGCCAAGGGATTCGCCGAGAATGAAATCCTCGCGTCCCTTTATCAGATTGCCCTTCAGGAAAACGGATACGACGCAAAATTTGTCGACAACCTGGACGGAGATGTCCTTCATTCCGCCATCAACAGCGGGAAAATCGATTTCTATCCGGAATATACGAATACGGGCGTCGTGATGGTCCTCAAGCACGATCCGATTTTCGACCCGGAGAAAGCCTATCAGTATGTCAAAGAGCAGTACAAAAAGAAGTACAACATTGTGTGGCTGAACCAGTCGGCCATTAACGATACGTATGGTTTCGTCATCACAAAAAAAGTGGCCGACCAGTACGGGATCTCCACCATTTCGCAGCTTTGCGAAAATTCGCCGAAACTGCGCCTTGCCCAGATGTATGACTGGAACGCCGACCCGGCCATAGGCGAAGCGCTGGATAAAACATACGGAAAATTCAAGTTTGCCGACGTAAAGACCTATAACGCCGGGCTCGTCTATCCGGTGCTCAAAGAGGAAAAGGCCGACGCCCTGGTCGCTCAGACAACCGACCCGCAGCTGGAGGATACCAGCACCTATGTGCTCCTGAAAGACGACAAAAAGGTCTGGCCGCCGTATTACCTGACCCCGATCATCCGCCAGAGCACTCTGGACAAGTATCCCGGCGTGGACGGCATTATCAACAGCGTGACTAAAGAAGTGAGCGGCAGCGATATACTCGAACTCAACAGGCAAGTCATGATCGACAAAAAGGAGTTTCAGGACGTCGCGCGGAAATTTTACGACAGCCATATCAAAAAGTAAAGCAGCAAAGCCGGATGAAAAGGCAAACTCGGTGCACAGGAGGTGAAAAATTTGTTTTTCTCCAATCTTTTGGAGTATACCGCCAATCATTTTGACGTGCTCGTTTCTTGTTTCATAAGACACTTGGCGCTGGTGACAACCTCCCTGTTCTTTTCGGTGGTGGTTGCGATTCCGCTAGGCTGGTTTCTGTCGCGGAAAAAGGAACTGTCGATCGTCGTGCTGAGTATTTTCAGCATCATCTATTCTATTCCCAGCCTTTCCCTGCTCAGTATTTTCATCCCCATCACCGGTCTCGGATTCAAAACCGCCGTGATTGTTCTGCTGCTGTATTCCCAGTTCATCCTACTGCGCAACATTATCGCCGGCTTCTCTTCCATCGGCAAAAACGTTATCGAAGCAGGAAAAGGGATGGGAATGAGCAAAACCCAGTTGTTTTTCTGGATTCAGCTGCCGCTCGCCGCTCCCGCCATTCTTTCCGGTATTCGGATCGCAACCGTCTCCGCAATCGGCATCGCGGACATCGCGGCCTCAGTCGGTGCGGGTGGCATCGGAACTCTCTTGTTTCAGGGGATGCAGACCATGGACTATGTAAAGATGTTCTGGGGTACCGTGCTTTCAGCAGGGCTGGCATTTTGCGCAAACCAAATTTTGTCCGATTTGGAGCATGTGGCGCTCCTAAAGGCCAGTGGATGGTCAGCGGAAACCTAAATGGACAGGACGGAAATTTTAAAATTTATACCTACAATCTTACGGAGGATGACTAAAAATGGCAGATAAAATTTTATTGTCCGAGCTCTCCGAGCCGAATCAGCAATGGTGGATTCACACCGAACCGACCCATCGGTGGGTCCGAGTAAAAGTCGGCGGCGAGACGATCGCCGACAGCAGGCATGTTCTTCTTGTGATTGAGGCAGGCCGCCTGCCGGTATATTATTTTCCCAAGTCGGATGTCCGGTTGGATTTGCTGCGGGCAAGCGACCACCACACCAGAAGCCCGCATAAAGGGAAAGCCTCTTACTGGGACATCAAGGTCGGTGACCGAATTATCAAAAACGCCGCTTGGGGATACCCTGATCCGGACCCGGAAAGTAAAGCGTTAAAAGGATATCTCACTTTCGTATGGGATAAAGTGGACGCCTGGTATGAAGAAAAAGAACAGATTTTCAAACATCCGCGCGACCCGTATTCCAGGGTGGACGCGATTCCGAGTTCGCGGCATGTGCGGGTGGTTCTGAACGGCCAAATTGTCGCCGACAGTACCAGGCCCGTAATTGTTTTTGAAACCGGCCTGACACCGAGATATTATCTTCCAAAAGAGGATGTGCATACCGAATTTTTAGAGCCGTCCGACACCGTGAGCCGGTGCCCCTACAAAGGGGTCGCTTCCTATTGGACAGCCAACGTCGGCGGAAAAAAATATAAGGATATCGTATGGAGCTACCGGAAGCCGCTGCCAGAGATACCGAAAATCTCCGGTCTTTTCAGCTTTTATAACGAATCAGTGGACGCCCTGTATGTGGACGGTGAAAAGTGGAAGCTCAGCGAAAGGGATCGGCTGCCATACAGGAAAATCCCCACGGACTACGACGGCGACGACGGTGCGGAGCAGTCCTGCGGCTGCTACGTTCCGGGAAAATAAACCGAAGCACTGCGGTCCGGAAAATCAGATGGGAGTGCCCACGCCTCATCCCTTCCTCAAAGGAGAAAGCCCGTTGCGAAGACGAGCTTTCTCTTTTTGGCTTCCCGTGTTGGGCTCGAACCAACG
>DHOB01000077.1:22319-22551 GCA_002409675.1 Ruminococcaceae bacterium UBA5401
CCGGTCAGAAACATGGTCGCGGGCCGCCCTCGCAGCGGGCGTCCCGCTCCCTGTTTCTTCCAGCTCAGGCGCTGCCTTTTCCCGCCGCAGGCGGCGGCAGCGTCTGAGCCAGTTAACAGCCGGATGCGTCCGCCGAAACACAGGGCCGTCGGCCAAAAAAACCTACGAACTGCCAAAAGAGAGGGCCCACGCTTTCGCGCAGACCCTCACTTTTGGCTCCCCGTGTTGGGCT
>DHOB01000010.1:0-4129 GCA_002409675.1 Ruminococcaceae bacterium UBA5401
GAGACGTTGGAACGGATGACGGGTCTGCCGCCGGCTTTTTCGGGCCGGGATGCCGGGGCCTCTCGGCAGATCCGCCGGATCAGTTCCCGCGCGCGCCGCCCGCAGGCCCTGTACTGCCGCCCGAGATCCGATTTGCGGTTGACGTGCAGGATTACATGGATTTTTGCGCTCAGATGGTCGAAGGCGATAACTTCGTCATACCTGTGCAGTACGCAGTCCGGCATCCCGAGGTCGTCGCGCGGAGGCGCTCCGAGCTTTTTCTCCAGGAAGCGAAGCATGTCGTACCCGAAATATCCAACGAGGCCCCCCGTAAACCGGGGATATCCGGGGAAGCATGGCGATCGGTAATCCGACAGGTAGGAGTTTAGGAACGCGGCGGGGTCGGAGAGGGGCTCCGTTCGGGAAACGCCGTCTGACGCAACCGTGACCGTCCCGTCCCGGACGGCGATTTCCTCCTGCGGGTTTACGCCGATAAACGAGTAGCGCCCCCATCGCTTGGACCTCTCCACACTTTCAAGAAGAAAGCAGTTGTCCGAGCCGCCTTTCAGTGCCGAGAAAATTTCCACGGGCGTGCGGCAGTCCATCAGGGAAGAGAAAAACAAAGGCACGGTGCGGTAGGTTTTCAGTAAGGTCTCTGCCGTTTCGATTGGAGGATACATCGTGAATACACTCTCCTTCGGTTCATTTAAGCCGGCCATCCGGGAGGGAAGGCTTTCAGGCAAAATCTTTTCCGGTATTCCGCGGGCGTGAACATCGTTTTACGGGCAAATAAAAAAGCCCACCGTCCCCAGTACAGGGACGATGGACTCGTGGTGCCACCCTACTTCAGGAACGATAAAGTTCCCCTCAAACAGGTACACTGCAGCGCCGGCCGATAAAACAGGTACGCAGCGCTCGCGCATGAATACCCTTCCGCTCTAACGCGCGGACGCGGCGACGGGTACCGGAGGAAAATCCTCTTTCTCCGTGCTCCTCACAAATCCATTCACGGGTATCGTATGTGCCGGCTCTCATCAGCGCCGTGCTCTCTGTGCCACCGTTATGCCCGCTACTTGCCTTTGCTCGTTGGATTTCATTTATAAATTTTATTTATTATAGAAGCGCTTTTTGCATTTGTCAAGGCCTTTTGAAAAATAATCTGGCAGGGGCTGTGGAACCGCAATACAGATTGCACCGATGAAAAAAAGGCGGGCAGGAAGGGGACACAGCGGTTAAAATCGAGCTGCCGCACCGAATCTGGCCGAAAGGAAGGGCCCGTTCCCGCATGAACGGCATCACACAAGACATGCGGCACAGGCAGTCCCTCATGCGCCGCGCAGAAAAATTCGGCGTCGGCCGGGCCGGCCGGAAATACAGCCGGTGCCGGTCCTGCATCTTTTCTGGAGGTCGCGCTGCGACGCGCCCTGCAATCGCTTGCCTGCCGTTCCAGGCGCCCCCGCTAAAGATTGGTCTTGACTTTCCCCATGGCCCCACGATATACTTGTATCAAAACAAAGCGCACGGACGCATCCGCGCGCTTCGGAGGGCGGTAAAATTGGGGCTGCTGTTCCGTCGGCTTCTGAAAAGCAATTTCCGGTTTGGACGAATGCTGCGCTCCCGGGTATGCTGCCTCCGGGGGTGTCCTCGTCGTGCCTGTTAGCCCCGCGGCTTTCAGGTTTCCGTTGCGGCGTCACACCGTACCGCATCATGCCCGGAGCGGCCGTCGCCCCGGGCATTTTTGTCGTCGCTTCAGCCTGACAAGAACCCCGGTTTTACCGGGGCCGCAGAAATCAGTCCCGCCGCCCGGCGGAAAGGAAGCACAGCCGTGAAACTCATACAGATTATTTCGCAGAAAAAGCCGAGCCTCTCTTTTGAGGTTTTTCCCCCTAAAAACAACGGGCGGTACGAGAACCTGCGATCCGCCATCGCCAGAATTGCGGAGCTCTCGCCGAGTTACATGAGCGTCACCTACGGCTCCGGCGGCGGAACCAGTTCGACCACGGTATCCATCGCGGCCGCGCTGCAGAAAAGCTACCATGTGCCGGTGCTGGCCCACCTGAGCTGCATCCAGTCGACAAGGGAAGGGGTCCGCAGCCAGCTCGATGCGCTGCGGGCCGCCGGGATTGAGAACATCCTCGCGCTGCGCGGCGACCTGCCGCCGGGCTCGGAGCCGCAGGCGGGCTGGTATTACCGCTTTGCAAGCGAACTCGTGCGCGAAATCCGCCGCTACGGCGGCTTCTGCGTCGGCGGCGCCTGCTACCCGGAAGGGCACCCGGAATCCCGCACGCAGATGGAGGACATCGCGCATCTGAAAGAGAAAGTGGAAGCCGGCTGCGATTTTCTGACGACCCAGATGTTTTTTGACAATAATATCTACTACAATTTCGTCTACAAACTCCGCGAGGCGGGGATTTCCGTCCCGGTGGTGGCGGGCATCATGCCGGTCACCAACCTCAGACAGATCCGCCGGATCCTGGCGCTGACCGGGACCGCGCTGCCGCAGCGCTTCCGGTATATCCTCGACCGTTTCGGGGACAACCCCGCCGCGATGAAGCAGGCGGGCATCGCCTACGCCACCGGGCAGATTGTCGACCTGTTTGCGAACGGCGTGCCGGCCGTCCACGTCTACTCGATGAACAATCCGTCGGTGGCCGGGAAAATCCGGCAGAACCTTTCGGAGATTCTGAAATGAGCGTGCGGGAACAGGTCGGGACGGTGGAGCTCCCGGCGGAGAGTCTGCGGGTTCCCCGGACGGAGGTCTTCCGGTATATGGGCCTGAGGGGGCAGAAGCCGGACGGCGCGCTTGCGGCGCTGACGGAAAGCTGCCTTTCCGCCTTCGGCCGGGTGGTGCGGTACCGGGCGTGCTACCTGGTGCTGCCCGTCCGCCGCACCGGAGGCGGTGTGGATTTCGGCGCGTTTTTCGCCGCGGGGCAGAGCCTTTCGCGCCACCTTGAAGGCTGCGACCGGGCGGTCGTGTTCGCCGCGACCACCGGCATGGCGGCGGAGCTCCAGCGCCGGCGGGCCGCCGTCGTTTCTCCCGCGCGGGCGCTGGTGCTGGAAGCCGTCGGCACCGCTGCCGTGGAGGGCTTCTGCGACGAGCTGTGCAGGCGCTGGGAAAAGGAATTTGCGGGCTGCCCGCTGCGCACGCGGTTCAGCCCCGGCTACGGGGACCTGCCGCTGGCTGTTCAGAAGCCCCTGCTCGGATGCCTGGACAGCGGGCGGAAAGCCGGCATCACGCTGACGGACTCGCTGCTGATGGTCCCGCAGAAATCCGTTTCCGCGATCGTCGGGATCGGGCCGGAGGGCGGCGCCCCGCTCCGCGGCTGCGAGGGCTGCGGCCGGCAGGACTGCGCGTTCCGGCGACAGGAGGATTTATGAATCTTTTGGAACACATCCGCCATGGACTGCTTTATCTGGACGGCGGAACAGGATCTTGGCTGCAGGCGCGGGGATTGGGACCCGGCGAGCTGCCGGAGCTCTGGAACCTCAGCCGCCCGCAGGAAATCGTCTCCCTTCAGCGCGCCTATTACGAGGCGGGCAGCCATGTCGTCTGCACCAACACGTTCGGCGCGAACGAGCTGAAATTCGACGGCGCCGGCACCCCTTCGGTGGAAGAAATCATCCGCGCCGCGGTCGGCTGCGCGAAAAAGGCGAGAGCGACCGCGCGCGGCGGGCAGCGCGACCGCTTTGTGGCGCTGGACATCGGCCCGCTGGGCCGGCTGCTGGCCCCGCTTGGGGATATCCCGTTCGAGCGGGCCGTCGGGCTGTTTGCCCGCCAGGTGCGGGCCGGCGCGGAGGCCGGAGTCGATCTGATTCTAATCGAAACAATGAGCGACAGCTATGAAACGAAAGCGGCGGTGCTGGCGGCTAAAGAAAACTGTTCGCTGCCGGTTTTCGTCAGCAACGTGTACGACGAAAGCGGCAAACTGATGACCGGCGCCACGCCGGAGGCGATGGTGGCCATGCTGGAGGGTCTGGGCGCGGACGCCGTCGGAATCAACTGCTCGCTGGGGCCCCGGCAGATGCTGGAGCTGCTGCCCCGGTTTCTCGCCTGCGCGTCGGTCCCCGTGCTGGTCAAGCCCAACGCCGGCCTGCCGAAGCCGGCGGACGGCCGCGCGGTCTACAGCGTGGGGGCTGAGGAATTCTCCGA
>DHOB01000010.1:4360-6017 GCA_002409675.1 Ruminococcaceae bacterium UBA5401
GGTGGCAAAAACGCGGGACGTCGCGCCCGTGCCGGTCACGCCGAAGCGCCGCTGCGTCGTCAGCTCCCATACGCACGCGGTGGAGTTCGGCGGCGCGCCGGTGCTGATCGGCGAGCGAATCAACCCGACCGGGAAAAAACGGTTCAAGGAGGCCCTGCGCCGCCGCGACATCGGCTATATCCTGCGGGTGGGCATCGCGCAGGAGGAAAAGGGCGCCGACGTGCTGGACGTCAACGTGGGCCTGCCGGGGCTCGATGAGGCGTCGCTTCTCACCGACTGCGTCCGGCAGCTGCAGGGCGTGACCGGCCTTCCGCTGCAGCTCGACACGTCCAACCCCGCCGCAATGGCGCGCGCGATGCGCGTCTACAACGGCAAGCCGATGGTCAACTCGGTCAGCGGCCGTGCCGAGAGCATGGACGCCGTTTTTCCGCTGGTGAAAAAATACGGCGGGCTCGTCGTCTGTCTGACGCTGGACGAGCACGGCATCCCGCCGGACGCCGAGGGCCGCTTCGCCGTCGCGGAGCGGATCGTCCGCCGCGCGGCGGAATACGGAATCAGCCCCTGCGACCTGATTTTCGACCCGCTGGCGATGGCCGTCTCCTCCGACCGGAAAGCCGCGCGGACCGCGCTCGACGCCATCCCGATGATCCGCGGCCGGCTGGGCGTCTGCTGCTCGCTCGGCGTTTCAAACATCTCGTTCGGCCTGCCGAAGCGCGACTTCATCACCGCCGCTTTCCTGACGATGGCCCTGACCCGCGGGCTGAACGCGGCAATCGTCAACCCCCTCTCCGCCGAAATCCGGAAAGCGTACCACAGCTATCTGGTACTGGCCGGGCTTGACCCGGACTGCCGGCGGTATATCCGCTATGCGCAGAGCGTGCAGGCGGAAGCGGGCACCCGCCCGGCGCCGGCGCCCGCCGGCCCGGCTCGTCCGCCCGCCGGGGAGCCGGCCGGGGGGCTTCAGCGCGCCATCGTCCACGGGCTGAAGGAGGAATCCGCAAACCTCGCGCGGGAAGCGCTCGAGACGGAATCTCCCCTTTCCCTGATCAGGGGGCAGATTGTGCCCGCCCTCGACACCGTGGGCAGGGGGTTTGAAAACAGGACGACTTTCCTTCCCCAGCTTCTGATGAGCGCGGAGGCGGCCAGCGCGGCGTTCGAGCAGGCGCGACGCAGGATGCCCGCCGCCCAGCGGACGGGGCCGGTCGTCGTCCTTGCCACGGTCAAAGGCGACATCCACGACATCGGCAAGAACATCGTCAGAGCAATCATGGAAAATTACGGCTACCAGGTGATCGACCTCGGGCGGGACGTCCCGCCGGAAGCCGTCGCGGACGCGGCAGTCCGGAACGACGTCCGGCTGGTGGGGCTCAGCGCGCTCATGACCACCACCGTTCCGGCGATGGCCCAAACCGTCGCGCTGCTGCACGAAAAAAAGCCGGACTGCCGGGTCATGGTGGGCGGCGCGGTGCTGACGCAGGAATACGCCGACCAAATCGGCGCGGACTGCTACGGCAAAACCGCGATGGACGCGGTGCGGTACGCCGAGCGGATTTTCGGCCCGGCCGGGCACAAAGAAGGCGGCGCCGGCGTGAAAAGCAGCGCGTTCGGCTCAGGGAGCAACCGACCGCCAACCGGGTCCTGACCTATGGCGAACCGG
>DHOB01000010.1:6130-8697 GCA_002409675.1 Ruminococcaceae bacterium UBA5401
AGGGGGTGAGCAGCCGGTTCCCATGGACGACGGGGGGCATCTTGGCCCGATAAAAGGGCTTGCTCGAAAGCGTTTGCCGGGTGCAGGACTTTTCTGCGGTTGCCGGGGTTTTCGGATTACAAGCGAGCCTGTCGCAAGCGTACCCGGTGCGAGAGGAAAGCCTGCGCTAAGCTGTTGCCCCATTTCGTGATCGCCGGAGGCGCGTATGACGCGGATGCGCCCGCCGGCGCATCAGGCCACGCGGCCGGGGAACGGTGCCGGGCGCTTCCCTTCGGCTGAATTTGGCCCGGCGGTTTCATCCCGGCCGCTTGCGGCGATTCTTTGAAAATGCTATACTGAAAACTGAAAAAAGCCGGCCGAAGGGGAAAACGACAGCCGCTTCATGCGGTGAAACCGCGCGGAAAATCCGGTGGGAAGCGGCCGAACGGCGCTCATTTTCCGTTCGTGCGGTTCTTGCCTTTTCCGCCCGTTTTACCCTGCCCGAGCAGTTTGCATATGCGCTTCGGCCGCGAAAAAGGGGAACCGTCCCGGTGTCCCGTTTGGGGAGAAATCTTGATGCAGAAAAATGATCCGAATGGAATGGCGGAGAAATGGTGCCGGAATATCCTTTCCGGCTGTTCCGTTGCGATAGGGATTAACACGGCCGTGCTGATTGCGGTGTGGGCGCTGTATATGGCGCTCACAGCCAACCCGATTTCTCCCGGTTCTTACTGGGGCCGGTTCATCATCGCGCCGACGCTCTGTATGCTGGCGCTCAATTTTTGCGCCGACCGCCTGATTCGCTCGAACAGAATCCCCTTACAAACCAAAAAGTATCTTGCGCTTTGCAACGCGCTTGCCTTTTGCACCTTTCTCTGCATGGTTCACAGCATTCTGGCCGCCCTTCTGGTGACTTTCGTCATTCCGGTTTTTCTTTCCACTGTCTTCGCCGACGGCAGAATCACAAGGCATATTTTCATTCTCAGCCTGGCCGCGCAGGTTCTGTCCGCCGTTAAGATGCATTTTTTCTCCACCCGCGACTTCGGAACGTGGCTCTGGTTCGAGCTGATTGTCGCGTCCGCCATCCTGGTCGCCTCCTATTTCTTCGCCGAAACGCTCATCCAGGAGGGCCAGTACCACATCCGCTCCCTGAAACATTCCGTACGGGAGCGGGAGCAGCTGGAAAAGCGGCTGCAGAAGGACGGGTGCACGGGCCTTTACAGCCACGCGTCCTTTGAAAGACTGGGGCGGGACGCTCTGGCGGAATGTTCGGCCTGCCGGATTCCGCTTTCCTTTTCCATGCTGGACCTCGACAATTTCAAGGAAATCAACGACACCTACGGGCACGCCGCAGGCGATAAGGTCCTGCGGCATCTGGCGCGGATTCTTCTGAACAATTCGGACGCGGGCATCCTCGCTTTCCGCCTTGGCGGGGATGAGTTCGGCCTGCTGATGAAGGGCTTTGCCCTTCCGAATGCGCGGAACGTGTGCGGGGGGATTCAGTCCCTCTGCGCGTCCTCCTCGCTCCCGGAGGTGGATTACCGGAAAATCACCTTCAGCTGCGGAATCGCGTCTTTTGCCGAACCGGAAATCGGGGATTTAATGCGGCTTTACAAGGCGGCCGACGCCGCTATGTACCAGGCGAAACGCAATGGAAAAGGCCGCATTGAACTGTGGCAAACCGCAGGCGGCCGCCAGAGCCTTCACCCGCCCGATAAGCGGCGGTAAAGCCTCTCCACGATTCTGCCGTCGACCGACAGGTCGAATTTCCGCGCAAACAGACATTTGGAAGCGATGATTTCCTCATAATCCCGGTCCCGAAACACGTAGGGGCTTCCCCGTTTCCAGTCGACGTATCTCAGGCTGGAAAGATAGCTCCCGTACCCGCGGTAGAACAGCCTGTCAAAGTACGGCGAATTTGCGACCAGAGTCTGGAGAAAGACTTCGTCGCAGCAGCGGGTCCAGCGGTACATTTTCCGGATTTCCTCTTCCCTTGAGAGGACGTAGCGCGCGAGGCCGTCCGTGATGTCGAACCAGTTCGTCCCTTTCTGGAACACCGAAACGCCGTATTTTCTGCGGTAACGCTTCGCCCGGCTGACCCGCAGCAGATGCTGCAGGCGGAGGGAGGCGCGCTCGGCGAAAACGAGCGCCGAGCGGTTCCGGCCGATGGATTCCTGAAAAAAGTGGTACGTGTTGAACCGGTCCAGCTCGTCGCCGCTGATGGCGGGCCGGGCGAAACCGACGATTTCTTTTCCGCCAATCCGCTCGAAAAAGGCGTGGAATTCATCCTGGGTGACCAGAGGGACGTCCACGCCGGAAATCAGATGGTAATAAGCATACCGCCGCCTGGCGGCTTCTTTCAGCAGAAGCAGCTCGCAGCGGATCTGGCTGTATCCTCCCCAGTTGACGGAAAGACGCTCCGTCAAAAAAAGGTTGGCACTTCGGGTAATGGACCGGAAATCCTCCGGACGGAGTTCGGTAGATTTTCGATCGATGTGCAGGTAAATGTCGTTTCTCCCGTCGTCCAGGTAGTTTATCAGCCGCTTCAGCAGTTCGGGCTGATGATGGGCCATAATCAGAAATGCGTG
>DHOB01000010.1:8841-11465 GCA_002409675.1 Ruminococcaceae bacterium UBA5401
TTTTTCGTTGCAAAGCCTCCTCAGGCTCTTAGTCTTCCGCAGTCCGGCCCGGATTATCCGCCGGGAGAGGCCCGGCGCCTGCGACCTTATGGAAGGCGTTCGTGCTGCGGGAAGGAAGGCTTCTCATTTCTGATAAGCGGGGCCGCCTGTTTCGCGGCGGGTACGGGATTCAAATGGAAAGCGGGCGCAGAGAAAATCCCGCCGCGGGAGGCGGGAAGAGAAACTGCCCGGGCAAGATGATAAGCAAACCAAAATAAAGCGCACAGCCCTTGGAGAGGGGCTTAAAACACTACTACTTTTTTACTGTTGGGGGACAGATGTATGGCTTGTACAACGATTCTGGTCGGGAAAAAGGCATCCTATGACGGTTCCACCATGATTGCGCGGAACGACGATTCCGGTTCCGGCCATTTTACCGCTAAAAAATTCGTGACGGTTCGTCCGGAGGAACTGCCTGCGGTCTACAAATCCGTGCTTTCCCATGTGGAAATCGAGCTGCCGAAAAATCCCATGCGGTTTACGGCGGTGCCGAACGCCGTAAAAGGCGAGGGTGTCTGGGCCGCCAGCGGCGTGAATGAGGCGAATGTCGGCATGACGGCCACGGAGACCATCACTTCCAATCCGCGGGTGCTGGGGGCGGACCCGCTGGTCCGGTACCGTCCGGCGCGGGACGGGCAGCCTGAAATCCCCGGCGGCATCGGCGAGGAGGATATCGTCTTTATCGTGCTCCCCTACATCCACAGCGCCCGGGAAGGGGTCGAGCGACTGGGCGGCCTGCTGGAAAAGTACGGCACCTACGAGAGCAACGGCATCGCCTTTCAGGACGTCGATGAAATCTGGTGGCTGGAGACCGTCGGCGGCCACCACTGGATTGCCAGGAGGGTGCCGGACGACGTCTATGCCGTGATGCCGAATCAGCTGGGGCTTGACCGGTTCGATCTGGGGGATGCGCTTGCCGGGCGGAAAAACTACATGTGCTCGGCGGATATGAAGGAGTTTATCGGGAGGAACCACCTGAACCTTTCGCTGGAAGGGGGCCTGAATCCGAGGGACGCTTTCGGAAGCCACGACGATGCGGACCATGTTTACAATACGCCGCGCGCCTGGTACATGCTGCGGCATTTCAATCCCCGGACCAAAGTGTGGGACGGCCCCCATGCGGATTTTACGCCGCGCTCCGACGATCTGCCCTGGTGCATGGCGCCGGAAAAGAAAATCACGCCGGAGGATGTGAAATACGCGCTGTCCTCCCATTATCAGGGAACGCCGTACGACCCCTACGAGGGCCATGGCAGCCCGGCGACGAAGGGCATCTTCCGCCCGATCGGTGTCAACCGGAACGACTTTATGGCGTTGATTCAGATGCGGCCGGACGTCCCCGGGGAGTTCCGCGCGGTGGAATGGATTGCCTTCGCGTCCAACGCCTTCAACGCGATGGCCCCTTTTTATGCCAATGTGTCCGCAACGCCGGAGTATCTTGCCAATACGACCGCAGAAGTTTCAACCGGCAGCTTTTACTGGTCCAGCCGCATGATCGCCGCTATGGCGGACGCGTCTTACAGCACATCCGTCTTTCATATCGAGCGGTATCGGCTCACCGTGGAGGCCCAGGGGCATGCGCTGCTCAACCGATACGACGAGAAGCTCCGCCGGGAAGCGGACGGCGTAAAGCGCGCCGCCCTCCGGGAACGGGCCAATCGGGAAATCGCGGACATGCTGAAACGGGAAACCGCCGATACGCTGGGCAAGGTCCTCTTCGAGCTGAGCGGCAGGATGAAAAACGCCTATTCCCGGTCGGACGCCTGATTGGGCCCCGCGGTTCCATCCCGGCCTGGTTTTTGGCCGTAAGCCCTCGGGAAAGCCCCCGCAGTCCTGAAGCTGCCGCCGGAGGGCGGCGCCGGCCGAACCTTTCCCCTGCCTTTCATCCGCGCCTTCAAAATCATGGAATTAAAAAGAAAGAGGGAAATCCCTTGGCTCTCATCCTTTCCGCCGCTGCGGTCTTTCTCTCCACCAGCATCGACTATCTGGTGATTCTCATCGTTCTGTATTCCCAAAAGAGGGACCGCCGGCGCGCCGGAAGCCTCCTGGCCGGGCAGTACCTGGGCCTGTCGGTCCTGATTCTCATCAGCCTGATTGCGGCTTTCGCGCTTCACCTGATTCCCGAAGACTGGATTGTGGGATTTCTGGGGCTGATTCCGCTGGCCCTCGGCATCCGGGCGGCCGTTCATCCGGAAGGCGGGGAAGAAGCGGGCGAGGCCCTTTCTTCATCTCAAAAATATCGAAGCCTGGCCGTGAGCGTGGCCGCGCTGACCCTTGCCAGCGGGGGGGGACAACCTCGGCATCTATATCCCGTACTTCACGACCCTGAGGCCGTTTGAGATTGGCCTCGTCGTCCTCATTTTTGCCGTGATGACTTTGCTTCTGAATTTCGTAAGCGTGAAAATCGCGCGTCTGAAGAAGGTCGGCGAGACCATAGAAAAATATCAGCGCGTTCTTGTTCCGGTCGTTTTTATCGCGCTTGGAATCTATATCATGGCCGAAAACGGAACGATTTCGCACTTTTTGTAACCCTGCTGTAAGAATGGTTTCAATCCGTTTATTATCCTTGGAATCTGCGGAGGAAA
>DHOB01000042.1:0-9693 GCA_002409675.1 Ruminococcaceae bacterium UBA5401
TGCCGGCTGCTTTTACGCTTACGCATATGCAAAAAGCTCCCGAAGCTAAGGAGACCATGCTTCGGGAGTTGCCTTATCCTGTCCCGGCAAAGCGGGCCTGTGGTTTTCGCCGTTCCCCACGTCGGGCCGAAACCGGCTCTGCCGGTGGGAGCGGCAACTTGCCGGCGGGAGATGTCTTATACCGTCCCGCCAGATAAATCTTTCGATTCGCTTCGTTCTGAACGGCGGGCCGTGGGAGCGGCGACACGCCGCCGGGCTGAAACGGGCACCGCCCGTGCCGACACGCCGCCGTCAAGCCTGTGGAAAACCAGACCGGTGAGGGGTTTCGGGTAAAAATAGGTGGATTTCTGGGGCATCTTCTCGCCCGCGGCGGCCACGTCGCGGATCTGGTCCACGCGGGTCGGGTTCAGCAGGAACGCGCACTGGCTCTTTCCCTGGCGGACGGAGGCGACGGCCTCCTCCGCGGAGCGGGTGTAGACGAGGTTTTTCTGCGCGGCCATGTTCGCGCGGTCGATGCCGAGGATTTTTTCGAGAATCAGGCTGTGCAGGACGGAGACGTCCAGACTGCGGTACGCCGCGCTCCTGCCGGGGAGGGCCGCGTCGACGGCGGCTTTGTCCCTCAGAGTCAGGAGCGTCCACCCCGCGCCGCCGGAATAGAACGCGAACGCCCTCTCGCCCGCGCGGGCCCGCTCCGCCAGCTCTGCCCGCGCCGTGCCGACGTCTTCGCGCGGCATCACGTCGAACTGCTCCGCGCAGCGGCGCAGCAGCTCCCGCGCGCTGAAGTCCTTCAGCCCGCGCACCAGCCGGTGGGTGGGGAACACGGTCAGGCCGTCGTTCTCCATGCTGACCAGCAGCATCATCACAAAGTCGTCGCCCTCGCAGGCCGTGCCCTGCTCGCGCTTCCAGCCGCGGTAGTTCAGCGCGGTCTCATAGCGGTGGTGCCCGTCGGCTATGTAGAGCCTGCGGTCCCGGAAATCCTCCTGAATCGCGCGGAGGACCTCCCGGTCGTTCACGAGCCACAGGCGGTGGGTAACCCCGCCAAGGGTGAACCCGTACCGCGGCTTCCCGGAAGAAAGCGCGTCCAGCCGGGCGGCTGTGGCTCCCCCTTCGTCCCCGTAGAGCGAGTACACCGGGCTGAAGTTGCAGCCCGTCGCCTGCATCAGGCGGAACCGGTCCTCCTTCGCCTTCGAGAGGGTCTCCTCGTGCGGCAGGATGATTCCCTTTGAAAATTCCTCCAGCCGGACCGCACAGAGAAAACCCTTCACCTTTTTCCGCTCGCCGAACGCGTCGAATTCTTCCTCGTAGAGGTAAAAGCCGGGGTCGGTGTCCTGCCGCAGAACGCCGCCGGAAAGCCACGCGCGCAGGGTTGCGCCTGCCTGTGCGTAAGCGTCCCCGGCTGCGGCGGCAGACCGCTCCGGCAACTCGAGGCGGACGGCGTTGTAGGGGCTCTGCGCCAGAAGGGCGCGGTGCTCTCCGCCGCCGATGATGTCGTAGGGCGGGCAGACCAGGGAAGCGATGTCCCCGGCCTTCGCCGTGTAGCGCAGGGCGCGAAAGGGTCTGATTTCTGCCATGACGTGGTCCCCCGATTCTCCGCGCGGAATCAGCCTGCTTTGCGTGCCGGCTCAGCCTGCCGCCGCCCCCGCGCGGCCGGGCGGCGGCAGCTTTTTTTCATTATACCCGGCCGGTCCGCCGCTGTCAATGCACATCGGCGGACGGCATCCGCACGCGCGGCCCGGCGTTCAGCGCGCAGGGAAAACCGCACTTCAGTTCGGCGGGGCAGAAAAGAGAAACTCCCGAAGCGAAAATCATGCTTCGGGAGCCGCCTGAACACCGGCCGGAACGGGTCTGTGAAATAAAATACTTTCGCTTATCAGCCGTAGCCGTAACTGACAACCTCCCATTTGCCGCGGCTGTCCCGAATCAGCCACCACTGGTAGTCGCTCATCACTGTATCGGGCTGCATCGTCGCGGAACCGCCGACGGGGGTGCGAAAATTCGACAGGAGAAGCATGATGCTTTTTCCCTTTGTCCCCTTTGGAATAAAGCTTTGATCGCTTGTTTCGACTGAATCCGCCGGATAATCCATTTTGACATCATACCAGAGATCTGTTAAGGTACAGCCGTGAAAATCACGAAATTTTTTCTTGACGCTCTCGGCGGCCTCGGTCTGCTCCGCCCCGCTGAATTTAGCGGTATCATGAAAATTTTGATGGACATGATAGGCGTTTCCCAAAAAACGGGAATTCCAGAAAACAATCAGGGAAAAGACTGCAATTCCTGCGATTCCTGCGAAAAGCAATTTTCTTTTCATTTTTCCCCCCGGTTTCCAGCCGAATCGAAAAAGCCCCTGACACCCTTCCTATAGGATATCATAGCGGAAAGATTCAGGCAACATAAAGCAGGAATCCTGTAATAAAGCCGTAAATTACAGATGATATTTCAGATACAGGGTCTTAGCGGCCTTCCGGTTCCACGCCGTGACCTGATTGCAATAGACATGAAAAGCTTTTCCAATATCGCTCGAGTCGAAACATAGCCTGGCTGATGGAAAACATACTGAACTATTTTCAGAACATTTTCATCGAAAATCCGAGGGCTTTTTAGCGCATCTAACCACTGCTCTCCAGTAAGCTTCAAAACGCCTTGATGGTACCATGAGGTCGGTTTCAATCCTATCTTTCCCCTTCTTAATTGACACTGTTTGCAAAATGTCACTCATTCTGGTAATCGCTTAAAGCATCTTCATCGACGGCTTTGATCTCATAAGCATGTTTTATCGAAACGCAGAAATTATGTTCCACCATCAGCCTCACAAGCATTTTCCCATTTATCAGGACAATGTGCCGATCTTTGGCATAATCCCGGGCGGGTTTGGAGAAATCCGCTGTCGTTACAAAAAGGCCTTTCCCATCTCTTCCAGCGATAGCGCCGACGAAACCCTGTATTGTTGGACGGCCGATGGAAGAGCTGATATCCCATTGCTTCGCCTGAATAAAGATGCGGTTAAATCCCAATTTATCCTCATAGATGACGCCGTCGATTCCTTCGTCGCCGCTCACGACCGTCGTGCGGCCGGCGTTTTCAAAGCCTCCGTAGCCCATTTTCATCAATAAATCCACCACCAGTTTTTCAAAAGCGGGCGGCGACAATTTCATGATTTCTTTCAGCAGGTCGTCCTCCAATGTGCCCTCAATCTCAGAATAGGCACGATCCATACTATCCATGGGAGAATCATCCCCGGATTCATTTATGGACAGCGGTTTCCTTTCACCCTGTGCCGTGCGGCTTACGAAATCGTTAAACGGCTTATACCGTTTCAGAAATTTCGGCGTTATTACTTCAGGTGCATTCCGCAGGGCCTTTAGCCCATCATCCGTAATCATAAATACGCCGCGCGCCGTATTTTTTATTAACTCTGCCTTTTTCAGATAAGTGGTTGCCCAGCCGATGCGATTATTCAGAACCGGTTGACCGCTGGTAAGCGCCAGAGCCGCATCTTCATCCGAGAGGTGAAATTTGTGAACCATTTCGGCACGGATTTCTTGATTGGTACGCTCTTGCCCGTCGCCGAGGAATTCAAGTATCGGCTTGTGAAATTCATAATATTTCGGAACAGCCATAATGCGCACCGCTTTCAACAAGAAATAAATAAATTGTACTCCAAATTTTAAAAATATACAATGTGCCAAGTGCGTTTCCTCTGTCGCTTCTTTGTCTTTCCGCGATATGATATACCAAAATAAACTCTGTCATTAAGAACGACAAAACGGCAGACGACACCCCCGCCGCGGAAAGCATCCGCTCCCAACAGCCCGGCCCGCGCCGCAGCCTGAGCGAGGGCTGAAAGAAACTCTGATATTGGAAAAAGCTGATTTATAAGGACAAGAGCTGCCGCAAACGCGAAACAGCTCCCGAAGCGTAATTTTCGCTTCGGGAGTTGTCTTATCCTGTCCCGGCAGAGACGACTTTAAATTTTCACCGCGCCCCCCCGCCGGGCCGAAACGGGCACCGCCCGCGGCGGGCTGAAACCGGCTCTGCCGGCGATGATACGCCGCCGGGAGTTGTCTTATCCTGTCCCGGCAGAGACGACTTTAAATTTTCACCGTGCCCCCCGCCGGGCCGAAGCCGGCTCTGCCGGCGGCGGGCCGAAACCGGCTCTGCCGGCGGCGGGCCGTGCGTGCAGGCTCAGCCTGCCGAAGGCTCCAGAAAGCGCTGGAGCGGGTGGTACAGGGCGACGCCGACGGCCAGGCAGATCAGGAAGTCCGGCAGCAGGAACGAGCCGTTGTAGGCGAGCGAGTACAGGAACAGGTGGTTGCCCCATTCCTTGGGCAGCCAGGAGGCGTAGGCCGTCACGCCGGAAATCACGTGGAACGCGAAGCGCAGGGCCACGGCGGTGAACAGGCCGGCGACGAACTTCGGGAAGCCCCTGCCCCAGATGCCTGCGAGGCCCAGCGAGGCGAACGCCAGCAGGTAGTCGAAGACGATGGAGGCCGCAAGCGCCTGCGGCGTCAGGCCCCAGGAAAGGGCCGCGCCGAGGTCGAGCAGAAGCTGGATCACACCGTAGGTGAAGCTGGTGAGCAGGCCCCACTCCACGCCGTACTTGTAGCCGATAAGCAGCACGGGCAGCATGCTGCACAGCGTGACGGAGCCGCCCAGCGGCATCTGGTAAATCTTCACAAGGCTGAGCACCGTGGAAAGCGCCAGCAGAATCGCGCTCTCCACCAGCCGCAGGTTGGAGGCGCTGAGCCTGGACGCGTTCTGTGTTTGCATAAAAATCCCCTCCGGATTTTAAATTTGGAACCGCCGCCTGGAAGATGCCGGGCCGCGCGGGCGGCCCCGGGCGTGCAAAAGCGCCCCCTGCGGAAATACCGCCGGGGGCGCTGAGATTTCATTTCCCTACGCTGGCATTATCCAGATCAGGTAAAGGGTTGGAAGCGGAGCCGCTTCCTCTCAGCCGGGACATCCCAGCACCCCGTTTTTCGGTTTCAGCTTATCTTACCGCATTGTTCAGGATTTGTCAATCAGCAGGGAAGAAAGTTCTTCCACCGAGCGGGCAAAGACCCGGCCGCCCGCGCGGCGCAGCTCTTCCTCCGTGCCGAAGCCGTACAGCACGCCGATGAAGTGCACGCCCGCCTTCCGCGCGCCGGCGGCGTCGAACCTCGTGTCGCCTATCATCACCGCGCGGGCCGCGGGCACTTTCAGCTTTGCGAGAACGGGGCGGATCAGCTCCTCCTTGCCCACGCCGTGGTCGTCCTCGGGCGCCGCGGAGACCGTGTCGAACCGGCGCAGAAGGTTGAAGTGCCGCAGCACCTTCATCGCCATCGAGCGCGGCTTCGAGGTGGCGACGGCCAGCTTTGCGCCGGCCCGGCGCAGGGAATCCAGCAGAGCGGGGATGCCGTCGTAGACGCGGCTGTCGAACGCGCCGGATTCGCCGTAGATTTCGCGGAAGATCCGAATCCCCTCATCCGCTTCCGCCGGGCTCATGGCGCAGAGCTGCTGAAAGCTCTGCCACGCGGGCGGGCCGACGAACCGGCGCAGCACGTCCGGCGGGGGGACCGGGCGCTTCATGCGCAGCAGCGTCCTGCGCACCGAGCCGGTGATGCCGGCGCCGGAATCGGTCAGCGTCCCGTCCAGGTCGAAGAGCGCGAGCGGGTACTCAGCCCTCATCGGCGGCCTTTCTGCGCGCCTGCGCCTTCTGCGCGAAATGCGCCGCGTTCACGCTCACGCGCTCGTGCTCCGCCGAAGCAACCGGGCCGGTCTCGTCCCGCGCCGCAAGGCGGAAGCGGAACACGCGCCCCTCGCGTGCCGTAAGCTCGGCCTCCACCGTCAGCTTCGCGCCGCAGGGGGTGGGGGCGGTGTGCCGCACGTCGATTCTCGTGCCGACCGTGGTGCGGCCCTCCTCCAGGTAATCCGCCGCAAGCTCGGCGGCGGCCCCCTCGAACAGCGCCACCACGGCGGGCGTCGCCAGCACCGGCAGCGACCCGCTGCCCATGCGCGCCGCCAGCATCTCTTTCGTCACGGTGTATTCCTTCGTCAATTTGGTGCGTGCCATTGCTCATATCCTCCGGTTTCCGCTGATTTTTTGTCTTTTCACTTATCATAGCACAACGGCGGCGATTTTTCACGCCGCCCCGGCGCCGTTTTTCCGAATCGGCAAAATGACTGTTTTGGACTGTAATTCGGGGAAAATTCATGGTATAATGATTCCCAAAGACTGAGTTTCCGCGTCCCCCGCACGGCGGGCGCGGGCAGGGAGGCGCGCCCATGGCGGCAACCGGCACCCCGGCCGAGGCCGGCCGCATCCACAGCATGGACGAACTGCGCGGCTTTGCGGTTTTCTGCATGATCTTCTACCACGGGTTCTACACGGCGGGCTTTCTGTTCGGCAGCGAGGTGGGCGCCTATTTTTTCCGTTTTTTCGCCCCGGCGGAGCCGTTCTTCGCCGGGCTGTTCATCTTCATCTCCGGCATCGCGTGCAACCTTTCGCACTCGAACCTCGCGCGGGGGCTCAAGCTGCTGGCGGTCGCGCTCGGCGTCACGCTGGTCACGGGCGTCTTTGTGCCGCAGGACATCATCGTGTTCGGCATCCTGCACTTCCTCGCCGTGTGCATGATCCTGTGCGGGCTGCTGGACCGGCGGCCGGCCCGGGCGCGCTTCCGGTGGAGGCAGCCGGCCGCCTGCGCGGCGCTGTACCTGCTGACGCGCAGCCTGCCCGCCGGGGCGCTGGGGCCCGGCGGCGCGTGGAGCCTCGCCCTGCCGCGGGCGCTGTACGCCGCGGGTTGGCTGGCGCCGCTCGGCCTGCCCGGCCCGGGCTTTGCGAGCGCCGATTATTTTCCGCTGCTGCCGTGGGGCTTCGTGTTCGCGGCGGGCGTCTTCGTGGGCAGGCTGGCCGCCGGGGGGAGATTCCCGGCCTTCTTGTACCCGCGGCGCGCGCCGGGCCTGTCGTGGCTGGGGCGGCACGCGCTGCTGCTCTACATCGTCCACCAGCCCGTGATTTACGGCGCGTGCGTGCTTTTTGCCCGCATCCCGTGGCCGGAATAGGGCCGGGCGGGCCGGGGCAGAAAACGCGCGGGCTTTTCTACCGAGGGGGATTTTAAATGGGGCATCTTGAAATCCGGGAAGCGTCGCCCGGGCAGGCGCCGGAGCTTGCCGCGCTGGCGCGCGTCATCTGGCGCGAACACTTCACGCCGATTATCGGCGCGGCGCAGGTGGAGTACATGCTGGGGCGCTTCCAGTCCGAAGAAGCCGTGCGCGGGCAGATGGAGCGGGAGGGCTTCCGCTACTTTTTCTTCCTCTGGGACGGGGAACGGGCGGGGTACCTGTGCTTCCGGCCCGAGGCGGACGCGCTGTTCCTGAGCAAGCTCTACGTCAGAAAGGAATTCCGCGGGCGGAAAATCGCCCGCGCGGCGACGGACTTTCTGCTCGGAATCTGCCGGGAAAAGAAGCTGGGCGCCGTCCGGCTGACCTGCAACAAACACAACGACCCGTCGCTCGCGGCCTACCGGGCGCTCGGCTTCCGGACCGTGCGCCCGCAGGTCACGCCCATCGGCGGCGGGTTCGTGATGGACGACTACGTCCTCGAGCAACCGGTGCCCGCCGCAAAAAATCAAACTGAAATGAAAGAGGATTCCGTACTATGAAACTGGGGATTGTCGGACTTCCGAACGTCGGGAAGAGCACGCTGTTCAACGCCATCACCAACGCGGGGGCGCAGGCCGCCAACTACCCGTTCTGCACCATCGAGCCGAACGTGGGCGTCGTCGCCGTGCCGGACAAGCGCCTCGACTGGCTCGCGGACCTGTGCCACCCGCGCAAATACACGCCCGCGACCATCGAGTTCGTCGACATCGCCGGCCTGGTGCGCGGGGCCTCCAAGGGAGAGGGGCTGGGCAACAAGTTCCTCGCCAACATCCGCGAGTGCGACGCCGTGGTCCACGTGGTGCGCTGCTTCGTGAACGACGACGTCGTCCACGTGGAGGGCAGCGTCGACCCGAAGCGCGACATCGAGACCATCAACGTGGAGCTGATCCTCTCCGACCTCGAGGTGCTCGACCGCCGCATCGAAAAGACCAGAAAATTGATTAAGACCGACAAAAAATACCAGAAAGAGCTGGATTTCTTCCTGCGGGTCAAGAAAACGCTGGACGCCGGGCAGGCCGCCCGCACGGTGGAGTGCACCGAGGACGAGGCCGCGCTGCTGGCCACCGTGTCGCTGCTGACGGCCAAGCCCGTGATTTACGCCGCCAACATGAGCGAGGACGACTTCAAGGGCGGGGTGGAGCACAACGCGCTCTTTCAGGTGGTCAGGCAGGCCGCCGAGGCCGAGGGCGCGGCCGTGCTGCCCATCTGCGCCGAAACCGAGGCCGAAATCGCCGGCATGGAGCCGGAGGAGAAAAAGCTCTTCCTCGCCGACATGGGCCTTTCGGAATCGGGCCTCGACCGGCTCATCCGCGCGTGCTACGGTCTGCTGGGCCTTATCAGCTTCCTCACCGCCGGCGAGGAAGAGGTGCGCGCGTGGACCATCAAAAAGGGCACGAAGGCGCCCCAGGCCGCGGGCAAAATCCACACGGACTTCGAGCGCGGCTTCATCCGGGCGGAGGTCGTCGCGTTCGACGACCTGAAAAAATGCGGCACCATGGCCGCCGCGCGGGAGAAGGGCCTCGTCCGCTCCGAGGGCAAGGACTATGTGATGCAGGACGGCGACGTGGTGCTGTTCCGCTTCAACGTATGAGCGGCGGAGGGATTTTTATGAAGATGACCGAGAAGACCGTGAGCCAGAACTACATCTACCGCGGGCGGGTGCTGGATTTTCACGTGGACCGGGTCAAACTGCAGAACGGCCGGGCCTCCACGCGCGAATGCGTGGACCACTGCGGCGGCGTGGCCGTGGCCGCCCTGACCGACAGGGACGAGCTGTACTTCGTCCGGCAGTACCGCTACCCGTACCGCGAGCCTGTGCTGGAGCTGCCCGCCGGCAAGCTGGAGCCGGGCGAGGACCCGCTTGAGGCCGGCAGGCGCGAGCTGCGCGAGGAGACCGGCGTGACCGGCACGCAGTACCGCGCGCTGGGGAAGCTGTACCCCTCGCCCGGCTACACGAACGAGGTGATCTACCTGTACGCCTGCCGGGTGCAGTCCAGCGGCGAGAGCCACCCCGACGCGGACGAGTTCCTCGAAGCGGAGAAAATCCCGCTCGAAAAAGCCGTCGCAATGGTGATGGCCGGCGAGATTCCCGACGCCAAAACCCAGGTCCTCATCCTGAAGATCGCCCGGCGGCAAGTTGCCGCTCCCACTGGCCCGCCGTCCAGTGCGCAGAAAAATTGAAGTCTATTTTGGCGGGACAGGATAAGACAACTCCCGGACGCATCCGCGTCTTTCTCGCCTACGGCGGACGCATCCGCGTCATACGCGCCTACGGCGGCCACGAAGCGGAGCCGGCAAGTTTATCGCAAGCTTCCCACTCGCCCCGGGTACGCTTGCGACAGGTTTGCTTGTAATCTGAAAGCCCCGGCCAGTGTTTCCCGGTGCGGAAAGGGGAAAAGGGCTTTTCTGCACCCGGCAAGCGCTTTCAGACAGGCTCTTTTATCGGGCAAAAATGCCCTCGATTGCAACCCCCGTCGTCAATGAAAATCGCCCGGCGGCTCGAATGCCGCATAACTTCATGACAGCTCTTGGGGGCGCAGGGGGGACGTTTTA
>DHOB01000042.1:9968-16823 GCA_002409675.1 Ruminococcaceae bacterium UBA5401
CAAAACTACAGCTATAAAAACTCCCGAAGCTGAAAATCATGCTTCGGGAGCTGTCTTAAACTGTCCCGCCAGACAAATCTTTCGATTCGCTTCGTTCTGAACGGCGGGCCGTGGGAGCGGCGACACGCCGCCATGCCGGGCCGAAACCGGCTCTGCCGGCGGGAGCGGCGACACGCCGCACGCTAATAGTTGGAGGCTCTGCGCTCAAAGAACGCCTGCGGGTGTTTGCAGACGGGGCAGACCTTGGGGGCTTCGGTGCCGACGTAGACGAACCCGCAGTTGCGGCAGACCCAGACGGTCGCTTCCTTGCAGCGGAAGACCAGGTTGTTTTTCAGATTCGCTTCCAGCTTCGCGTAGCGCTCCTCGTGGGTTTTCTCAATTTTCGCCACGCCGCGCATGGTGCGGGCAATCTCGTCGAAGCCTTCCTGCTCGGCGGTTTTCGCCATGTTCGCGTACATGTCGGTCCATTCATAGTGCTCGCCGGACGCCGCGTCCTTCAGGTTCTCTGCGGTGGACTTGACGTCCCCGCCGGAAAGGAACTTGAACCACAGCTTCGCGTGTGCGCGCTCGTTGTTGGCGCTCTCCTCAAAAATGGACGCGATCTGCTCGTACCCTTCTTTTCTGGCCTGCGAAGCGTAAAACGTGTATTTGTTGCGCGCCTTCGATTCGCCCGCGAACGCATTCTGCAGGTTGGCTTCCGTCTTGCTGCCTTTTAACTCCATCGTTCAAAAATCCTCCTTCGTCGCATTCAGAATCCTGTTTACGCCTTCGATTATAGCACCCCGCTCCGCAAAAATCAATAGTAATTACTATTATTTTATCTTTGTTTCCGGGGGAGGGGGCGTTTTATCCTGCGGTTCTTCTTTAGGATTCCCGCCGCCGGAAGTTTCATCCGGAGGGGCGGCGCGGCGGCGCCTGCGGAAGAACCAGACCGCCGCGAAGACGGCCCCGGCGACCGCGGCGAAGGGCAGGGCGGCCGTGACCGCAATCAGCAGGTATCTCGCGGCCTGCGCCAGCGCCCGGCCGGAATCGGCGAGGACGCCGCCGAGCTGGCCGCCGAGCGATTTTTCCGCCGGCCGGCGGATGGCCTCCACTTCGCGGACCGTGACGGTTACGGTGGCGAAGCTCACGAGCAAATCCATGTTTTTCAGGCTGGCCGTCATCTGCTCAATCTGCGTCTGCACCTCGGTCAGCCGCTGCTCCACGGCGAGCAGGTCCGCGACCTTTTCGGCCTTTTCCATCAGCTCCAGCAGGCGCGCGCGCTCGGCCTGCAGGCTCTTGAGGCGGGCCTGGGTGTCCACATAGCTCTGCGTCACGTCTTTGCCGGAAAGGCTCCGTCTGGTCACGCTCGCCGCGGCCGAGGCCGCGTTCAGAAAGCCCTCCAGCTTTTCGGACGGCACCCGCACGGTGTACGACGCGGTGCGCAGGCCGCCGGAAGGGTCGGTGCCCTTCCCCTCGATGCTGGAGCTCTCGAGATACCCGCCGTATTCGGAGGCCAGGATCCCCATCACGGAGGTGACTTTCTGGTAATCGGTGGTTTCCAGTTCCAGGCTCGCGCTCTTCACGATTTTGCGTTTTTCGGCGGCGGAGGCCGCCTGCGCGGGCGCCGCTTCCGCCGAGTCGGCGGCTTTCTGCACGGCTGTGGACGCGGTTCCGCCCGCGGCCGAGGGCCGCGTTGCCGACCCGGAGGAGGCGCACCCCGCCGCCAGCGCAAAAACCAGCGCGGCGGCGGCCAGCAGGGCGGCGGTTCGTTTTTTCATGGCGCCGATGCCCCTTTCGCTTTTTTGATTCTGGCATCAGCATACCATATTTAACATTGTTTTACAAGGCAGGCTGAGCCTGCACGCACGGCCCGGCGTGGGGAACGGCGAAAACCACAGGCCCGTTCTGCCGGGACAGGATAAGACAACTCCCGGCGGCGTGTCGCCGCTCCCACGGCCCGCGGGCGGTGCCCGTTTCGGCCCGGCGTGGGGAACGGCGAAAACCACGGGCCCGCTTTGCCGGGACAGTCAAAGATATCTCCCGGCGGCGTATCGCCGCTCCCACGGCCCGCGGGCAGTGCCCGTTTCGGCCCGGCGTGGGGAACGGCGAAAACCACAGGCCCGCTCTGCCGGGACAGGATAAGACAACTCCCGAAGCGCATGAAAAACGCTTCAGGAGATTTTTGTCTTATAAATCGGCTTTTTCTGATTTTAAAGTTTTATTTCAGTTCGCGCTCAGGCCGGACATGCAACGTCATACGCGCCTACGGCGGACGCATCCGCGTCATACGCGCCTCCGGCGACCTCGACATTGGTGCTGTGGGAATTCCACGTTGCGTGTTCGTACCGGGAAGCTACACTTGGAGTTTTCAGATGGAAGTTGCGCGCATCGGGAAACGGCGGCCGGGGCTTTCAGAAAACCGGTTTCCTTCCGGGAGATGTCTCTAACTGTCCCGCCAGACAGGGCCGGCGATTTTCTGCGCACGGAACGGCGGGCCGGAACGGGCACCGCCCGCGGCGGAAAGGAGGGCGCGGCCCGTCGGGGTCCGGAAATATTTTCTGCCGGCGGCGAGGGTCTGCTCCGGCGATGCGCCGTCCTCATAGAGATTGACGAGGAGGTCGGCCTCAATCAGGGCCTGGTAATCCGGCCCGTCGATTCCGGCGTAGGTGTGGTGGTGCGCAATCAGAAAGCAGACGCGCTCCGTGAGCTTTTCCGGCAGGCCGAACGGGGCGAGGAGCGCCCGCGCGACGGGCGGCCCCTCCTTTTCCTGGTACTTTCCGGCCGCGGAGCCGTATTTTTTCTCGCAGTTGTGGATGCCGATGTCGTGGAGGATGGCGGCCGTCCTGAGGGCGGCGAGCATTTCGGGAGGGAAGCCCTCCCGCTCGCCGATGACCGAGGCGAACCCGAAGACCTTGAGCGCGTGCTGAATCCGCTTCGGGTCGCCCGCGTCGTAGCGGGCCATTGCCAGCACGATGTCGGGGTATGGAATTTTCACGGCTTTCACCTCACGGGGTTCGGATAGGTAAACGTGCGGCCCTCAAAGTTGCGGAAGACGGCCTCGCGGTCGTCCATGCGCAGGATGTACTCCGGCGTGGCGGGGGTCTTGCCGCCGCCGCCGGGCAGGTCCACGACGAACTCCGGCACCGCGAAGCCGGAAATGAAGCCGCGGATCTGCTTCATGATGCCGATGCCCTCGGCGAGCGGCGTGCGGAAATGCCCGATTCCGCGCGAGACGTCGCACTGGTAGAGGTAGTACGGCCGCACGCGGATCTGCACCAGACCGGTGAAGAGCTTCTTGAGCGTTTCGGCATTGTCGTTCACGCCGCGCAGCAGGACGCTCTGGTTGCCGAGCGGGATGCCCGCGTCGGCGAGCTTCGCGCAGGCGCGCGCCGAATCGGGCGTGATTTCCTGCGGGTGGTTGAAATGGGTGTTGAGCCAGAGCGGCTGGTACCGCTTCAGCATCGCGGCCAGGGCGTCCGTGATGCGCATGGGCATCACCACGGGCGTGCGCGTGCCGATGCGGATCACCTCCACGTGCGGGATGGCCCGCAGGCGCCTGAGCACGCCCTCGATTTTGGAATCCGGCAGCACGAGCGGGTCCCCGCCGGAAAGCAGCACGTCCCGCACCTCGCGGTGGGCCTCGATGTAGGCGTACGCCCGTTCGAGCTGTTCCTCCCCCAGCGAGAAATCCTCGCCGCCGACCAGCCTGCGCCGCGTGCAGTGCCGGCAGTACATCGAGCACCGGTGCGTCAGCAGCAGCAGCACGCGGTCCGGGTACCGGTGCACCAGCCCCGGCACGGGGGAATAGGCGTCCTCGCACAGGGGGTCGGCCCGGTCGCAGGGCTGCACGTCCAGCTCCCGCACGGAGGGGACGGCCTGCTTCCGGATGGGGCTTTCGGGGTCCGCGGGGTCCATCAGCGAGGCGTAGTACGGCGTGACCGCCATGCGGAAATGCCGCAGGCACCGCTCCACGCCCGCCTGCTCTTCGGAAGAAAGCGGCAGAATCTTCGCCAGCTCTTCCGCCGAGGTCACGCGGCTGCGCATCTGCCAGCGCCAGTCGTTCCATTCTTCGGGCGGCACGCCGGCCCACGGCGCTTTGTTCCGGAAGGTGTTCATCGCAGGACCGCCTGCCTTCGCCCGGCGGGGACAAGGCCGTACCGCCTGAGCGCGCACCGCAGGATGGAGAGGATGAGCGCGTCGTAGCCGACGCCGCAGAACCCGGCGAGCATGGGGTAGTCGCTGTAGCCCGGCGCCAGGCCGGGCAGCGGGTTGATTTCGATGAAATACGGCACGCCGCCGCGGGAAAGGCGGAAGTCTATCCGCGCGAAGTCCCGGCACCCCAGCGCGCGAAAAATCAGCGCGGCGGTCCGCTTCAGGGCCTGCGAGGTCTGCGGCGGAAGGTCTGCCGGGCACCGGTACTCCACATATTCCTTCCAGTTGGTCTTCACGCGGTAGCTGTAGACGCCGCGCTCCGGGTCGCCGTGCCGGTAGCGGATCTCCATCGGCTCGAACACCGCCAGCTCTTTCCCGTTGCCGAGCAGCCCCACGGTGAACTCCCGCCCGGGGACGAATTCCTCGACCAGCATCGGCGCGCCGTACAGCCGCAGGTTCCGCTCCAGCGCCGCGCGCAGGTGGTCGCCGTCCTCCGCGGTCGCGAGGTCGCCGATCCCCTTGCCGGAACCTTCGCAGTCCGGCTTCACGATGACGGGGAACCGCAGCCGCAGTTTTGCCGCCGGGGAATCCGCCAGGCGGTACGCCGGGGTCCGCACCCCGTAGGCGGAAAGGTACCGCTTGGTCATCGCCTTGTCGAGCGCCAGGGCGAGGGTCGTCTCGTCCGAGCCGGTGAACGGGATGCCGAGAAAGCTCAGGATGGCGGGCACCTGCGCCTCGCGGCCCCTGCCGTTCGCGCCCTCCGCGATATTGAACACGATGTCCACGCCGGCGCTCTTCAGCCTTTCGACAAAGCCGGCGTCCGCCTCCAGCAGGGCCACCGAGCAGCCCGCGCCCTCCAGCGCGGCCCGGATGGCTCGGATGGTCCCGAAAGAATCGTACTCTGCCTCGGCGTCCTCGGCGTCCGCGCGGACGCCCTTCTTCAGGTTGTAAGCGATGCCGACCTTCAGCGGGGGAGGATAGCTGTCGTCTTCCATGCAGCAACACGCTCGTTTCTTCAATTTTTTGGAACAAATGGAGTTTGTTTTGCTTGCTCCATTATATCAGATACTCCGCGAAAGCAAACGGCGGAATCCGGCGCCCTGCGGGCCTTTGGGGCGGCCGGAAGCCGTGTGGCCGGGTTTTTGCCCCGAGCCGGTGTTTTTTACGAAAAATCGCGGCGTGCCGGGGCGTTCCTCGCCGCGCTGTGATTTTTGGCCCGCGGCCGCATATTTTTCGCTTTTCGGGCCATACTTTTTGCGCAGGCATTGGACCCCGCTGCCGGAAATTTAAAAAATTTGAAAAAACCCCTTGCTTTTTGGCGAAGGACATGCTATACTGTACAAGTTGTTTCAAACAGACGGCAGTTGGTGTTGATTGCGGTGAGGGTACACCCGTTCCCATTCCGAACACGGAAGTTAAGCTCACCCGCGCTGAAAATACTTGGCTGGAAACGGCCCGGGACGATAGGTAATGCCAACATCAAAAAGCAGTCACCCAATAGGGTGGCTGTTTTTATTTTGCCCTTTTTCGGCGGACCCGGCCCCGCGCCCGCTACCCGATTTCGACAATCATCCGCCGCAGGCCCTGCTCGCCCGGGGCCGCGGTGTAGATTCCCACGCCGTCGCCCGGCCTGCCGCCGACCGCCACAAGGTACCAGAAATCATCCTCGCCCAGCCTTGCCCGGTGAAGGACTTTCACAATATCCGGCCGGGCGGAGGTCACGCCCGGCTGCTGCGGGCAGGTGGTCTTTAGTTGATAAACCCCGCCGTGCGGCAGCTTTACGGTGCCGGTCGTGTCAACCCGGACGGCGGTCTGTTGCGCTTCGGCGGCCGGCTTTTCCGCCGCGCCGAAGTCCCGGTAGGCGACGTTGCAGTCCACATTGCAATTGATTCCGTCCACGTGCCCGTCGGAGCAATACTGCCAGATGTCGCACAGGGAAGAGCGGTCGGTGTTGGCCGGCGTCGCGCCGCTGTACCACGCCATCCAGACGGGGACGCCCGCGGCGCGGACGCGGCCCGCATCGAGATATTTTGCGGCGTAAAGCCAGTTATAGTTGCTGTAAACCAGCGGCTTGCAGCCCGCCGCCCTGATGCGCGCGCAGAAAGTCAGGACATTGTCGGTCAGCCTGTCGTGCCCCATGCCGGAAAGCTCCGCGTGCTCCACGTCCAGCGCGGCGGGCCAGGTCAGGCGGTACGGCTGTATCGCCGCGAGAAAATCGCTTATCTGCCGGTCAAGCGGCGTGGCACGCAGGAAATGATACGCCCCGGCCGGCAGGCCCGCGGCGAGGGCCGCTTTGATGTTGGTGTGGAAGCACGGGTCGGTATAGTTCACGCCCTCCGTGGCCTTGAGAATCACGAATTTTATCCCGGCGGCGCGGATACGCTTGAAATCCGGACTGCCCTGATGGTGGGAGATGTCGATGCCCCTGAGTGCCTTCATTCTGAATCGCCCCTTTCATATACCCCGCAAAGGGCCGCCAAAATTAACCTCAACAGGCTCATAAAACAAAAAATTTCCTGAAATTTTTTTCGCGGCGGCGTGTCGCCGCCGGCAGAGCCGGTTTCGGCCCGGCGCCGGCAGAGCCGGTTCTACGGCCCGGCGTGGGGAACGGCGAAAACCACAGGCCCGCTTTGCCGGGACGGTATAAGACAGCTCCCGAAGCGTGATTTTTTTGCTTCGGGAGTTTTTATCGCTGTAGTTTTGTCCTTATAAATTGGCTTT
>DHOB01000042.1:17160-17362 GCA_002409675.1 Ruminococcaceae bacterium UBA5401
GGCATTTTTGCCCGATAAAAGGGTCTGCTTGAAAGCGTTTGCCCAGTGCAGAGAAACTCTTTTCCCCTTTCCGCACCGTGAAGCACTGGCCGGGGCCTTCAAAATTACAAACGAGCCTGTCGAAAGCGTACCCTGAGCGAGCGGAAAGCCTGCGATAAACTGCCGGCCCTGTTTCGTGGCCGCCGAAGGCGAGAAGGGCGCT
>DHOB01000042.1:17605-35224 GCA_002409675.1 Ruminococcaceae bacterium UBA5401
CATCTTGGCCCGATAAAAGGGCTTGCTTGAAAGCGTTTGCCGAGTGCAGGACTTTTCTGCGGGCATTTTGCGGGGGCCTTTGGTAGGGAGGGGGCAGGGGGTGAGCAGCGCCTTTCGCAAAGCCAATCTATTAAGGACAAGACACAAAAAATCTCCCGAAGCGTTTTTCATGCGCTTCGGGAGCTGTCTTATCCTGTCCCGGCAAAGCGGGATTCAAATTCTTACCGCGCCCCACGCCGGGCCGAAACCGGCTCTGCCGGCGGGCCGGTGGTGGCGGCAACTTGCCGCCGGGAGCTGTCTTATCCTGTCCCGCCAGACAGAACTTTCAATTTGCTTCATTCTAAACGGCGGGCCGGTGCCACGGCGACACGCCACGGCGGGCCGTGCCTGCGGATGCTATCCGCTGCCGGCTCAGCCGATGCTGGCGTCGGCGACCGCCGGGCCGTCGTCGTATCCGCCGACGTAGGCTTCGGCGCACGCGGTGAGCGGGACCACCTTTCCGGAATGATCCTTGGTGGTCAGGGCCTTCTTGCCGGCGTCGTACATCGGGGTCGCGTTCTGCAGAATCTGGATGGCGCCCTCGCCGGCGATGCCGTCGGCCGAGCCCTCATAGGCGGATTTGCCGTCGATCCAGAGCTTGACCTTGGTGGAGGAGCCGTCGTCCTTCAGGGCGAGGATGAAATAGTGGTACTTGTTGTCGCCGATTTTCACACCGGTGTCCTTCACGACTTCCTGCTTGACCGTTTTGCCGCTGCTGTCTTTGTAGTTGCGCTGAATCTGGACGTCGCCGCCGACGGTCGCAATCGCCAGCGCCTTGGTCACGGCGTCGTCGGAGAGCAGCTTCTGAGGGGCGGAGTCGCGGAAGACGACCAGCGCGTTTTCGACCTTGTCCTGCGGGCCGGTCACCTTTTCCTTAAATTTGAAGACGCCGTCGCCGTACTGCGCCGGCTGCCCGTCCTTGAGCAGCAGGGCGCTCGCGTAGTAGGAGTTCTTGGCCGGGTCCGTCTGAATCGCGCCGGAGGAATCCAGCGTGCCGGGGTTGCCCTTCAGCATGATAACGGGCGCTTTCTCCCCGCCGGGCGCGGCGATGGTCGCCGTGGTCGTGGTGTCGGCGGCGACCACGTTGGTCCTGTCCCAGTGGTCGGACTTCATGCTTCCCTTCTCGAATTTATCCAGCACAGTGGAAAAGTCCAGCGTCTGGCCGGAAGCGGCCCCGGAAGCCGAAGAGGTCCCGGCCGCGGAAGAAGCCTCGGACGCGGGCGCCGACGACGAAGCGGCGCTGCCGGCCGACGAGGCGTTCCCGCCGGAAGCGCACGCGGTGAACAGCACCGCGCCGGCCAGGGCGGCCGCGAGGGCGCACGCCATGGTCTTGGTCTGTTTGGAAGTTTTCATAAATCGTTCCTCCTGTTTTGCTTATTTGTCTGAACGGCGCCCGTCGGGCGCCGAATGACGGCTGTTTCTGATTCTGTCGAGCGCGGGAATTACAATTTTCAGGACCATACCGGTAATATACCCCATTATCACGCCGGCGATAATCAAAAGCGGCAGATAATAGGTGAAAAGGTTGGTGCCGAGAAGAAAAGAGGCGAGAATCAGCTGCCCCACATTGTGGGAAATCGCCCCGAAAATGCTGATGACCAGGTACGAGAGCCTTTTGCCCGCGAGCGCCGCCAGCAGAACCATCACGAGGGCCGAAAGGACGCCGCCCGCAAGGCTGATCAGGAACGCCGTGGCCCCCCGGATCAAAAAGACAAAGGCGGATTTGAGAAACACAATCAAAAACATCTGCTTCTTGCTCAGAAAGAACAGGCAGTACATGGTGACGATGTTGGCGAGGCCCAGTTTCACGCCCGGCGGCATCAGCGGCAGGGGGGGAATCAGGTACTCCACCCCCGTGAGGACAATCGCGAGGGCGTACAGAATGCCCATCAGCGCAATGTTGTAGGAGCTTGTTTTCTTCACTGTTTTCACCCCGCGTCCCTTTCCCCGCCCGCGCTCACGAAATATAGGTGTCGGGCGTCCCGTCCCCGCTTTCCCCGACGGCCACGAGCTTGACCGCGACCTTCCGGGGCAGGCAGGCGGCGCTTTCGCCGGGGCGGCTCAGATACCCGGCGTGGATGCAGAGCTGATCCGGGCAGGTGGAGGAGTAAAACCGGATTTTCCCGCCGCTGACCTGCAGCACGACTTCCGGCTGGCCCGGCACCGCAAACTTTTCTTCGACGCCGGGGTCCAGCTCCACAGTCTTGACCAGAGCGGAGTTGTAGTAGATCTTCGCCTGCACCCGCGCCGCCGGCCTGGCGGTCCAGTTGCGTATGCCGAGCCACCCGAACGCGACCAGCAGCAGCGCCCCGATGACGACCCAGTCCCGCTTCGACGCAAATCTGATTTTTTCGTCCGCCATCGCTCCGCCCCCTCAGAAAGGAAGGAATGCCGCAGCCGCGGCCGCGGCAATCAGCGCGGCCATCAGAAGCGTGAAGTTCCGCACGCTGTACGGGAAGGTCTCGCTTTTCGACTGCAGCTTCTGAAACGCCTTTATGTTTTTCCGCACCCAGAACAGCATCGGCAGCGCCGCAAGCACGTACGGGGGCAGAATCCCGAGCGCCGCGATGAAGGCCACCGCGGCGAACGCCAGGTAATAGTTTGCGGCGAAAAGGCGCAGGCCGCCGCGCGCGCCGATATAGGAGGGCAGCGTGCGGCGCCCGACCCGAAGGTCCGCCTGAAGGTCGCAGATATTGTTCGCCAGCATGATGTTCGCTATCCCCAGCATGGCCGGGACGCAGAGCGCGAAAAGCCGCAGCAGGCCCCACAGGTTCAGCTCGGCCTGCAGCGTCCACCCGCGCAGCGAAAGCTCCGCCAGGCTGCCGGCCGGGGCGTTGATGTAGACCGCCAGGAACGGAATCAGGAACCCCTCGAACACGCCGGAGAAGACCTCGCCCAGCGGCATGTGGGAAAGGGGCGCCGGCCCCCACGAGTACAGGATGCCGGCCAGAAAGCACAGCCCCCCGCACAGCAGGACCACCCACCCCGTCCGCGCGACGAGGAAAAGGGCCGCCGCGACGGCGAAGACCAGCAGAAAAACCAAGATGCGCTTCGCCGTGTTTCTGGCGAACTGCAGCGGCATCCCGTTCGTTTTGGTGTCCACATAGCTGTTCAGCCCGGTCACCGAAAGCTCGAAGGCCAGCATCGAGCAGAAGAACAGCGCGGTGTTCACCGGGTCGAAGCGCCGGTAGGCCGCCAGGGCGTAGAACAGCGCGTACAGAAACGGGAACACGCACGCCGTCTTGGCGGGGAGCTGCACGAACTCGACAAATCTCCGAAGGATACGACCGCCCCCTTCCGCTCAGTATCTGCGGAGCTTCACCTGTTCCAGAATCGGGCGGAGCAGCGCGCGCTTTTCCGGGTCCTCCAGGCGGCCGAGCACCCCGACGGCCTTTTTGTAGTACCGGCCGGCCACGCCGAGGGTCCGGTCCACGCCTCCGAGGCGGCACACTTCGGCGGCGACGGCCCGGCGCTCCTCCGGCGTGAGGTCGAAGCCGCGCAGCTCGCCCCGAATCTCCGGATTCTTGGCGATGGCGAAAATCAGGGGCAGGGTCACCACGCCCTCCGAAAGGTCTTTTTTTACGTTCTTGCCGGCCGTGGAGGGGTCGGAGCGGTAATCCATGCAGTCGTCCTCAAGCTGGAAAATCACCCCGATGTAATACCCCAGCCGCGCGAGCAGCCGGATCTCTTTCTCGGCGCAGCCGCCGAGCACGCCCCCCGCGTAGAGGGCAAGCGAGAACAGGGCGGCCGTCTTGCCCGCGATGATGCGCAGGTACCCCGCCGCGCTGAGGGAGGTGTCGCGGTTGTGCTCGTACTGGCGCAGCTCCCCCATGCAGATGCGGGTCATGCCGCGCGCGACGGTCATGAAGCGGTCCTGGTACCGCCTGGAAAGGTCCGCCGTCATCAGAAAGCACTTGCAGAACAGATAGTCGCCGCAGATGACGGCGGGCTTTTTGCCGAAGCGCCGCTGCACGCTCTGCCGGCCGCGCCGCACCGCGGAATCGTCGATCACGTCGTCGTGGACCAGCGTGGCCAGGTGCAGGATTTCGAGCGCCGCCGCCGCGGTGAGCGCGTCCCGCGGGACGAACCCCTCCCGGTCGGCGGCCGCGGCCAGCAGCAGCTGTGCGCGGAAGTTCTTTCCCCGCGAGGCCGCCAGGTGTTTCATCATGCCGCCGGCCGGCTCCGGCGAGTGGAGCAGGGCCCGGTCCATCAGCTCCGTGACCAGGGGAAGGGCGGCGTCGAACGGGACTTTCTCCGGCAGCTCCATCTCAGTCATTATAAATATACAGCTTCCTCACAAACCGGACGTTTTTCCAGTGCTTCTTCAGGGCGGGAATCACATAGTAGTCGAGGCCGAGCGTGTGGCCCGCGCCGAACAGCAGGGCGACCGCCGCGACCAGCATCCACCAGGTGCTCAGGTACATGCCGGTCGACATCAGGAACATCGCCTGCAGCGCGAGCGAAAACGCGGAGGAGAGGAACGTGAACAAGCCGAGAATCAGCAGAACGCCGAGCAGGATTTCGGAAATCACGACAAATTCCTGGAAAAACATCTGCGAGCCTTCGCTGCCGGTCACGAACGTGCCGTTGAACCAGTCCATCAGGCTGAAATGAATCTTCACGGCGTAATCCGTCGTCTTGACGAAAATCACGTGGAACATGCCGAGGATGTTCCAGTTTGCCAGAAGCTGGCCGGCGGGCTTTGCCGCCGCCGCCGCGTTCGACGCGGCCGTCGCGCTGGAGGTGGCGTCCCCGCCCCCGCCGGCCGCCGCGCCGTAGGCCAGCGTGTTGAACACGTCCGCCGCGCTCTTGAAATAGGCGGCCAGCTTGGGCGAGCCGAACCAGCCCTCGCCGATTTTTTCGATTCCCTCGTAAATCCAGAACGCGCCGAAGAACACGCGCAGCGGCACCAGCATGAAGCTCGGCGTGCGGTTCGAGAAATGCCCGCCGAGGAAACTGCGGCAGTGGCGCACCGTGAAGAACTCGTGTTTCACATAGCTGAAGACCTTGTTCCACCCCAGCACCTGGATGAAATAGATCACATAGACGAAGTGCTTGACGAACATGGCGAAAAAGGACGCCAGCGAGATTTTCCTCTTGGCGGAACCCACGTAGGCGACGCCGTAGCGCCCGCCGATGCTGAGCATGGCGCCGTGGAACTTCGGGGCGTATTTTTCGCGCTCGCCCTCGCCGGTAATCTCGGCGACGATGTTGTGGGCGACCGTCTCGGCGGAAGATTCCGCGTTCTCGACCATCTGCGGCACGGGCCGCTCCTCGCCCTCGGGGACGTAGAACACGTTGTCGCCCGCGACGTAGACGTCCGTGCGGCCCTGTGCGCGGAGGAAGGCGTCGGTCTGGATGCGGTGCCGCTTCGCCTGCCTGAGCGCGGTCGACTGCTCCGCAATGTCGGAGCTGGTGACGCCCGCCGTCCAGATGACGGTGTCCGTCTGCCTGCGGACGGTGTCCTTGCCGATGCGGTACTCAATGTACCCGTCCCCGATGGCGGTGATGCTTGCCCCGAGCGTGACCGTGACGCCCATTTTGCGCAGCCTTCTTTCCGCCTTGGCGGAGAGCTTCGGCGGGAAGGTGGGGACCGCCCGGTCGAGCATGTCGATGTCGACAATCTGCACCTCATCGCGGTCAATCTCGAACTCGTCGCACAGCACGGGGACCCATTCGGCCAGCTCGCCGGTCATCTCCACGCCGGTAAAGCCCGCGCCGGCGATGTAGAACGAGAGCATCTGCCTGCGCTTCTCGGGGTCCGGCTCCGAGACCGCGCCCTTGAACCGGTCGACGATATGGTTCCTGAGTCGGACGGCGTCGTCCAGCGACCACAGGCTGTAGGCGAACTTGTCCGCGCCGGGAATCCCGAAATAGATGGGCTTGGAGCCGGAGGCCAGCACCAGGTAGTCGTACCGGTACCGGCCGTTCCCGCCGGTCAGCGTCCTGGCGTCGTAATCGATGGAAGTGATGGTGTCGAGCTTCACGTCCACGCGGCGGCCCGCGAAGATGCGCTTCAAACTGAGCCGAACGCTGTCTTCCCCGACGCGGTTGGCGGCGACCTCCTGTATCTGCGTGAGCATAGTGTGGTACGGGTGCCGGTCAATCAGCGTGATTTTGACGTCGGGCTGTTTCTTCAGGCGCTTGGCCAGCTTTTTCGCGGTCAGCACCCCCGCGAACCCGGCGCCCAGCACAACGATATCTTTTCCCACGGTTCCCATTCCTTTCTCAGCTATGGAGTTCAAGACTCCTAAGAGTCTGACTTATCTTCTGCCGCGGTCGGCAAAGTCATGGATTTCTCCTGTCCCCATTTGACATTTTTCCCCGCATCCACAATAATAATGAGAGAGTATCGAATCAAATTTGCGCATGGAGACATCAAAACATGAAACGGATTCTGAAACGCATCCTGAGCCTTCTGGCGGCCGCCGCCCTGCTGCTGCCCGCCGCCTGCGGCAAAAAGAGCGGCAGCCCGTACCTCAGCGACACCAAGTTCCTGCTCAACACGACCTGCACCATCAGCCTTTACGACAAACAGGACCGCGCCGTGCTGGACCGGACTTTCCAGCTCTGCGCCCGCTACGACCGGCTGTTCAGCATGAACGACAGCCGCAGCGACGTCTATAAAATCAACCACGCAAAGGGGAAGGCGGTGCGGGTCGACCCCGAAACGGCCGCCGTGATTCGGCACGGCCTCGGCTACAGCAGAGAATCCGGAGGGCTGTTCGACATCACCGTCGGGGCGCTGACCTCGCTCTGGAACATCGAGGGCGAGCACCCCTCCGTGCCGCCGGAGGACCGCATCCGCGCGGCGATGAAGACCATCGACTACCGCGGCGTCGCCGTCCGCGGGAACACGGTCACCCTGAAAAACCCGGACGCCAGAATCGACCTGGGCGGCGTGGCAAAAGGGTTCATCGCCGACAAGCTCAAGGCGTTCCTGCTCTCGAACGGCGTGCACCGGGCCATCGTCAATCTCGGCGGCAACGTGGTGGTTCTCGGCTCCAAAGCCGAGAACACGCCGTGGATCGTCGGCGTGCAGCAGCCCTTCAAGGGAAAAAACGAGGACGTCGGCTATCTGTACGTAACGGACAAGTCCGTCGTGACCTCGGGCATCTACGAGCGCTATTTCGTCCAGAACGGCAGGCTCTACGCTCATATCCTGGACCCCCGCACCGGCTACCCGGTCGAGAACAACCTGAGCTCGGTCACCATCGTCTCGGACGAGTCGAAGCAGGGGGACGGCCTTTCGGCCGCCTGCTTTCTGCTCGGGGTGGAAAAAGCCACCCGCCTGGTCGAGTCGCTGCCCGGGGTGGAGGCGATCTTCATCACCAAGGACGGGAAAATCGTCACCACGCCGGGCATCAATAAAAAGATCAAATTCGTGCCCGCCGCGCAGGCCGAAAAAGAATCGCAGCCGGCGTCCGCGCCATAAAGAAACAGCTTATTCCGGCTTCCGCGCGGCGCCTTCGCAGGGGCACCGCGGCACCCAGTATGTATTTCCGCTGAAATCGACAAGCCCCTCCCGCTTCATGCGGGCCAGCTCCCGGGTCAGGGCGCTGCGGTCCACGCAGAGGTATTCCGCCGTTTCAATGCGACCCATCGGGCAGGTGAAGCGGCCGCCGCCCTTCCGCGTCTGCTGCGAGAACCATGTCAGCAGGCGCTCCCGGATGGTCCTGCGGGAGAGGATCTCCAGCCTTTCGAGCAGCAGCCGGTTCTTCCGCGCCATGATTTTCGCCAGGTTCTCAATCAGTCTGTGGTGGAACCCGCACGCGTTGCTGCACGTGCGCAGCACCCTGCGGAGAGGAAGGAACAGCACGACGCAGTCCGACGCGGCCTGAAAGGAAACGGAACTGCCGCTTTCTTCCGCGCAGATGAAATTTTCGCCGAACAGGTCCCCCTCCCCCACGGAATCCAGAAGAACTTTGTTGCCCCGCGCGTCCTCCTGAATCATGTGGACTGCGCCGCGGAGCAGCACGCCGGCCTGGTCGAGCCTGTCGCCCCCCAGCGAGATGAATTCCGACCTGCGGAACCTCTTTCTCACGGCGCCCAGGCAGCGGAGCATCCGCGGCAGTTCGTCCGGGCCGATGTTCTCAAAAAGCGGGATCCGCTCCAGCTCGGGCAGGCAGTCCTCCATTTTTACACACCTCTTTATTATAACCACAATCCGCGCGAATGTATGTTGCAGCTGCAACATACATTCGCACAAAACAAAAATAAAAAGTATCACTATTAATTTTGCGGCGACCGGAGCGGCCGGCCGCCCCGCTGAAGCTCCCGGCGCGCAGCGCCGTCTTTCCAAATCCTCCGCGGGTCGCAAAACTTCTCTATGATACAATTATACATTCTGTTTCGCATTTCATCAAGTCGTTTTGGAGCGGCCCGCGGCGGGACCCCTGCGGGACGCCGGAGAACCATGCGTGCGTTCGGGGATCAGGCATAATCCGGGGGACGCGGCTATAAAGATAAGGGACGGGGGGACGCGTCCTCGCCGCCCGCTCGTACGGAGAAGCGGTGACCGGGGCTTCAGGGAACTGTGCTGCCATCGGGCAGCGGGAGCTGTTTTGTCCTGTCCCGGCAAATCGGGCTTTTAATTTTCACCGTTCCCCACGCCGGGCCGAAACCGGCTCTGCCGGCGGCAGCTTGCCGTCTGCGAAAATGATGCACAGAATCAGCCGCTTAAAAAAATAAAAAACTGTAATATCCGGATTGTATTCGGGAGGGGAACAAGCTATAATTATAAAAACAGGCTATAATAATTTTAAAAAAGGTTGAACAATTGTATTCTTTTATTGCTGCAGTTTTCAACCCTGAAAGGAGCTGTTTTCCATGAAAGAATATCCGGCCGACCGAATCCTGAACATCGCGCTCGCGGGCCACAGCGGCGCGGGGAAGACCAGCCTTGCGGAGGCCATGCTGTACCTTTCCGGCGCCGCGGCCCGGCTGGGAAAGGTCGGCGACGGGACGACCGTCTGCGATTTCGACCCGGAGGAAATCCGGCGCAAAACGTCGGTGGCGACGTCGGCGGCTCCTTTCGAATGGAAAGACCACAAGATAAACCTGCTGGATTCGCCGGGCCTGTTCGACTTTGAGGGCGGCGTGTGCGAGGCCATGCGCGCGGCCGACACGGCGCTGATTACGATCTCCGGCAAAGAGGGCGTGGCCGTGGGCACCGAGAAGGCCGCCGCCGCGGCCGACCGGCGGCACCTGTCGAAAATTTTCTTCGTGAACGGCCTGTGCGACGAGAGCGCCGATTTCTACAAGGTCTTCGAGAATCTGAAGGCGTATTTCGGCCCGGCCGTGTGCCCCGTCGTCGTACCGTTCATCCAGAACGGAAAGGCCAACGTCTACGTCAACATGCTGGAGTTCAAGGCCTACGAGTACCGGCGCGGCAAGGCGGTGGAGGTCAGAATGCCGGACATGGGCGAGCGGCTGGACGGTCTGCGCACCGCGATTTACGAGGCCGTGGCCGAAACGGACGACGCCATGTTCGAGAAGTATTTCTCCGGCGAGCAGTTCACGCCGGAGGAGGTCATCCTGGGCATCAGCCGCGGCGTGAAGGCCGGCTCAGTGCTGCCGGTGTTCTGCGGCGACGCGCTGCTGCTCAACGGCATCGACCAGCTCCTGAACGGGCTGGTGTGGCTCGCGCCGCCGGCCTCTTCCCAGAAAGAGGCGGCCCAGGGCCCGGACGGCGGCACGGTCGAGATTGCGCCCGACCCGTCGGCCGAGCCGGCCGCCGTGGTGTTCCGGACCGTGGCCGACCCGTTCATCGGCAGGCTCTCTTACCTGCGGGTGGCGTCCGGGAAAATCCGGGGGGATTCGCAGCTTGTGGACATCCGCACGGGCGAGACCCTGCGCATCGGCAAGACGCTGTTCCTGCGCGGCAAGAAGCAGGAGGACGCCCCGTGCCTTTCGGCGGGGGACATCGGCGCGGTGCCGAAGCTGCAGGGGGTCCGCACGGGCGACACACTCTGCTCGCCCGGCCGCCGCGTGAAGCTGGCGGGCGTCGAGTACCCGGCCCCGACCCTCTCGATGGCCGTGCTCCCCAGAAACAGGGGGGAGGAGGACAAGGCCGCGCAGGGCATCCTCCGCCTGCAGGAGGAGGACCCGACCATCCGCTTCCGCACCGACCCGGAGACGCACCAGATGGTCCTTTCCGGCCTGGGGGAGCAGCACCTGGACGTGATTGCCGCGCGGCTCAAGAAGAAGTTCGGCGTCGAAGTCGCGCTGGAGCCCCCGCGCGTGGCCTACCGCGAGACCATCCGCAAAAAGGTGCAGGTCCAGGGCAAGTACAAGAAGCAGACCGGCGGGCACGGGCAGTACGGCGACGTGTGGATCGAGTTTGAGCCGTGCGGCAGCGAGGCGCTGGAGTTCGGCGAGCGCGTGGTGGGCGGCGCGGTGCCCAGGAACTTTTTCCCCGCCGTGGAGAAGGGCCTGCGCGACTGCGTCCGGCACGGCCCGCTCGCCGGCTACCCCGTGGTGGGCCTGCGCGCCACGCTGTACGACGGCTCCTACCACCCGGTGGACTCTTCCGAGATGTCGTTCAAGATGGCGGCGGCCATGGCTTACCGCGCCGGCCTGCCGAAAGCCGACCCCGTGCTGCTGGAGCCCATCGGCACCCTGAGGTGCACCGTGCCCGACGCCGACATGGGCGCCGTGATGGGCGAGGTCAACAAGCGGCGCGGCCGGGTGCTCGGCATGGAGCAGGCGGGCCGCGGCAGCCAGACGGTGCAGGCCGAGGTCCCCGAGGCCGAGATGCACGACTTCAGCACTTTCCTGCGCCAGGCGACGCGGGGGCGCGGCGGCTTCGCCTTCAAGTTCGCCCGGTATGCGGAGGTCCCCGAACCGGTGGCCCGGAAAATCGTCGGCGAGGCGCAGAAGCGGGAAGTTTCAGGATTGTGAATGTTTGCCGCCCCCCCGGCATATTTATTGCCTGAGGGGGCGGAGTCATCATGTTTGTACTGTCTTTCAAGCACAGCCGCAAAAGGCTCATCCTTGCGCTGGCGGTGCTGCTTGTGGCCGTGACGGTCGCCGTCGCGCTGGCCGCCGTGCACGGGGCGGAGCCGACGGCCGTGAGCGGGGGCAAAAAATACTCCCTTTCCGCGGAGGACAACGAGAAGCGGGCCGCGTTCTTCGGGCAGTTCGGCTGGCAGGCGAAAAGCGAGCCAGTCGGCACCGGGGAGGTGGCGATTCCCGAAAAATTCGACGACGTCTACACCAAATACAACAACATCCAGAAGGAGCAGGGCCTCGACCTTCAGCCCTACGCCGGCAAGACCTGCCAGAAATGGGTCTATGAGATCACCAACTACCCCGGGCAGAAGACCATGCGGGGGACCCTTCTCGTCTACGGCGGCAGGGTCGTCGGCGGCGATCTGAGCACCCCCGCGCTGGACGGCTTCATGACGGGGTTCGACGGCCAGAAGGCGAGCAAGGACTACAGCGCGAACGAGCCGACCCTGGCGCGGGACGCCAAGGGGTCGCTCGCGCCGCAGACCTCCTCGGCGCCGGCTTCTTCCGCGCCGGCCTCTTCCGCGCCGAAAAAAGAAAAGCCGGCTTCCTCCGCCGTCCCCGCGAACGCCTGGCCGACCGACTGACCGCTCGCCGCGGCCGGGCTGGGCGCGGCTTTTGAAACATCCAGTCGCCATAATGAACGAAAAAAAGGGACCGCTTTTGTGTCTTTTCCGAATTACCTAAAGCGGCTCCTTTAATTTTGGATAAAAAGAATCTGTAAAATCCGCGGCGCTTCTGCTATGATGGAAAGGTACCGCGCGGGCAGTTCCAAACCGGGCGGGGACGATTGCACGGAGCCCTTAGAATGCTGAATCTCAGGAGGTTTATTTATGGCGAGTGTGACACTGAAAAACGTCTGCAAGGTCTTTGAGGGGGGGACGAAGGCCGTTTCCGACTTCTCCCTGGAGGTCAAGGACAAGGAGTTCGTCATCCTGGTCGGCCCGTCCGGGTGCGGCAAATCCACCACCCTGCGCATGATTGCCGGCCTGGAGGAAATCACGTCGGGTGAGCTTTACATAGGCGACACCCTTGCCAACGACATCGCCCCGAAGGACCGCGACATCGCGATGGTCTTCCAGAACTACGCCCTGTACCCGCACATGACGGTCTACGACAACATGGCGTTCGGCCTGAAGCTGCGCAAGGTGCCGAAGGACGAAATCAAGCGCCGCGTGGAAGAGGCGGCCCGCACGCTCGACATCTCCCACCTGCTGGACCGCAAGCCGAAGGCGCTTTCCGGCGGCCAGCGGCAGCGCGTCGCGCTGGGGCGCGCCATCGTGCGCAACCCGAAGGTCTTCCTCCTCGACGAACCCCTCTCGAACCTGGACGCCAAGCTGCGCGCGCAGATGAGGACCGAAATCTCCAAGCTGCACAAGCGCCTGGGCACCACGTTCATCTATGTCACGCACGACCAGACGGAGGCCATGACGATGGGCGACCGCATCGTCGTGATGAAAGACGGCGTGATCCAGCAGGTGGATTCGCCGCAAAACCTGTACGACCGCCCCGTGAACCTGTTCGTGGGCGGGTTCATCGGCTCGCCGCAGATGAACTTCATCGACGGCGCCATCAGCAAAGAGGGCGGCGACTATTTCTTCGGGTTCGGCCAGTACAAAATCCGCATCCCCAAAGAGAAAAACAAGGACGACGTGCTGAAGGACTATGCCGGCAAAAAGGTCATCTTCGGCATCCGCCCCGAGAACGTCCACGACGAGCCGGACTTCCTCGCCAAAGTGCAGGAGGGCATCGTGGAGGCGGACGTGGAGGTCACCGAGCTGATGGGCTCTGAGACTTACCTGTACCTGAACTGCGAGCACACCCCCATCACCGCGCGCGTGAACCCCGCCACCACCGCCAAGACGGGCAACAGAATCAAGGTCGCGTTCGACCTGCCCAAGCTGCACCTGTTCGACCGGGAGACCGAAAAGACCATCGTGAACTGAGGCTGCAAAGCGAATATATATAAATAGGTATAGATAAGGCTGCGGCAAATCGTGCAAAACAAAACGGCTCTGCCGTTTTGCGGCTGTGCGGTTTTGCAGCCGGCCTGAGGGCCGCGCGGAATGCGCGGCCCCTGTTATTTTAAATATTTTTGGCCGGGGGAGAAATTAAGGTTGAAATTTGGGAAGAATTTATGTAAAATGAAAGGGTACCCTTTTATCTGAACACAATTCATCAATTTTCAATAGAAGCGAGGGAGTGCCATGTCTAACAGGCTGTTCCAGGGTGTGATCCACCAGATGCGCGACGCCATCGACAGAACCATCGGCATCGTGGACGAAACCTCCGTCATTATCGCGTGCAGCGAGCTGGGCCGCATCGGCGAGGTCAACGACAGCATCACGGCGGAGTCCTTTGCCGCGCCCGGCACCTTTGTGGTCAACGGCTATACGTACAAGTCCTTCGGGAACCGCCCGCGCCCCGAGTACGCGGTGTTCGTCTCCGGCAACGACCCGGAGGCGGCGCGCTACGCCTCGCTGCTGGCCATATCGCTCAGCACCATCAAGCAGTATTACGACGAGAAGTACGACCGGGGCAACTTCATCAAGAACGTGATTCTCGACAACATCCTCCCCGGCGACATCTACCTCAAGGCGCGGGAGCTGCGCTTCAACACCGAAATCAGCCGCGTGTGCCTGCTGATTAAGATTACGAACAAGACCGACATCTCTGCCTACGACGTGATCCAGAACCTGTTCCCCGACAAGAACAAGGACTTCGTAATCAACATCAACGAGACGGACATCGCCCTTGTCAAGGAAGTGCGGCCCGGCATCGAGCCGCGGGACATCGACAAGCTGGCCGGCTCCATCGTTGACACCCTCGGCAGCGAGTTCTACACCCACTGCGTCGTCGGCATCGGCACCATCGTGACCGGCATCAAGGACCTGGCCCGCTCGTTCAAGGAGGCGCAGATCGCCCTGGAGGTCGGCAAGGTCTTCGACACCGAGCGCGCCATCGTCAGCTACGACAACCTGGGCATCGCCCGCCTGATTTACCAGCTGCCCACCACCCTGTGCGAGGCGTTCCTCAAAGAGGTCTTCAAGCGCGGCTCCATCGATTCGCTGGACCACGAGACGCTGTTCACCATCCAGCGCTTTTTCGAGAACAACCTGAACGTCTCGGAAACCTCGCGCAAGCTGTTCGTCCACCGCAACACGCTGGTGTACCGGCTGGAGAAAATCAAAAAGATCACCGGGCTGGACCTGCGCCAGTTTGAAGACGCCATTGTGTTCAAGGTCGCGCTGATGGTGAAAAAGTACCTGGCTTCCAATCCCTCCAAGTTTTAGAGCAGTTCTTTTCCAGAAATTTATTGGCAACAACAAAGTAACAAAAATATTACAAAATTATTTTAAATTAGAATTATAAAAGCCCCGCCCATTGGTATCATGGATGCATGCCGGTGGGCTTTTCTGCGTTTCGGCCTGCTGTGGGAAAAACGGGATAGGACTGGATATGGGAGCGGATTGCAAGTGATAGTTTTTCAAAATGTAAGCAAGGTTTATCCCAACGGGACGCAGGCACTGAACCATATAAACCTGCGTGTGGAAGACGGGGAGTTCGTCTTCATCGTAGGCGCCTCGGGGGCGGGGAAAAGCACGTTTTTAAAACTGATTACCTGTGAAGAGCGCCCGACGGAGGGGGAAATTCTGGTAGGGGAGCAGAAGCTGTCGAACCTGCGGCGCGGCGACGTGCCCTACCTGCGGCGCATGATGGGCATGGTGTTCCAGGATTTCCGGCTCATCAGCAAGATGACGGTCTACGAGAACGTGGCGTTCGCCATGCACGTCGTCGGCGCCACAAGCCGTGAGATCCGGCGGCGCGTGCCGTACATACTGGGCCTGGTGAACCTGCAGGACAAGGCGCGCTGCCACCCGCGGGAGCTTTCGGGCGGCGAGCAGCAGCGCGTGGGGCTTGCCCGCGCGCTGGTCAACAACCCCAAACTGCTGATTGCGGACGAGCCCACGGGCAACGTGGACCCGGCGCTTTCGTTTGAGATTGTGGACCTCCTCAACGAAATCAACAAGCGCGGCACGACCGTGCTGATGGTCACGCACGAGCATTCGCTGGTCAAGCGGTTCCAGCGGCGCGTGGTCGAAATCAACCGGGGCTCCGTCGTGGCCGACAGCTGCAACTGGGGGGTGGCCCGCGCATGAAGAATTTTCGCTACCTGCTCAAAGAAGGCGTGCGGAACATCTGGAGCAACCGCACCATGTCGCTCGCCTCGGTGGGCGTGCTGGTCTCGTGCCTGCTGCTGACGGGGGCGGCGGTGCTGTTCTCCATGAACATCAACGCGGCCATGAAGACCATCGAGGGCACCAACTCCGTGCGGGTCTATATGAAAGAGGGCCTGCCGGTGCTCTCGGCGGTCAAGACGGGCGCCGAAATCAAGAAGCTCGACAACATCGCGAGCTGCAGATTCATCCCGAAAGACGACGCGATGGAGCGCATGATGGACATGCTGGGCGAAAAGGACGCCACCCTGCTGAACGGCATGACGGGGAAGGACAACCCCCTGCCGGACGCCTACCAGATCTCGTTCCGCGACCTGTCGAAATACAAGACCACGGTCGCCAGGATTCAGAAAATCAGCGGCGTGGGCAGCATCAACGACTATTCCGACATCGCGGCGAAGCTCACGAAGCTGGACCGCATCGTCACGACGGGCGGGTTCTGGATCATCCTGCTGCTGAGCCTCGTCTCGCTGTTCATCATCTCCAACACCATCCGCGTGACGATGTTCTCGCGCAGGCTGGAGATCAACATCATGAAGTCGGTCGGCGCGACCGACTGGTTCGTGCGCGTGCCGTTCATCGTGGAGGGCATGATTATCGGGCTGATTTCCGGGGCCGTCAGCAGCGGAATCCTGCACCTGCTCTACGGCAGCCTGACCCGGACGATCACGTCCATCGTCCATTTTTCGCCGATTGCGATGAGCGCCCTTTCGGGCCGCCTGACCGCGGCGTTCCTGCTGGCCGGCTGCCTGTTCGGCGCGCTGGGCGGCATCATTTCAATCGGGAGATACCTGAAGAAAGAGGGAGGCGAAATTGTTGACTGGTAGGCAGTTTTTAAGCAGCATCATGACTTCTACGGTTGCCCTGGCGCTGGTTCTGGCCGCTTCTGCCGGGACGGCCGCCCCGGCGCGGGCCGCCACGCTGGGCGAGCTGCGCCAGCAGCAGTCGTCCCTTCAGCAGCAGGGGCAGCAGCTGGACGGTCAGCTTCAGAAGCTGAAGAACGATAAGGCCCAGCAGCAGCAGTATCAGGCAACGCTCCGGGCAAAGGGAATGAACCTCGAGCAGCAAATCGACAGCAAAAACCAGCAGATTTGGGATTTGGACGCGGACATCTTTCAAAAGCAGAAAGTCATCGCCGAGAAACAGAAAGACATCGAAGCGGATTACGAAAAGCTGAAAGAGCGGGTCCGCGCGATTTACGAGACGGGCGAGGCCTCCAACCTGGAGATCCTGCTGAATGCGAAAAACATCATGGACCTCGCCGACAAGGCGGAGGTCCTGGAGGTCGTCTCCAAACACGACACGGCCCTCATCAACACGCTGAAAAGCGACCTGAACACCGTGAAGGAGCAGAAGGCGGCGATTGAGCAGAACCGCAAGTCGGTCAGCGATGCGAAGAAATCGCTGGAACAGAACCGGCAGCAGCTGACAGCGCTCGCCCAGGAGGCGGCGAAGACCAGCGCCAGGCTGGACCAGAACCAGCAGAAGCTGGAATCCGCCCAGGCGGACAACCAGCAGGCTCAGCAGGCGGCGGACGCGCTGGTCAGCCAGTGGCTTTCCGGCGCCGATACGTCCGAAGACAGCGGCGCGGCCCGCACTTCGGGCGGCGGTTCCGGCAGCGCTTCGGGCGGAAACTCCGGCGGCGGCACTTCCGGCCGCAGCTCGGGGAACCGCTCCGAATCACCTTCTTATACCCATTCCGACCCCGCGCCTTCTTCAGGCGGCAGCGCTTCCAGAATGGTCTCGGTGGCGGGCCGGTATATCGGCCGCAGCTATGAGTGGGGCGCCGCGGGGCCGAGCACGTTCGACTGCTCCGGCTTTGTGTCGTATGTCGCCAACCACAGCGGCTGGAATTTCGGCCGGAGGGACGTCGGCGGCCTTCACGCCCTGTGCAGCCCGGTCTCCAATCCGCAGCCGGGCGACCTCGTGTTCTACTCCGACTACGACCATGTGGGCATCTACGTCGGCGGCGGCCGGGCCATCCAGTGCGACGGCGACCAGACCCACTCCAGGCCGGGGGTCGAGACCGTGAGCCTTTCCGGCTACTGGAGCGGGCGGATCGATTCTTTCGGCCGTCTGCCGTAAGCGGCAGGAGAAAAGATTCCATAAATTCGTTTCATAAAAAGCCTTGCAAACAGTTACAAAAGGGTTCCGTCCAGCCGCCCGACCGACGCGCTGGGCGGCCTATTCTCAGTTAAAGGATAAGGGTACCGGAAAAAAAGGAGGCGAAATTGTTGGCTGGCAGGCGGATTGCGAAATGCGCGGCGGCGCTGGCGCTGGCGTTCCTTATTTTTGCCTCCGGGCAGGTCGGCGCGGCGCCGGCCGCCGCGTC
>DHOB01000042.1:35534-37533 GCA_002409675.1 Ruminococcaceae bacterium UBA5401
GACGCGGATATCCGGGAGAAGGAAGCCCAGATTGCCGGCAAGCAGCGCAGCATCGAGGCCGACACCGAAAAGTTCAAGGAGCGCGTGCGGGCCATGTACCTGACAGGCGAGGCCTCCAACCTCGAGATCATCCTGAACGCGAAAAACATCATGGACCTCGCCGACAAGGCGGAGATTCTAAAGGTGATTTCAAAGCACGACACCGCGCTGATTGAGCGGCTTAAAAGCGACATGGAGAGCGTGCGCAGGGAAAAGGAAGAAATCGAGGCCGGCCGCAGGGCCGTGACGCAGGCAAAGTCCGAATACGAGCAGGACAAAAAAGACCTCGCCCAGCTTGAGAACGAGGCGGACAAAGTGCTCGCAGGCCTTTCCGCGGACGAAAGGCAGAAGGTCGCCGACAGCCAGAAGGTCCGGGAGCAGCGCGCGCAGGCCGACAAGGCCATCGACGACTGGTACCAGTCCTACTACCGCTCGCTGCAGCAGCACACCGGCGGCGGCACGGGCGGCGGCTCGAACGGCGGCGGAGGCTCCGGCGGCTATGTGAGCAGCGGCAAATTCGCCTGGCCGGTGCCGAGCTGCACCAACGTGACCAGCGGGTTCGGCCGGCGGAACATCGGCGGCGGGAGCGAGTTCCACAAGGGCGTCGACATTTCCCGCGGCGGCATTTACGGCGCGCCCATCGTGGCGGCGGATTCGGGCCGCGTGATCCAGGCGGGCATGGGCGTCTACGGCAGCGGATACGGCGGGTACGGCAACGTGGTCGCCATCGACCACGGGGGCGGCTACTCCACGCTGTACGGCCACATGGCCAGCGTGGCGGTCCATGACGGCCAGCAGGTCACAAAGGGGCAGATTATCGGCACGGTGGGCAGCACCGGCCAGTCGACCGGTCCCCACCTCCATTTTGAAATCCGAGTGAACGGCACCGCACAGAACCCGATGAACTGGTTCGGCTGAGGCGGGGCCGGCAGAGGGACGGGCGCAGGATGAAAAGGAAAATACCGTGGACCGCCGCCGTTTCCATCGCGGCGGTCACTGCGGCGGTCACGGTTTCGCTGACCTACGGCTATGCGATGGACAGCTTCAACCGGAAGGTCGCCGACGTGGACGCGCGGCAGGCTCTGTACACCAAACTGAGCGAAATCGACCGCAAGGTGCGGCAGGACTATTTCGGCAAAGTGGACGAGACCTCTCTGCGGGACGGCCTCTGCACCGGGTACGTGGCGGGGCTCGGCGACCCGCACGCGCAGTACCTTTCCGCCGAAAAGTACAAGGCGTACCGGGACTCCTCGCGTTCCGGCGGCACGGGCGCCGGCGTCACCACCGTGCAGGACGGGGACGGCAACATGGAGGTCATCGAGGTCGCGCCCGGCTCCCCGGCGGAGAAGGCGGGGGTTAAAAAGGGCGACACCATCATCGCCGTGAACGGCGACGACGTGGCGCGCATCACCTACGCCGCCGCGCTCAACCAGCTGGACGGGCCCGCGGGCACCAAGGTCACGTTCCGTCTTCTGCGCGCGGCGCAGGGGGCGGCGTCCGCCGCCGCGGCCCAGCCGGTGGAAATCACCGTTGTGCGGGGGGATTACCGCGTGCAGACCGTCGCGGCCTCGCTGCTGAGCGGAAATGTCGGCTTCCTGAAAATCAGCCGCTTTGCGGAGGACACGCCCGCCGAATTCAACGGCGCGCTCGCCCGCCTGATGCGCGGGGGCGCGTCCGGCCTTGTGATCGACCTGCGGAACAACAGTTCCGGCAGCATGGCCGCGGCCGCGGCGGTGCTGGATACCCTGCTGCCCGCCGGCAACACGGTCCTCAGCCGCGACCGGGCGGGCAGGGTCACGGTGGAGTCCGCATCGAAGGCGAACGAAATCCCGCTGCCGCTGAGCGTGCTCGTCAACGGCGGCACGTCCGGCGCGGCCGAGGTCTTCGCCGCGGACGTCCGGGACTTCCGGAAAGGGGTGCTCGTCGGCGAAAAGACGGCCGGCAACAGCGCCAAAACGGC
>DHOB01000042.1:37777-42774 GCA_002409675.1 Ruminococcaceae bacterium UBA5401
GGCGGCACGGGCCTTTCCGCTGAGGTAGAGAAAGCCCTCCCGGAGAAGCAGCGGGCTCTGCTGGAGCGCAACGGCCTTGCCCCGGAGCAGGACGCGCAGGTCGCCGCGGCGGTGGCCGCGCTCGCGCGCCAGGGCGCCGCGCTCCGGCGGGCGCCGGCTGACGCGCGGAGTTGACAGACGGGCCCGGCTTCAGTATAATGGTTCTATTATCGGTTTATTCTGGTATTACCGGTTTATTCTGGCCTGCGGATCGGCTGCGGCCTTTTTGAAAGGGTGGTTTTCTCATTTGGTAAAGCAAATTCTTCTGACAAAAGAAGGACTTGAAAAGATGGAAGCCGAGCTTGACGAGCTCAAGGGCGTCAAGCGCAAGGAAGTGGCCGAAAAAATCAAGGTTGCCCTCTCGTTCGGGGACCTGTCCGAAAACAGCGAGTACGACGAGGCGAAGAACGAGCAGGCCATTGTGGAAGCGCGCATCGCGGACATCGAGGCCATGCTCAAGAACGTCAAGGTGCTCGATGAGAGCGAGCTCAGCTCCGAAAACATCCACATGGGGTCGAAAGTGGAGCTGCGCGTCGTGAACCCGAAGACCGGGAGCAGCCAGGTCGTCAATTACAAAATCGTCGGCTCCAACGAGGCGGACCCCCTGAACGGCTGCATCTCGGACGAATCGGCCGTCGGGAAGGCTCTGCTGGACCGCGCCATCGGGGATAAGGTCGAAGTGGAAGTGCCTGCGGGAAAGATGGAGTACGAGGTTCTGACCATTTCCAAATAAATGCCGGGCAGGCGCGGGGGAAAAGCTCCGCCCTGCCCTTTTTTTATCGGCACGCAAATTTTGAAAGGCGGGAAAATACAAATGAGCGACGAAACGACGGGAACGCCGCAGGGCCCTGCGGAACAGCGGAACGAGGGCGAGGCCAAAATCCGGCGCGAAAAGCTGGCGGGCCTGCGCAGGGCGGGCAAGGACCCGTTCCTGATTACGACCTGCCCGCGCGACCACACGGCGCGGGAAATCCGCGACGGCTTCGCCGAGCTGGAAAACCGGGACGTCTGCATCGCGGGGCGCATCATGAGCTGGCGCGACATGGGCAAGGCCGGCTTCATGGACCTGTACGACCGCACCGGCCGCATCCAGATTTATCTGAAAATCGACCAGGTCGGGGAAGCGAGCTACTCCGACCTCAAAAATTACTGGGACGTCGGCGACATCATCGGCGTGAAGGGGTACGTGTTCAAGACGCGCCGGGGCGAAATCTCCGTCCATGCGCGGGAGATCCGCCTGCTGGCGAAGTCGCTGCTCCCCATGCCGGAGAAGTTCCACGGCCTGAAGGACACCGACCTGCGCTACCGCCAGAGATACGTCGACCTGATTGTCAACCCGGAGGTGAAGGAGACCTTCGTCCGCCGCAGCCGCATCATCCGCGCCGTCCGCGCCGTGCTGGACGGCTTGGGCTACGTCGAGGTGGAGACCCCGGTCCTCAACACCATCCCCGGCGGGGCGGCCGCGCGGCCGTTCGTCACCCACCACAACTCGCTGAACATCGACATGTACCTGCGCATCGCGACGGAACTGCACCTCAAGCGCCTGATTGTGGGCGGCATGGAGCGCGTGTATGAAATCGGCCGCATCTTCCGCAACGAGGGGATGGACGTGCGGCACAACCCGGAGTTCACCACGCTGGAGATGTACGAGGCCTACACCGACTACCGCGGCATGATGGAGCGGACCGAGAGCCTGCTCCGCGCCTGCGCGCAGGCGGCGTGCGGCGCCGGCCGCATTTCCTACCAGGGCGAAGAGCTCGACTTCTCGGCGCCGTTCCGCCGCGTCAGCATGAACGAGGCCATCCGGCAGGCCACGGGCGTCGACTTCCTCTCGTTCCGCGGCGACGCCGAAAAGGCGCGCGCGGCGGCCGCCCGCCTGGGGCTGGAGCCGAAGCCCGGCGCGGGGTGGGGCGACATCATGGCCCTCGCGTTCGACGAGAAAGTGGAGGGCGGGCTGGTCCAGCCCACGTTCGTCTACGACTACCCCGTGGAGGTCTCCCCGCTGACCAAGCGCAAGCGGGACATGCCCGAGATGGTCGAGCGGTTCGAGCTTTTCGCCGGCCGGCTGGAGCTGGCGAACGCCTACTCCGAGCTGAACGACCCCATCGACCAGCGCGCCCGCTTCGTGCGCCAGATGGAGCTGCGCGCGAAAGGCGACGAGGAGGCCAACATGATAGACGAGGATTTTCTCACGGCGCTGGAGTACGGCATGCCGCCGACCGGGGGCATGGGGATGGGCATCGACCGCCTGGTGATGCTCCTGACGGACAGCGCCTCCATCCGCGACGTGCTGCTGTTCCCCACGATGAAGCCGAAAGAGGAATAGCGCGATGGCGCGCGAAGGGTATCTTCTGCATGCGGGGGAGGACAGAATCCACGACCCGAAAGCGGAAAAAAAGGCGGACACGCCGCGCAAGAAGTGGGACAATTTCTGGTATTACCACAAAAAGCACGTGATTCTCGGCGTACTGGCCGCGGCGGCGGCCGTCTTTTTCATCCGCGACTCCATGGGCAGAGTCCAGCCGGACTACACGGTCGGCATGGCGACGCAGACTTTTTACCCCGACGAAGCGGCCGAAGCCCTCGAAAAAGCCATGGAGCCGTTCGGGAAGGACCTCAACGGCGACGGCCGCGTGGTCGTGCAGATTTCTCCCTATGTGCTGCCCGCAGAGGGAAGCGCGTCTTCCGGCATAGCGGACCCGCGGGCGGCGGCCGCCGGCCGGATGAAGTTCGTGGCGGACGTGAGCGCGGGCGAGAGCGCGATTTTCATCACGGACGACGCGACGTTCCGGCAGGTGGAGGCGCAGACGGGCCTCTTTGCCTATCTGGACGGCGGCACCCCAAAAAAGGGCGCCAGAGACTACGGGCGGATGCGCGCCCTGATTGCACAGTGCCCGAAGCTCGCGGGCGCGGAAGGGCTGCCGCGGGGCCTGAGCCTTTCCCTGCGGGTTTTTTCCGGCCCGGCCGCCGAGGGGGACCGGGCGAAGGATTACGCCGCCGCGAAGGAGCTGTTCCAGAAGCTGACGGCCGGGTCCCCGGCGGGCTCCTGAAGCGCGGGCGCGGCGGCGGGGAAAACCGGAAAGGTCCGCCGCGCTTTTCCGAAAGCCAAACATTTATAAAAAATTCATACCTTTCCCCGCCCGTTCTTTTATAATGAAGTCTGGGCCGGAAACACACTGCCGGAGCTGGCAAAGGAGGAGAAAAATGTCGGCGGGAAAAATTTTAGTGGTGGACGACGACAAGAATATCTGCGAGCTGCTGCGCCTGTACCTGGAAAAGGAGGGGTTTGACACGGTCATCGCCAACGACGGCAAGAAGGCGCTGGAGATGTTCGACCGCGAGAACCCGGACCTGATTCTTCTCGACATCATGCTCCCCGGCCTGGACGGCTGGCAGGTGTGCCGCGAAATCCGCAAAAAATCCCAGTGCCCCATCATCATGCTGACCGCCAAGGGCGAGGTCTTCGACAAAGTCCTGGGGCTTGAGCTCGGCGCGGACGACTATGTCGTCAAGCCGTTCGAGGCCAAAGAGGTCGTCGCGCGCATCAAGGCCGTGCTGCGCCGCCTGGGCAAGAACGGCGAGGGCCAGGTCAAAGAGGTCAAATACGACAAGCTCTCCATCAACCTGACGAACTATGAGCTGAAGGTCAACGGCAAGCAGATCGACACCCCGCCCAAAGAGATGGAGCTGATTTACCACCTTGCCAGCAACCCGAACCGCGTCTTTACGCGCGACCAGCTTCTGGACGAGGTGTGGGGGTTCGATTATTACGGCGACAGCCGCACCGTCGACGTGCACGTCAAGCGTCTGCGCGAAAAGCTGGAGGGGGTCTCCGACCAGTGGTCGCTGAAGACCGTCTGGGGCGTCGGCTATAAGTTCGAGGTCAAGGAGCCGGCAAAGGAGCAGAAGTAAAGCCTTCGGCTTTTCCGGGGTGAAAAAATGCGCAAGACCCTTTTTAAAAAATATCTCGGCATCACGTCGTCCGTGATTCTGGTCAGCTTTCTGATCCTCAGCCTTGTGATGCTGATTTTTGTCTCCGGTTACTGGAAGAACGAAAAGCGCAGCCTGCTGCACAAAAATGCGGAAAGCGTCGCCGGCATCGCCGAGACGAGCGTGATTACGGTCAAACGGAAAGAATACACGCTGGACGCGACGCGGATGCAGGCGTTCGTGATGGCCTTTGCGCAGAACATCGATTCCGACATCTTCATCACCAACCTCGGCGGCAAGCCCCTCCTCGCGGCCTACGGCAGCGGCGGGGACGTGGACGGCACCAAAAAGGTCGGGCCGGACGTGATGCGGCAGACGCTCGGCGGGCGCTACAGCGCCGAAGGGACGCTGGGCGGCATCTACAAACGGCCGTACTATATCGTCGGCGTGCCCATCACCGTGCAGGCCCCCGATGGGCCCACGGCCATCGGCGCCGTTTTCGCGGCCTGCAATACGTCCTCGTTCAACGCGTTCCGGTGGGAGATGGTCAAAATCTTCCTTCTCGCGGCCATCGCGGCGTTCCTCGTCGCGTTCTGCATCGTGTGGCTGTTCTCTTACCGGATGGTCCAGCCGCTGCGCAACATGGCGGCGGCGGCGCGCGCCTTCGGGGAAGGGAACTTTTCGGTGCGGGTCGCCGTCTCCAGCCAGGATGAGATCGGCCAGCTCGCGGCCGCCTTCAACAACATGGCCGATTCCCTCGCCTCGGGCGAGAACGCGCGCCGCAACTTCATCGCCAACGTGTCGCACGAGCTCAAGACGCCCATGACGACCATCGCCGGCTTTATCGACGGGATCCTCGACGGCACCATCCCGCCCGAGCGGGAGAAGCATTACCTGACCATCGTCTCGCAGGAGGTCAAGCGCCTTTCCCGCCTGGTGCACACCATGCTGAACCTTTCCCGCATCGACAGCGGAGAGCTGCGCCTGCACCCGGCCCGCTTCGACCTGACCAACACCATTCTGGTGGC
>DHOB01000042.1:43093-43662 GCA_002409675.1 Ruminococcaceae bacterium UBA5401
GCCCGACCGGACGGTCGTCTCCATCGAGAACAGCGGCCCCGGCATCCCCCCGGACGAGCTGCCGCTGGTGTTCGACCGCTTTTACAAGACGGACAAATCCCGCAGCCAGGAACGGAACGGGCTGGGCCTCGGCCTGTATATCGTGCGGACCATCATTCACCTGCACGGCGGCGAAATCACCGCGCAGAGCGAGCAGAACAAGTACTGCCGGTTCGAGTTCTGGCTGCCGAAAAAAATCGAGCCGCACGGCCGCGGCGAGGAGCGCCGCCTTGTGGACACAACGGCCGACGACCCGCCCGCCCCCGACCAATAAAAGAAGGTGCCTTATGAACGAGAAGGACTGGAACCACCCCGAAAGGGACCCCTGGGAATATGAGGACAAAAAGCCGGAAGATGCGCCGACCGGCGAACAGCCGGGCCAGCCGGCCGGCGGCGACCGGCCGCCGGACACCGGCCGGGGACCAGACACTGGCCGGGGACCAGACACTGGCCGGGGACCAGACACCGGCCGGGGACCGGACACTGGCTGGCAGGCCCCGCCGAACGCGCAGGGCGGAGGGCAGGGCTCC
>DHOB01000042.1:43983-44514 GCA_002409675.1 Ruminococcaceae bacterium UBA5401
CTGTTTGCGGCGCAGCCGCGCGCCGCGGCGGGGCAGGATTCCGCCCCGGCTTCTTCGGCGCCGGCTGCCTCCGGCTCGCAGAGCGAAGCCGATTCTTCACGCTCCCTCATCGGCGGCGTGAAGGGCGACGGCACGGATGCGGATTCGGCGGGCATCACCGTGCAGAAAAAGCCTTCCGGCAGCGTGATGGACGCGAAAGAGGTCTATAAGAAAATCATCAAGAGCGTCGTGGGCGTCGAGACCACCATTCCCGCCGCCCAGACCGGGACNNCCGCCGGACACCGGCCGGGGACCGGGCACCGGCTGGCAGGCCCCGCCGAACCCGCAGGGCGGAGGGCAGGGCTCCCCGTACGGCTGGGGCCCGCCGTACGGCGGCGGGTATCCTCCTTATGGGCCCCCCTACGGTTCCCCGTACGGCCCCCCGCCGCCGAAAAAGATGGGGACCGGGCTGAAGGTCTTTCTGTGGATTGTCGGCATCGTCACGGTGGGGCTGGTGTCGGCTTTCGTCCTGTTTGCGGCGCAGCCGCGCGC
>DHOB01000042.1:44852-48456 GCA_002409675.1 Ruminococcaceae bacterium UBA5401
ATTCCCGCCGCCCAGACCGGGACGGGCAAAACCGCCGAGAGCGAGGGCACCGGCATCGTCGCCACGAAGGACGGATATATTTTGACCAACGCGCACGTGGTCGATTATTCCCGCAGCAACAGCGTGCGGGTCGTCCTGCACAACAACCGCGAATACGCGGCCAAGGTCGTCGGGTTCGACAAAACCTCCGACCTGGCGGTGCTGAAAATCAACGCGACCGGCCTTTCCCCCGCGGTGTTCGGCAGCGCGGACCAGATGGAGGTCGGCGACCGCGTGATCGCCATCGGCAACCCGGGCGGCCTGAGCTTTGCCGGCTCGCTGACCGGCGGGTATATCTCCGCGCTGAACCGCAGCATCGAAAGCCACAGCGACAACGGCATGACCTATATCCAGACCGACGCGGCCATCAACCCCGGCAACTCCGGCGGGCCCCTGGTCAGCCTGTACGGGCAGGTCATCGGCATCAATTCCAATAAAATCGTCGCCACGGGCTACGAGGGCATGGGCTTTGCCATCCCCGTCAGCAACGCGAAAAACATCATCAACCAGCTGATTCGCCACGGCTATGTGGCGGGGCGCGCCCGGCTGGGCATTTCGGGCAACACCGTCGAAGCGGCCTACCGCCAGTTCGGCTACCCGGAGGGCGTGATGATTAAATCCATCGACGACGACAGCGACATGAAGCGCGCGGGCGTCAAGCCCGGCGACGTGATCACCGCCGCAGACGGAAGGGCGCTGAGCGGCATGGACGACCTTTATGCGATCCTCAGCAGCCACAAGCCGGGCGACACGATTCCCATGACGATTTTCACCGGCTCCATCACCGGCGGCGGGCAGACCAGGACCGTGAAGATCAGGCTCCTCGAAGACAAGGGCGAAACCCAGCGGTAGGCTTCGGCCCGCTTTGTTACCATTCTTCACCGAATTGTAACTTGCCTTGCGAGAAAAACGGATTACAATAGAAAAGCGGTGCCGATACGGCGCGCACCGCGTTTTTTCAAAGGGCGGCGGTGCCCCGCCGCCTGAGGATTGCTGACAAGGAGTGTGAATGTTGTTCATGAAGAAATTTTTAATCATCGGACTGGCGGCCGCTCTGGCCGTGGCATTTTCCGGATGCAAGGGGCAGGCCCCCTCGCAGTCCGGCGCGTCGGGCACGCAGAGCGGCGCGGCCGCCTCGTCCCAGCAGGGGGTGGCGTCGTCGGGGGCGGCTTCCTCCAAGCCGAAGCCGATTCCGATTAAGCCCTCGGCCAAATCGAAGATTTCGGTAAAAGAGACGGACTACAAATTTGTAAAAGGCCAGAAGAACCTGCGGGCGGAGTACCCCCAGGCTTCCGGCAGCGGCAAGGATTACAGCAAGGTCAACGCGCTGCTGAAAAGCACGGCGCTCCAGACCATCAATTCGGCCGGCACGGACCCTTCCAAGTTTGCGGAAATCAAGGTCACGAGCCATGTGGCCTACAAGGATGAAAATTTCCTCAGCGTCACATTCCAGGAAAATTATAAATCCGCCAAGGGCGCCAAGGCCAAGCGCTCGTTCCGGACCGTCAACTACGACCTGAAGGCGGGCAAGGCGCTTTCCGTCGACGATATGGTCCAGAAAAACGGCGCCCTGCTCAAGGCCCTGCAGAACGCCGTGCAGTCGCAGATGTCGAAGAAGAAGGCCGCGTCTTTCCCGGCCTCCGTGATCCAGGCCGGCATGCGCTCCGCGAGCGTCTATTTTAAGGACAACGGCACCGTGGGGTTCAGCCTGCCGGTTTCCCAGCAGCTCGGGGACCACGTGGAGCTTTCCGTAAAGCTCAAGGATACCGCCGGGTTCCGCACCGGGAACTCCGCCTGGAGCTATTTCACGAAGTAGCCGGCGGCGTGTCGCCGCGGGCGACGGCCCGGTGTTCAGAGCGCAGAAAAATAGTAAAGTTCAGTTTGGCGGGACGGTATCAAACAGCTTCCGAAGCGCAATGCCTCGGGAGCTTGTTCTTTCTGCCCCGGCAAACGGGGCTTGCGATTTTCACCGCGCCTCACGCCGGGCCGAAACCGGCTCTGCCGGCGGCGGAATTTTGTGGTATAATAGAGCCGAGCCGAAAAATTTTCGGACGACGGATGGAACGGGTGAAGAAAATGGAGAACGAATACATCACATTTACCATCGGGAAAAAGAAGACGATTGCCCTGATTGCCCACGACGGGAAAAAGCGGGAGCTGATCGACTGGTGCGCCGAGAACCGCGCGATTCTGCAGAGGCACAACCTGTGCGGAACGGGGACGACGGCCATGCTGGTTTCGGAGCAGACCGGCCTTCCGGTCAAGGGCTACAACAGCGGCCCGCTGGGCGGCGACCAGCAGATCGGCGCCAAAATCGTGGAGGGCGTAATCAATTTCGTCGTTTTCTTTTCCGACCCGCTGGAGGCGCAGCCGCACGACCCGGACGTCAAGGCCCTTCTGCGGATTGCGCAGGTTTATGACATCCCGATTGCGAACAACAGGGCGACGGCCGATTTCATGATTCATTCCCCGCTGATGAGCCGGGAGTACGAGCACCGGGTCATCAATTTCAGGCAGAATATCATCGACCGGGTCCATCATAAAGATCAACTGATGAAATAAAAAGGAGGCGCGGCACGCGCTTATGCTGACGGTACCGATTTTGCTCGACAGCGCCGAGAAGGTCAAACGGTTTTCCGCCGCGGTTTCCAAGGTGGCCGTGGAGTGCGAACTGGTGCAGGGGGTCCGCATCATCGACGCGAAATCCATCATGGGGATTTTCAGCCTGAACCTGAAGCAGCCGATTCAGCTCCGGGTCCATTCCGACGACCGGAGCGCCCTGAAGCCAATCAGGGATTTTCTGACGGAAGCGCGGTAGCGCGTCTGCGGCTGCGCCCCGAAACCGAAGAGCGCCGTTTTTCTCCGGGCGCCTTTTGCGGCGGGAGTGCTTGACTTTTTGCGGCGAAGCGGCTATAATAAGAACACCGTCTGAAAGACGGCGGAATTTTGTATGCGCTCGTAGCTCAGCTGGATAGAGTACTTGACTACGAATCAAGGGGTCCCGGGTTCGAATCCCTGCGGGCGCACCAGTCGAGAGCCTCGACACGTAATTTGCGTGCGGGGCTTTTTTTGTTGCCTTCACTTTGGGTGCTCGCGTTTCTGCCTGCATCTAAATTGAGCAAATGACACAAAAAAGAGAACCGGTCACTGTGACCGGTTCTCTTTTTTTTGGTGTGCAGCGAGGGGAAAAAACCGGCGCAGGTCGAGCGACCATTTTTCAGGCGCGAGCGCTCCCGGCTTCTTCACCGAGCGTGCCGGTCGTGTAGGCTATAATTTCTTGATTTTTCGAGTAAAACAACGCTCCGGAAAATGTCCGGGGTGAAAATTAATTCTAAAATAGTCTCAGCGACACAAAAGTAAAATTTTAAGCGATAGGATTTGCCCTTAATCAGGGCATTCTTCTGGTGTGTGCGAAGCCGCCAATTGTACAAACTTATCCGCGATTTCTTCTTTGAAATAATATCCGTTAACTAACAGATCATGAACATTTTTATACTTGTAATTGTATTTTTGCTGCTTTATTCTAATGACCAATTCAAGATTATTGGCTGTGTCAAGAGAAGTT
>DHOB01000074.1:0-1068 GCA_002409675.1 Ruminococcaceae bacterium UBA5401
TGCTGGTTTTTCGCAATCAGGATTTTATCGTCCTGCTCGCGCAGGACGCGCCCCGACTTCCGGAGCATGGCGACCCACAGGCCGATTTCAATCCTCTTTTTCTCTTCCGCGAGCGCGAGGTAGCGCTTGGCCTTTTCCGCCTGCTCTTTGAGGGGGCCGACCCGGCCTTCGAGCTCGGAAAGGATGTCGTGCAGGCGCACGAGGTTCTCTTCGGCCTGCGCCAGCCTGCGCTCGGCGTCCTCCTTGCGGTAGCGGAACCGGGTGATGCCGGCCGCCTCCTCAAAAATCTCCCGCCGGTCCTCGCTGCGCGCGGAGACGATGCCGTCGATGCAGCCCTGGCCGATCATGGAATAGCCGTCGCGGCCGAGGCCGGTGTCCATGAACAGCTCGTTGACGTCCCTGAGGCGGACGGCGTTGTTGTTGATGCGGTACTCGCTTTCGCCGGAGCGGTAGTAGCGCCGCGTCACGGAGACCGTGTCGGCGTCGCAGGGAAGCTCGCGCCCCGCGTTGTCGATCTCAAGGGTCACCTCGGCAAAGCCGAGGGGTTTGCGCCCCGGCGCGCCGCCGAAGATCACGTCCTCCATCTTCGTACAGCGCAGCGCGCGGGCGGACTGCTCCCCCAGCACCCAGCGGACGGCGTCGCAGAGGTTGCTTTTTCCGCTGCCGTTCGGCCCTACGACGGCGGTGATCCCGTTGTGGAACGTGAGCACCGTCTTGTCGGGGAACGTCTTGAACCCCTTGAGCTCCAGCGACTTGAGAAGCAATTTTTCACCCCGCTTTCATTCTGGCCCGCCCGCCTTAATACCCCATCAGCCGCAGGGCCTCGCGCGCGGCCTGCTGCTCGGCCTCTTTTTTGCTGCGGCCGCCGCCCTTGCCCATCACGTTGTGGTCCAAGCGGACCTCCACCGTAAAGTGCTTGTCGTGGTCGGGCCCGCTCTCGCCCACAAGCGCATACTCCAGGCTGTCGTCCGGATTCTTCTGCACGATTTCCTGCAGAAGGGTCTTGTAGTCTTTGAACGTCTTGGGCTTGGAGGCGCCGAGCAGCGGCAGCACAAAGCGCAGGATGAA
>DHOB01000074.1:1274-14744 GCA_002409675.1 Ruminococcaceae bacterium UBA5401
TCCGCGAGGATGGAAGGGCGCGTCCTGCCGCCGGAATTCTGCTCGCCGTGGCTCAGCAGCAGGTACCGGCCGACGTCCATCTGCTGCGAAAACCCGCAGCACGCCTTTTCGCACACGAGGGCCGCCCGCTTTTTGGTCAGGTCGCCCTCCGGCAGGTCGGGAAAATGGCGAAACAGGTAATCCGCCACCACGGCGCCCAGAACCGCGTCGCCGAGGAACTCCAGCCGCTCGTTGCTGCCGTTCGGGGTATGCCGCTCGTTCGCATAGGAAGAATGGGTCAGGGCCGTCTTCAGCAGTTCCGGATTCTTAAAATGATAGTGCAGCTTTTCTTCCAGTTCCTTCATCAGGCATTCGCTCCCGCTTCCTGTTTTTCCATCCGCGCGCGGTATTTTGCGACGGAATCCGCAATCTCTTCGGCGACGTTCCCCTCCACATACGCCTTGGTCAGGCGAATGGCGTTGTAAACGGTCTTCGCCTTCGCGCTGCCGTGCGTCTTGAAGACGGGCCTGGCGCAGCCCATCAGCGGCGCGCCGCCGTATTCGTTGTAATCGAACTGCTTTTTGAGGGCCTTGACGTCCTTGAGCACGATGGCGGCGGCCAGCTTGCTCAGCGGGCTGCGCAGGAAGATCTTCTTGAGCCGCCCCATCAGCATCAGGGCCACCCCCTCGAACGTCTTGAGGATGACGTTGCCGGTGAAGCCGTCGGCCACAATCACGTCGCCCGCGTCTTCCGGGATGTCGCGCGCCTCGATGTTCCCGATGAAGTTCAGGCCGGACTGCCTGAGCAGGGCAAACGCCTCGTGCTGGAGCTCGCCGCCCTTGTGGTCCTCGGTCCCGACATTGGCGAGGGCGACACGCGGGTTCCGGATTCCCATGACTTTCTTCATGTAGATGGAGCCCATCACGCCGAACTGCCGGAGCATGTCCGCTTTGCAGTCCACGTTCGCCCCGCAGTCGATCAGCATGAAGCGGCCCCTGTTGCTCGGCATAATCGGCGCGAACGCGATGCGCTTGATGCCGCGGATGCGCTTGACGATCAGCGTGGCGCCCACCACCAGGGCGCCGCTGTTTCCCCCTGAAACAAAGGCATCGCCGTAGCCGGCGGCCAGCCTGCGCAGCCCCTCGGCCATCGAGGAATCGGATTTGTCCTTCATCACGGCGCCCGCGCTGTCTTCCATGGTGAGGACGCCCGGCGCGTCGAGAATCTCCATCCGTTCGAGGGAAATTCCGTTTTCACTCGCCACGCGGCGGATTTCGGCCTCCCGCCCCGTCAGCGCGATGTCGATGCCGAGGCCCTGCACGGCCAGCGCGCACCCTTTGAGTATCTCGAGAGGCGCGTTGTCGCCCCCGAAAGCGTCCACGATAATTTTCATGTTCAGCATCCCCTTTCGGCCGGCTCCTGTTCCGGGCCGGCCTCCTCAATCGCCTGTTCCAGCGCCTGCAGGGCCCGCCGCGCCAGGGCGGCGTACCGCTCTTTTTTGTCCCGCACGGGCGGGTCGAGGGGCGGCAGAATCCCGAAATTCGCCCCCATCGGCTGGAACGGGCCTTCCCCGCCGCGCGCGACATAGCGGCTCAGCGCGCCGCACATCGTCTCTTCCGGCAGAACCGCGGCCGGCCGCCCGCTCAGCCGGCGCGCCGCGTTGATTCCCGCGAGAATCCCGGACGAAGCGGATTCCATGTAGCCCTCCACGCCCGTAATCTGGCCCGCGAAAAAAAGGCCGGGGCGCGCCCGCACGCTGTAATCGGCGTTCAGGACGCGCGGCGAATTCAAGAACGTGTTGCGGTGCATCACCCCGTAGCGCACAAACTCGGCACGCTCCAGGCCCGGAATCATGCCGAACACGCGCTTCTGCTCGCCGAACTTCAGGTTGGTCTGGAACCCGACGAGGTTGTAGAGCGTGCCGCCCGCGTCTTCCCGGCGGAGCTGCAGCACCGCCCAGGGCCGGTGGCCGGTGGCCGGGTCGCGCAGGCCGACGGGCTTCATCGGGCCGAAGCGGAGGGTGTCCTCCCCGCGGGCGGCCATCACCTCGACGGGCATGCACCCCTCGTACACGCTGGGCGCGGCGGCGTCGAACCCGTGGAGCGGGGCGCGCTCCGCCGAGCGCAGCGCCGCGTAAAAGCGCTCGTACTCCTCCCGGTTCAGGGGGCAGTTCAGGTATGCATCCCCATCCCCTTTCCCGTAGCGGGAAGCGGCGAAGATCCGCTCCCGGTTCAGGCTTTCGGCGGTGACAATCGGCGCAGCCGCGTCATAAAAGCTCAGCGCATCCCCGCACAGCCGCGAAATCTCCGCGGCCAGCGCGTCCGAGGTCAGCGGCCCCGTCGCCAGCACCGCGACGCCGTCCTCCGGAATCCGCGTGGCTTCTTCCCTTCGCAGGCGAATCAGCGGATGGGAGGCGACCGCGGCCGTCACGGCGGAAGAAAAGGCGGCGCGGTCCACCGCCAGCGCTCCCCCGGCGGGCACGCGGCAGCGGTCGGCGCACGGCAGCAGCAGGGAGCCGAGGCGGCGCATCTCCCGTTTGAGCAGCCCCGCCGCGCTCGCCGGCCGCTCCGCCTTGAAGGAGTTGGAGCACACCAGCTCGGCGAGGTCCGGGCTGCGGTGCGCCGGCGAAAAGCGCGCCGGCTTCATCTCGTACAGCTCGACCGCAATCCCCCGCCGCGCAATCTGCCACGCGGCCTCGCAGCCGGCAAGGCCGGCGCCGATCACCCGGACACGCTTCATTCGTCCTCCTGCTTTTCATAGCCGCAGCCCGGCGTGACGCAGTAGTACTTCGGGTGCTTGCCCCTTTTCTTCAGCAGGGTCTTGCCGCACTTCGGGCAGAGCTCTTTGGTCGGCTCGTCCCACGATATGAAATCGCATTTGGGGTAATTGGAACACCCGTAGAAGACGCGGCCCTTTTTCGTGCGCTTCACCACGACCCTGCCGCCGCATTTGGGGCAGACCGCGCCGTTGTACTCCACATATTTCTTCGTGTTCTTGCACTCCGGATACCCGGAGCAGGCCAGAAATTTGCCGTACCGGCCCGTTTTGATGACCATGGGCCGGCCGCATTTTTCGCATTTGATGTCGGTCATGTCCTCTTTGAGCTGGATCTTAACGCCCTTCATCTCTTCCTTTGCGGTTTTCAGGGTCTGGTCGAAGTCGCCGTAAAAGTGGTGGAGCTGCTGCACCCAGTCCGTTTTGCCGCTCTGCACGCCGTCCAGGTCGTTCTCCACCTGCGCCGTGAACTTGACGTTCACAATTTTCGGGAAGCGCTCCTTCATCAGCTTGGTCACGGTCTCGCCGAGCTCGGTGGGCTTCAGGGCCCTGCCGTCGCGCACGACGTACTCGCGCGCGAGGATGGTGGAAATGGTCGTGGCATAGGTGGAGGGGCGGCCGATGCCGTTTTCCTCAAGGGTCTTAATCAGCGACGCCTCGGTGTAGCGCGGCGGCGGCTGGGTGAAGTGCTGCCCGCCGGAAAGGTCCTTCTTCTGCAGGCGCATGCCCTTGGCGAGCTCCGGCAGGGCGCCGCTCTCTTTGCTCTCCTCGTCCTTCGCCTCTTCGTACAGCACGGTGAAGCCATCGAACGTGACGGTGTGCCCGGAAGACTTGAACCGGTATTGCCCGGCCGCGATGTCCGCCTGCACCGTGCTCCACAGGCAGTTGGACATCTGGCTTGCGATGAAGCGCTCCCAAATCAGGCGGTACAGCTTATACTGGTCCGGGGACAGGCTGTCCCTGACTCTGTCCGGCGAAAGCTCCGGCACGGTGGGGCGGATGGCCTCGTGCCCGTCCTGCGCACCGGCGCGGGACTTGTAATGCCGTTCCTTTTCGGGCAGGTACTTTTCGCCCCAGCGCCCGCGGATGTAGTCCGCAGCGGAATGGATGGCCTCTTCCGACACGCGGAGCGAATCGGTGCGCATGTAGGTAATCAGGCCGATGGCCCCCATCCCCTTGACTTCGACGCCCTCATACAGCTCCTGCGCGGCCTTCATGGTGCGGCGCGCCTGGAACCCGAGCCTGCGGGAAGCTTCCTGCTGCATGGTGGAGGTGGAAAACGGCGGGGCCGGCGAGCGCCTGCGCGTCCCCTTCTTCACATTGGAGACGGTGAACTCCGCGCTCTGAAGGTCCGCTAAAATCTTGTCGCAGTCCTCTTTCTTGGCGATTTTAATCCTGCCGTTCTCGTCCCCGTAAAACAGGGCCGTAAAGACCGCGGGCAGCCCTTCCGGCGAAAGCTTCGCCTCGATGGTCCAGTACTCCTCCGGGACGAAAGCGCGGATTTCTTCCTCGCGGTCGACGATGATGCGCACCGCGACGGACTGCACCCGCCCGGCCGAAAGACCGCGCCGGATTTTCTGCGACAGGAACGGGCTGAGCTTATAGCCCACCAGTCGGTCGAGAATCCGGCGGGCCTGCTGGGCGTTGACGAGGTTCTGGTCGATGCTGCGCGGATTCTTCATGCCGGCGCTGATGCCCGATTTCGTAATCTCGTTGAACGTCACGCGGTTCTTGTCCTTCATATCCAGGCCGAGCAGATAGGCCAGATGCCAGGAGATGGCCTCGCCCTCCCGGTCCGGGTCCGTCGCCAGCAGAACGGAATCACTTTTGCCCGCCTTGCTCTTGAGCTCCTTGACCAGCTTTTCCTTTCCCTTGATCACGACGTATTTCGGCTTGAAGTCGTTTTCGACGTCCACGCTCAGCCGGCTTTTCGGCAGGTCGCGGACATGGCCCATGGACGCGACCACGTCGTACCCAGAGCCCAGATATTTTTTTATCGTTTTAGCCTTGGCCGGCGATTCCACAATGACCAGCTTTGACATAAAACCCCACCTCGCATTGTTGTAGTTCTTCCCCGGGTCCGCGGCGGCTACCGCGGCAGGCTGTACCGCCTGCCGGAGTAGGACCGGACCGCGCCGGCAAGCTCCAGCTCCGTAACGGCGGAAAGCGCCCGCGCGGCGGAAAGGCCGGTCCCCGCGGTCAGGTCCGAAAGGCCCTGCGGCGCGCGGGTCAGCCGGGCCAGCAGCGCCCTCGCATCTTCCGAAAGGTCCTCGGCCTCACCGTCGGCCGGCCGGGCCTCTTCCGCCCGTCCGCCGTTATCTTTTATAATAGCATCAGAATTTCTGCCGTCAAGACCAATTTTCTCCGAAAACCGGTCCGGGTACTCCTCCATAATCTCTTCCGCGCTGCTGACGGGCTTGGCTCCGCTCTTAATCAGGCCGTTCACGCCTTTGGAAACCGGGCTGAAAATATCCGCCGGGACCGCAAACACGTCCCGCCCCTGGTCCAGCGCAAAGTCCGCGGTAATCAGCGAGCCGCTTTTCCCCGCGGCCTCCACCACGAGCGTGCCGAGCGCCATGCCGGAAATAATCCGGTTGCGGATGGGAAAATTGGAGCCGGAAGCCTGCGTCCCCGGCGGATATTCGGAGATCAGCGCGCCGGTCGCGGCAACGGCGTCGCGCAGGGACGCGTTCGCCATCAGGTAGGGAAAGTCGATTCCGCAGCCGAGCACGCAGACGGTCTTTCCGTTCGCCTGCAGCGCACCCTGGTGCGCCGCGGTGTCGATGCCGAGCGCGCCGCCGCTGACGACGGCGGCGCCGTGCTTCGCGAGCTCGAAGGCGATGCTGCGCGCGGCCGCCCTGCCGGTGGGCGTCGCCCGGCGGGTCCCCACAATCGCGATGGGCGGCGCCAAATCAAAATCCGGCAGCCTGCCTTTGACATAGAGCGCGCACGGCGGGTTCGGAATCTGGCGGAGAAGCTCCGGGTATTCCGGGCTTTCCGGCGTGAGGACCCGCTGGCCCGCCCTACCGCAGTACTCGAGAAGCGCGGCCGCGGCGGACGCGGGCCACCGGCACATCTTGCTGATTTCTTTCTGGGTGAAATACCCCTCGAGAAGCCAGGCTTCCCTGCCGGCCCGGTAGAACTCGGCCAGCGACGGGTACGCCGAGAGGACCCGGTTCGGCTTGGAGCTTCCCGGTCCGAGCGCATGCTGGAGCCATATCCAGTATATGCGGGGGTCAAATTCCGATTCCGTCATAAGCGTCTCCCTCCCGGACGGCCGCGCATCATTTCCCACATCAAAATAGCCGCCGAAGCCGCCGCGTTGAGCGATTCCGCCCGGCCGGCCATCGGGATGGTGATCCGCCGGGAACAGGCGCGCACGGTTTCCGGCAGAAGGCCGCTCCCCTCGTTCCCGACGGCGACGGCGGCGGGCGCCTCAAAGCGAAGCGCCGTGACGGGCAGCGCGTCGGCATCCGGCACGGCGGCAAACGTTGAAAACCCGCTCTCGTTCAGGCGCCGCACCGCGCCGGGCGAATCCGCCGCGGTGAAGAGCGGGACGCGGAAAGCCGCCCCCATGCCGGCCCGCAGGGCCTTGGGGGCGTAGGCGTCGCAGCACGTCCCGGTCAGAAGGACGCCGCCGAAGCCGAGCGCCTCCGCCGTGCGGAGAACGGCCCCGAGGTTGGCCGGATCCCGGATGTTTTCAAGCACTAAACAATGTCTGCCGTCCTCCGCGCGGGGCAGGCCGCGGAGCGGCTCCGGCAGGGCGCAGACGCAGAAAACGCCCTGCGTCGTCCCGGTCCCTGCGAGGAACGAGGCGACGGAAGGAGAAATCCGGTATTCCGCCCGCGACGCCGCGCGGACGGGCGAAAGATAGCTTTCATACCTTTCCGCGGCGCGCGCCGTGTACAGCAGGACGGCCGGTCGGATGCCGCTGCGCGCCGCGTCGGCGCAGAGGCGGGCCCCCTCCGCGACGAAGAGGCGTTTTTTCTTCCGGTAAGCTGCGGAGCCGGAAAGGCGGGCGATTGTTTTCACCAGCTCGTTCCGGCGGCTGGTCAGTTCGACGGGCATGGCGCCCTCCCCCATAAAAAATAAGCGCCCGGAATCCAAGCCGGGCGCGCAATCCGTTTTCAGTGTGCTGCTTTGGCCTTTGCCACAAGGCCCTTGAACGCGGTTTCATCCGCGACGGCAATCTCGGCAAGCATTTTCCGGTTCAGCGTGACGCCGGCCTTTTTCAGCCCGTTCATAAAGACCGAATAGCTGACGCCGTTCGCACGGCATGCGGCGGAGATGCGGGTAATCCACAGGCGGCGGAAGTCCCTCTTCCGCGCCTTGCGGCCGATATAGGCATAGTTGCCGGATTTCATCACGGCCTGTTTGGCCATCTTGAAATGTCTGCTCTTGGAGCCGAAATAGCCCTTTGCAAGCTTTAACGTCTTTTTGCGTCTTTTGCGCGTCATCAGCGCACCCTTTACACGTGCCATCTTCTATTACCTCCAAAAAATGGTTGTTTTCCCTGCGGGCGGCCTCCCTTATTTGTAGGGAATCAGCCGCTTGATCTGCGCGACGTTGGTCTTGTCGGCCACCACGGTCTTCCGCAGATTCCTCGTGCGCTTGGTGGTCTTCTTGTTCAGAATGTGCGATTTATACGCCTGTGCGCGCAGAACTTTCCCATTCTTTGTAAGCTTAAACCGCTTTTTTGCACCGGTGTGTGTTTTGATTTTAGGCATAAATGCCCCTCCTTATTGAGTCTATTGCTTCGCGGGCTTGGATGCAAGGAACATCAGCATGTTGCGCCCTTCCATTTTGGAGGGCTTCTCGACATTCGCCAAGTCGCTCAGCGCTTCGGCAAAGCGGCGCATGGCGGCGTGCCCCTGCTCCGGGTGGCCCATCTCGCGGCCGCGGAACCGGATGGAGACCTTCAGCTTGTTGCCTTCCTTCAGAAAACGCCGCGCATGGTTGACCTTTGTGTCGAAGTCGTGCGTGTCAATGTTCAGCGAAAGGCGAATCTCCTTGATGCTTACGGTATGCTGGTTTTTCCGCGCTTCTTTCTCGCGCTTGGCCTGCTCAAACCTGAATTTGCCGTAATCGATGATTTTGCAGACCGGCGGTCTCGCTTGCGGAGCGATCTTCACCAGGTCAAGGTTCATCTCCATTGCTTTCTGCAGGGCCTGAGCCGACGACATGATGCCGAGCTGGTTGCCGGTCGGGCCTATCACCCGCACCTGCCGGTCGCGGATCTGCCCATTGGTCTGAAGTTCCTTGCTGCTAATAATTAAGCACCCCCAAAACTGATTGATTGTCGGCAAAACGAAAGCGCGCAGACAGCCTCCGCCCGCGCGCCAATACCGTCCTTTTCTTCTCAGGAAAAAGACTCCGAGTATTGACCCGTGCCGGAAAAATCCCCACAGGTGAGAATAACGGACGCCCGCCGTATTCTTCTTTATTTTACAAACATAGAGTATACTATATTTTTACAGCGATGTCAATGCCTTTTTTCACTTTTTCTGAAGCGGGGCGGCCCGCTTTGGAAGAGCCCGGGCTCAGACCGGGTGCACCCGCTGCCGGGCGTCGGCGTGTTTGGCGTCGATTCCGTATTTTTTTGCGGCGCGCCGCTTGAAGAAATCCGTGGCCACTTTCGGGAACTGAGCGTAGGAGAGGACGTCCTCCTCCTGCTCCGTCCACTGGGCGCACTCCTTGCGCATCTGCTCGAGCTCCGGCTTCAGAAGGTCGGCCGGGCGGCAGGTGATCCGTTTTCTGTTGCCGATGATCTTCCTGGCGAAGGCGTCGTCGATCGGCATGGGCGTCGTCCCGTACATCCCGGCAATCAGGTCCTTAAACTCGTTGGTGCACATTTTGTACCGCTCGCCGGTAATCACGTTGAGCACGGCCTGCGTGCCGACAATCTGCGAGGTCGGGGTCACGAGCGGCGGATAGCCGGCGTCTTTGCGGACGCGCGGAACCTCCTGCAGGACCTCTTCCATTTTGTCCGCCTTACCGGCCTGCTTGAGCTGCGACAGCAGGTTGGAGAGCATCCCGCCCGGCACCTGGTACATCAGGGCCTTGGTGTTGGCGGCGAGCAGCTTGGTGTCGAGCAGGCCGCTCTTGATGTATTTCTCGCGCAGCTTCATGAAATACTCGCGGATTTCGTTCAGCAGGCCGAGGTCGAGGCCCGTATCGTACGGGGTGTCTTTCAGGGCCGCCACCATGGACTCGGTCGGCACGTGGGACGTGCCCATCGCCAGCGGGGACATGGCCGTGTCCAGCCAGTCGACGCCCGCCTCCACCGCCTTCAGCTCGCACATGGAGGCCAGGCCGGACGTGTAGTGGGTGTGGAGCTGCACCGGGATGCCGACCGCACCCTTGATCGCCCTGACGAGGTCGTAGGTGCGGTACGGCGTCAGCAGGGCGGCCATGTCTTTGATGCAGATGGAATCCGCGCCCGCCTCTTCAATCTGCTTGGCGTACTTCACATAATAGTCGTTGTCGAAAACCGGGCCGGTCGTATAGGAGATGGCGACCTGCACGTGGGCTTTCTCCTTTTTTGCGGCGTTGATGGCGACCCGCAGGTTCTTGATGTCGTTCAGCGCGTCGAAAATCCGGATAATGTCGATTCCGTTTGCGACGGAGCGCTGGACGAAATACTCCACCATATCGTCCGCGTAATGGCGGTAGCCCAGCATGTTCTGCCCCCGGAACAGCATCTGCAGCTTTGTGTTCGGGCATTTTCTGCGAATCACGCGCAGGCGCTCCCACGGGTCCTCATCCAGAAAGCGCAGGCAGGCGTCGAACGTGGCGCCGCCCCAGCATTCCAGCGAGTGGAAGCCGACCTGGTCCAGCTTGCCGAGGATGGGCACCATGTCGGAAAGCGGCATGCGCGTCGCAATCAGGGACTGGGGCGCGTCGCGCAGGACGACCTCCGTGATGCCGATTTTCTTTTTGACCATTTCGTCCGCACCCTCCTTACTGCAGGGAAACGAGCGCGGCGCCGGTTTCGACGCTGTCGCCCTTGGCGACCAGCACCGCCGCGACCTTCGCGTCGTGCGGCGCCATAATCTCGTTTTCCATCTTCATCGCTTCCAGCACGACCAGCACGTCGTCCTTTTTCACGCTCTGCCCGGCCGTGACGGGGACCTTCACAATCGTTCCCGGCATCGGGGCGGAGATCACCTCGCTGCCGGCGGGAACTTCGGCGCTCTTTTTCGGCGCAGGCTTCGCGGCCGGCGCGGGGACCGGAGCCGCGGCGGGCGCCGGCGCCGCGGGCGCGGCTGCCTTCGGCGCGGCCGGCGCGGCGGAAGCGTCCGCTTCTTCGACCTGCACGCTGTAAACCGTTCCGTTTACCGTAACTTTCAAGTTTTTCATATATCGTTTCCCCCTGTATCGTTCCATCCGGTGCTTTTTAAAGCTGAATATCCGCGTGCTTTTTCGGCAGGGTCGAAACCCGCTTGCCGGAAAGCATGTCCAGACACGAGAGAATCTTTTTCCTCGTGTCCTCCGGTCTCACCACGTCCTCGATGCTCCCGTCGGCCGCGGCCTGCAGCGCGCCCGCGCGGGTGGCCCTGTACTCCTCAATCAGCTTCCTGCGGTCCTCGACCGGATTGGAGGAACCCTTCAGGCGGTCGTTCCAGAGAAAAACGGCCCCCGTCTCCGGCGCGACGGCGGAAACCACCGCGTCCGGCCAGGCGAAGGTATAGTCCGCGTTGGCGCCGCGGCCCGCGGCCGCTATGTACACCGGCCCCCACGCGGAGCCGGTGATCGCCGTGATTTTCGCCGTGGTCGCCTCGGAATAGGCGCTGGAAAGCTTGGAGGCCTCGCGCAGCGTCGCAAACCGCTCCGCATCCACAAACGTCACGACCGGCAGCGAAAACGAGTCGCAGAAGCGCACGAAGCGCGCCGCCTTGGAGCAGGAATCCGCGTCGATCACGCCGGTCAGAAAACTGATGCCGGTCACGGTGCCGCCGACCCGGGCGAGGCCGGTCACGGCGCCTGCCCCAAACTTTGCGCCGAGCTCCAGAAACTCCCCCGCGTCGCAGACCGAAGCGATGATTTCGCGCGCGGAAGCGCCCGCCGCCGTCCGCGTTTTGGCTGGGACGGCGTTGAAGAGCGGCGCGCCCGAAACGTTGTTGGAGGGCAGCATGGAGACCAGCTTCTTCGCGGTGCGGAGGGCCTCTTTCTCATCGGAGGCGGCAAACTGGCAGACGCCGAGCTTTTCCGCCGCGGCGGGGGAGCCGTCGCCGCCTTCCGTCGATATGGTCAGCTCGCCTTTCGGGGACATGACGACCACGTCCGCCCCGGCCGCAACGACGGCCCCGGTGCCCACGCAGGGGCCGAGCACCACCGAAATCTGCGGCACCACGCCGGAAAGACTGTTGGCGGCAAGCAGAACCTCGCCGTACGCGGCGAGCATATCCGCCCCTTCGTCCAGGCGGCCGCCGGCGGAATCGTAGATTCCCACCAGCGGGACGCCGGCCTTGAGCGCGAGCTGATAAATCTTTTTGATTTTGGAAGCCTGTGCTTTCGACATCGCGCCGCGGGCGACGTCCGGATTCTGGCAGAACGCGCAGGCCGGGCATCCGTCCACCGTGCCGGAGCCCGCCACCGCCTCCGCGAAGCCGTCCCCCGACTTTGCATAGGCGTCGACCTCGTTGAAGCTCCCTTCGTCGAACAGAGAGAGGATGCGGCGGTAGCCCGCGGAATTTTCAAGATCGCCGTGCGCCTTCTGAAGGCTCCCGGCCCGATCGGGATGACTCATTCTGATTCCTCCGTTTAACCCAATAATTCGCCTTAAAACAGGAAGCAAAATCATTTTGTATTCATTATAAATGATTGTGATGGAATTGACAAGTGGTATTTGCGCAATCCTTACAAAATCAGGCGAAAATCCAGGGGAATCACCGTACGCCGGCCGCGGCCTTCAGGGCGGCGACCTCGTCCCCGGTCAGCATCCGCCACCGGCCGGGCGGCAGCATGCCGAGCTTCAGCGGGCCGAAAGCCGTGCGCTTCAGGCGCGCGGTCTCCAGGCCGAGTTGCTCGCACATCCTGCGGATCTCGCGGTTGCGGCCCTCGTGCAGGACGATTTGCAGCACAACCCGGCCCGGCTGCTCCTCCAGAATCCGCACATGGGCGGGGGCGGTCTTTCTGCCGTCGATCATCATGCCGCCGGAGAGGCTGCCGAGCTGTTCTTCCGTGACGCCGGGGCGCACGGTCACGCGGTAGGTTTTCGGCACATGGTGCGACGGGTGAATCATCGCGTTGGCGAACTCCCCGTCGTTCGTCAGCAGCAGCAGGCCCTCCGATTCGCGGTCCAGCCTGCCGACGGGGTACACCCGCGCCGGCACGCCCCGCACCAGGTCGGCCACGCATCTGCGGCCCTTCTCGTCGTGCAGGGTCGTCACATATCCGCGCGGCTTGTGCAGCATCAGGTACACCGGCGCGGCGCGCGGCGCGACCGGGCGCCCGTCGAACAGGATCCGGTCCTGTTCCGGGTCGGCGCGGTCGCCGATTGTCGCCCGGACGCCGTTCACGGTCACCCGGCCCGCAGCGATAAATTCCTCCGCCCGGCGGCGCGAGGCGACGCCGCAGCCGGACAGGATTTTCTGAAGTTTAACTTTCTGAGCCATTTTTCTCCCCGTTTTCCCCGGCCGCGGCTACCGGCGGGAAAACAGGCGGCGGATTCCCTCCCACAGCTTCTGAAGCCAGTTTTTCTGTACGAAGCGCGGAACGTTCCCCGCGGCGGTCAGCTCCGTCTGCGCCACGGTCACGCCCCCCGCGGTATAGCGCACGCAGCCGAGCGCCTGCCCCTCTTCGACCGGCGCATAGACGAACTGCGGCAGCTCCACCGTGCGCACGAGGCCCTGCGCTTCTTCCGTTCGCAGGACCCGGCTGCCGCCGTCCGACCCCCGGACCGCGACCGACTGCGCCGCGCCGCCCGCGACCGGCAGCGAGAGCCGGAAGGACGAGTCGTCGAACGCCCGGCCCGTCAGTTTGGAAAAGCCGTAGTCCAGCAGGGCCTTGTGGTCCCTCCAGTCGTCCGGGTCGTTCAGGGTCACGGCGATGACCCGGACGCCGTTTCTTTCCGCCGACGAAACCAGGCAGCGCCCGGCCTTGTCCGTAAATCCGGTCTTCACGCCGTTGCACCCCGCGTACTGGCTGAGCAGCTTGTTGTGGTTGGGGAAGGTCCGTGTGACCGCCGGGCTGAGGAAGCGGACGCGCAGCGCCTTCTTTCCCGCGATTTCGGCAAAATCCGCGTTTTTCATTGCGGCGCAGGCAAGCTGCGCCATATCATACGCGCAGGAATAGTGCGCCCCGTCGTCCAGCCCGGAGGGCGTGACGAAGTGCGTGTCCTTCAGGCCGAGCGCGGCGGCTTTGGCGTTCATTTTGTCGGCAAACGCCTGCTGCGTGCCCGCCACGGCGAGTGCCGCGGCGTTGGCGGCGTCGTTTCCGGAGACCGAAAGCATCCCGGCGGCAAGGTCCCGCAGGGTCAGGCGGTCCCCGGCCCTCAGGCCCATGGACGACCCCTCCACGCGGATCATCTCGGCGCTGATTGTGACCGCACGGTTCTCGTCCCGCGCCGCCTCCAGCGTGAGGAGCGCCGTCATGATCTTGGTGGTGCTGGCAATCGCCAGATGCTGCCGCTCGTTTTTCGCATACAGAACCGCGCCGTCGTCCGCGTTCACGACGGCAGCGGCCTTGGCGGAAACGGAAGGTTCCGAACCCGCC
>DHOB01000074.1:14981-20653 GCA_002409675.1 Ruminococcaceae bacterium UBA5401
GGTAAGATTATATGCAGGCGGCCGCCCGGGTCATGATTGCTTTTCTGAAGCCGGCGCCGGTTTCGGCGCGTCCTGCTTCTGCTTTTTGCCCTTCCCGAACAGACTGACGATTTTGTCGATCAGGTCCGGGGCAAGCTCGATAATCCGGTCCGCGGAGGAGTTGCCGGGGTCCACGCGCAGCAGCTTGACGCTGCCGCCCGAGATGGTCAGGAACGCGATGGGCGTGATGGTCACGCCCGCGCCGGTGCCGCCGCCGAAAAACTCCTTTTCCGGCTGCGTTTTGACCGGCAGGTCCGAGCCGCCGGAGGCAAAGCCGTAGTTGACCTTTGAAATCGGGATGATTGTGATTCCGTCCGGAGTCACGATCGGGTCGCCGATTACGGAATTCACGTCGACCATCTGCTTGATTTTTTCAAGCGTGGTATCCATCATGCCTTCAATTGGATGATCCGCCATGAGAAAGCACCGCCTTTTCTTGAGTATTTTGGGAACTCGGGTTGTTTTTAATTTTCTTGAACAGCTTGAAAGAACGCAGCGCCGCGTACAGCGCGGCGGAAATCAGGAACATCAGCCGGATTTTCAAATCCGCCTGAAACAGCACGCGGCTCTTTTTCGACCGGAAATCCGGGACGATGCAGATTCTGCGGCTCCGGTACCGGACGGCGCCGAAAAACAGGCCGGCGGCCGTCCCTACGGCGGCGCAGACGCGGGCGTACTGCATGGCCGTCTGGGCCGCGTCGTCCGCCGCGACCGCGATGTCCAGCAGAAAATCCCCGACCGTGAGATGGCGGAACAGGCGTTTTGCCGTCCCGGCCGCGATTTTTGCGACCTCGGTGAAAATCGAAAGAAACCCGAAAAGCCCCTGTTGCTTAAAAAGGCGCTTCAGAAAGGGCTCTTTCTTCTCCGGCTTCTTTTCCCGCTCTTTTTTCTTTTCGGGCTTCGGGGGGCGCGGGGCAATCGTATAGTGGAAAAACAGAAAGCGCACCTGCACCCCGAACCGTTCCCGGAACGAAACCCGGAACGTGACCGGAAAGAACATCAGAAGCGTGTTGAAAGCCGTCAGGCCGAGGAACACATGCAGCGCGGTCATCCCGCGTCCTCCGCCGGTTCACCCTCCGCACCGTCCGCCCGCTCCAGCGGAGGAAGCTCGCGGAGAGAAGAGATGTTCAGGCACCGCAGAAAATCCGGCGTCGTGCCGTAAAGCAGCGGCCGGCCGGGCAGCTCCAGCCGGCCGCGCTCCTCCACAAGGCCCTTGGCCGTCAGGCTGCCCAGCACGCCGGAGCAGTCCACGCCGCGCACCTGCTCGACGAACGCCTTGGTGACCGGCTGGTTGTAGGCGACCACGGCGAGGACCTCCAGCGCCGCCTGCGAAAGCGGCATGTTCCGCCGCATGTCGAGGGCAGCGCGGACGTATTCCGCATCCTCCGGCCGCGTGCACATCTGCCAGCGCCCGTCCAGATTTTTGATGCAGAGCCCCCCCGGCGCGCCGTTGATCCGGTCCGCAAGGTCGTTCATCAGCTTTTCCGCCGTGGGGAGGTCCAGCCCGAGGACCGCGGCGATCCGGCCGAGGCCGACCGGGTCGCCCCCCGCGAACAGAATCGCCTCCATCGCTCCCTGCGCCTTTTTAACGTCCATCCGCAACACCGCCGTCCTTCAAAATGACCGTATCGTCCCGGCCCTCGACCCGGATGCGCCCGCCCTTGACCAGCTCCAGCACCGCCAGAAAAGTGGCGACCAGCTCCGACCTGCCGCGGCAGCCGCGGTACAGGTCGAGGAACCGCGCCCTGCCGGCCCCCCGCAGCCCGTGCAGCACCTTTTTGATGCACGAGGCGACGCTGACGATTTTATGCGCCACGATGCCGGAAAACGCCTCCGCCGGGGGCGGCAGAAAGCGCCTGCCCCGGCCCACCGCGCTGCGGTAGGCCTCGTAAATCTCCCGCGGGGTATGGTGCCCGCGGTACGAGGTGTCGAACTCGACCTGCTCCGCCGGGCGCGTGAGAAAATCGAAGCTGAACCGGCGTCCCAGCTCCGCCGCGGCCCGCCTGCACTGGTCGTACTCCAGAAGCCGGCCGCTCAGCTCCCGCGACATCCGCTCGGCCTCCTCCGGCTTCGGCAGAAGGGAGGCCGTTTTGATATAGACCAGCTTTGCGGCCATCTCCAGAAATTCGCTCGCCACATCCATGTCCTGCTTCTGCATCGCATGGATCTGCTCGAGGTACTGGTCCACAAGGTCGGCGATGCAGATATCGCAGATATTCATCTTGTTCTTCGCAATCAGATGCAGCAGAAGGTCCAGCGGGCCTTCAAAGCCGTTCAGCTTGTAATTTAGCTTTTCCATCCTTTTACTTTTTATTTATGTTTTTTACGCCAGGCCGAAAAGCCGGAACGGAAGGAGCCCGAGTTCCCAGACTCCGTCGTTGCACACTTTTACGAGGGCGTTGATGGGCGTGTCCAGAAAGCCCAAAAACAGAACGATAAAGGCGACCATCACGATGATGTTCTGGTGGCGGTAATAGTTGTAAAGCGCGCGGCTGGAAAGAAAGGCGCCGAGGATTTTCGAGCCGTCGAGCGGCGGAAGGGGAATCAGATTGAAAACGGCGAGCCCCACGTTGATGGCGGTGTACGCCGTGAAAAAGCCGAGCACGAGCTGGGGCACCGAGCCGTGCGCGGCCAGAAAAATCGCGTAAAAAACCACCGCTCCGACCCATGCGGCCAGAAAGTTGGAGAGCGGCCCCGCCAGCGCCGTCAGGGCCGTGTCGCGCCGCGGATTTTTAAAATACCGCGAATCGATCGGCACGGGCTTGGCCCACCCGAACCCGAACAGAAGAAGGAACAGCGCGCCGACCGGGTCGAAGCTGGCCAGCGGATTCAGGGTCAGGCGCCCCTGCGCCTTCGCGGTGCCGTCGCCCAGCTTGGCGGCGGCCCAGGCGTGTGCGCATTCGTGGACGGGCAGGATGCAGAAAATCACGAACAGGGTGGCGAGAATCTGCGCGGCGATATCGCCCAGCCCGACCTGCTGGCCCGACAGAAGGCGTTGAATCTCATTCAGCATACGGCACTCTCCTTCTCATTTATCTGATTATAATACGCAGGCCGCAAAAACACAAGCGAAGGCGGCATTTTGCGATTTTCGGCGCCGCCGGCGCCGTCCGGGGCCGAAAAACAAAAAATACTTGCATTTCCGCCGCAAATCTGGTACCATAGCACTGTTGCGGTTTTGAATCGATCCCCTTTGAAGGAGGTGCAGATAGATGGCAAAATGCGCTTTCTGCGGCAAGGATGTAACATTCAGCATGCAGGTCTCCCACTCCCACAGGCGTTCCGGCAGAACCTGGAAGCCCAACGTGAGGCGTGTGAAGGCGCTGGTGAACGGCACCCCGAAAAGGGTTTATGCCTGCACCCGCTGCCTGCGTTCCGGAAAAGTGAAACGCGCGGTCTGAGAGCGGCGAAACGCCGAAAAAGAGACAGCTTCGGGAGAAATTCCGGAGCTGCCTTTTTCTGATTTTTTCGCTCACTGCCGGTGCTTTACGGAAAGTCTGCTCTCCGTTCCGTTCATGATCCGCACGATGTTGGAGCGGTGCTTGAGGATTAGAATTGCCGCCGTCACGGCGGAAATCACCGTGGTGACCCAGACGTATGAAAGCGGAATCGGCCCGCCGGGAAAATGCCCTGCGAGGTAGTCGTCAAAATAGACGAACAGAAAATTGGAAACCGGAAACGAAACGGCGCCGCAGATCGACGAGATGGAGACGATTTTCGTCACGGCCAGCACGACCGCGAACACCGCGACCGCGACCGCAAAGAAGCGCCAGTCGATAAACGCCACCATCGCGGAAGTCGCAAGGATGCCCTTGCCGCCCCGAAAGCCGAAATACAGCGGGTAGATATGCCCCAGCACACAGGCCAGCCCCGCGAGGTAGGCCCCGTACTGGGCGAGGTAGGGCGGGGCGCCGTTCGCGGCGCACACATACCGGAAAATTTCGCGCCCGATGCAGACGGAGACGCCGCCCTTCGCAAAATCGAAAATCAGGGTGAAGAGGGCGGCTTTGCCCCCCACGCAGCGAAGGACGTTGGTCAGCCCGGCATTCCCGCTGCCGAGGTCGCGGATATCGACGTTGTCGAACGCCCTGGTGAAGATGATGGAAAAGCTGATGCTGCCGAGCAGATAGGCCACGGCCATCACCGCCAGGGCCGGCAGGACAAACGTTTCAAGGCCTTCCGGCATTCAGATTCCTCCCTCTTTCCGGCTGCGTTCGCGCACGACGAAGCGGACGGGCGTCCCGCCGAGGGCGAACGTTTCCCGAATCACGTTTTCAAGGTACCGCTGGTAAGAAAAATGGAACAGCGGGCGGGAATTGACGAAGAACACAAAGGTCGGCGGCCGGACCGCCGTCTGCGTCATATAGTAGATTTTCAGCCTTCTGCCCTTGTCCGTCGGCGGCTGAACGCGCTCGGTCGCCTGCGCCAGCGCCTCGTTGAGGCGGCCGGTGGAAATGCGCGTGGCGTTGGCCTTTGCCGCGCCGGTCACCGCCTCGAAAAGGCGGTCGATTCTCTGCCCCGTTCTGGCCGAGATAAACACAATCGGCGCGTAGGACATGAACGAAAAGTCCTGCTCCAGCCGCCGGCGGTAAATCGGCATGGTCGCATCGCTCTTTTCGACGGCGTCCCATTTGTTGACGGCGATCACGCAGCCCTTGCCGGCTTCGTGCGCCATGCCCGCTATTTTGGAATCCTGCTCGGTAAAGCCGACCGTCCCGTCGAGCAGAATCACGCACACGTCGCTGCGCTCCACCGCCATCTGGGCGCGCAGCATGCTGTACCGCTCCACCGCGCCCTCCACGCGGCTTTTCCGGCGCAGGCCGGCCGTGTCGATCAGCACAAAGCGGCCGTACTTGTTCTCGACGGCGATATCGACCGCGTCGCGCGTGGTCCCCGCCCGATCCGAAACCATCATGCGCTCTTCGCCCGCAATCCGGTTGACCAGCGAGGACTTCCCGACGTTCGGCTTCCCGATGACGGCGACGCGGACCGGCTCGCCGGGCCCGCCCTCTTCCTGCGCGTCGGGCAGGTGCCCGACGACGAGGTCGAGCAGGTCGCCCGTCCCGTGCCCGTGGACGGACGACACGGCGACCGGGTCGCCCAGACCCAGGCTGTAGAACTCGTAGAACTCCGGGGGCGGGGGGCCGATGCTGTCGCACTTGTTCACGCAGAGAATCACCGGCTTGCCGCTTCGGCGCAGCAGAGCGGCGATCTCTTCGTCGGCCGCCGTGACGCCGCAGGTCAGGTCCGTCACAAAAAGAATCGCGTCCGCGGCGTCGATGGCAAGCTCCGCCTGGGCGCGGACCCCCGCCGCGATTTCCTCCTTGGACCCGGGCTCTATGCCGCCGGTGTCCACCAGCGAAAAGGCCCGGCCGTTCCACTCGCAGCCGCCGTAAATCCGGTCGCGCGTCACGCCCGGCGTATCGTCCACAATGGAAACGCGCCGGCCCACCAGCTTGTTGAACAGGGTGGATTTCCCGACGTTCGGCCTTCCCACGACGGCGACGACCGGTTTTGCCAAGGCGCATCCCTCCTCAATTTCTACGTTTATTCTGCCGCCGAACGGCCGGCCTGCCAGGCCCTTTTCCAGCGCCTGCAGAACCCGGCTCAGCCCGACGGAAGAGGCTGAGATA
>DHOB01000074.1:21060-21506 GCA_002409675.1 Ruminococcaceae bacterium UBA5401
GCTTTCAGCGCACCGCATTTGGGACATTTCACCAAAGCAGGGACACTCATTTTCCAAACGTTCGAGCGCCGCTTGTTCTGCCTTGCGCTCGACTGTTTTCTCTTGGGTACTGCCATCTCCAGCACCTCCTTCTCAATTTGCAAAAGTTCCGCAGACAGNNCGACCGGTTTTGCCAAGGCGCATTCCTCCTCAATTTTTACGTTTATTTTGCCGTCAGACGGCCGGCCTGTCAAGCCCTTTTCCAGCGCCTGCAGAGCCCGGCTCGGCCCGACGGAAGAGGCTGAGATAAAAAGGAGAGAAGGAACCGCTCCTTCTCTCCGCGTGCCGAAGAACCGCCGCGCCGCCGAAAGCCGTGCGGCGCAGGGCGGCAGACCTGCAAACGAGGGAGCATACTCCTCGTATGGGACTGAAATCTGCAGGTGCAGTCCGTGCAGCGGGCAAAATTG
>DHOB01000074.1:21918-28693 GCA_002409675.1 Ruminococcaceae bacterium UBA5401
GACAGCTTTTACTGAACCAGATGCAGGACGCCTTTCCGCCGGGCGGCGCGCCGCATTTCGCACGCGCAGGGGCCGTTGTTCCGGTTCATCCCGCAGACGGGGCAGATGCCCCGGCAGTCCTCCCGGCACAGGAACTTGGTGGGGAGCGCCAGCAGGATGTCCTCCCGCATCAGCTCGTCCAGGTTCAGCCGCTCGTCGTGAACCTCGACATACCGGTCGTCCTCTTCATCCTGCAGGGAACGGACCAGAATATGGGAGAATGAGTACAGATACCGCCTGTCTATCTGCTCCGCACAGCGGTCGCACGGGATGGAAAAGCGGAAAGACACCCGGGCCTTCAGATAGGCAAAGCCGTCTTTCCCGCGGACCGCGCCCTTGACCCGGACGGGGGATACAAAGGGGCGGGAGCCGCTGATTTCAGTCGATGACAGATCAAATTCATAATCGAACGAAAGGCTTTTGCTTTCGCCTGCGAATATTTTCCTCAAGTCAAGAATCATCACTGCACCTCGGCGTCACAGTTGTTAATTATATCGGCCCGCAAGCGTTTTGTCAATATTTTTCAGAGAAACCGCCTCTCTTTCGGTGCAGGTGCCTTGCGGCGCGTTTTTTCAGACCGCGACGGAAATCTTCCGGATTTCTTCGGGCAGCGCGCTCTGGTCGGCCGAAATCAGCAGGGTGATTTTGGTGTCTGCCAGCGCGGAAAGGCGGTTCATCTTTTCGACGAAGGCCGTCAGGACCTTCATGTCCTGCCCGATGATCTTGAACGTGGAATCCACGAAGATATCCGTGACGTCGTAGTTGCCCGCGCAGATTCCGCACAGGAAGCCGCCGAGGGCGTCCGCGCCCTGGATGCCGTAGGACTCGATGTTGATCAGCCGCGCGCCGTGGGAGATGTCGTAGGTGAGGTTGCTGCCCTTTTCGATGACGACCACGTTCCCGCTGGATTTTTCGACCGCTTCGTTCGCGTGCTCCACGAGCCTTTTGGTCTTGCCCGTTCCCTTTCTTCCGACGATTAAATTAACCATGGTCTGTTCCTCCTGTTTTTATTGATGGCCGCCGTTTCCGGCAGCAAAAAAGGCGTGTCTCAGAGTCCCCTCAGGCGCGCCTCCAGGGTGGCTTTTTCCCCTTCGTACCCCGGCTTGCCAAGCAGGGCGAACATGTTTTTCTTGTAGCTTTCCACCCCCGGCTGGTTGAAGGGGTTGACCCCCAGCAGATAGCCCGAGATGGCACAGGCCTTTTCAAAGAAATAAATCAGGCGGCCAAGGGAATCCTCGGAAAAATCCGGCACGCGCAGGACGACGTTCGGCACGCCGCCGTCGGTATGCGCGAGCACCGTCCCCTCGAATGCCTTCCGGTTGACATACGAGAGGGTCCTTCCCGCCAGAAAATTGAGGCCGTCGGCGTTTTCCGGCTCCGCTTCAATCGCGAGGTCGCGCTTCGGCTTCTCGAACAGGACGGTGGTCTCTATCAGCGAGCGCCTGCCCTGCTGGATGTACTGCCCGATGGAATGAAGGTCCGTCGAAAAGATGGCGGAGGCGGGGAAAAGGCCCTTCCCGTTCTTGCCCTCGCTTTCGGCGAAGAGCTGCTTCCACCATTCGCACATGGTCCGGAAGCACGGCTCGTAGCTGACGAGGATTTCAATTTCTTTTCCCTTGCGGTACAGGATGTTCCGAATCGCCGCGTACCGGTAGCAGTCGTTCACGGAAAGCTCCGGATTGTCGAACTCCCTTGCGGAGGCCGCGGCGCCGGCCATCAGCGCGCCGATATCGCCCCCCGCCACGGCGATGGGCAGAAGTCCCACGGCCGTGAGCACGGAGTACCGGCCGCCCACGTCGTCCGGGACCACGAAGGTCTGGTACCCCTCCCGCACGGCAAGCTGCTTCAGCGTGCCGCGCGACTTGTCCGTCGTGCAGTAGATGCGCTTCGCGGCGCCGGCCCTGCCGTATTTTTTCTCCAGCAGGCGGCGGAACAGCCGGAACGCCACGGCCGGCTCCGTCGTCGTCCCGGATTTTGAAATCACGTTGACGGAAACGTCCCTGCCCCCGCAGAGGTCGAGCACCTCGCCCAGCGCGGCGGGGCTCAGGCTGTTGCCCACAAAGTAAATGTCGGGCGTATTCTTTTTGAGCGCGTTGTAATTCTGCGACTTCAAAAATTCGATCGCCGCGCGCGCCCCGAGATAGGAGCCCCCGATGCCAATCACGACGAACACGTCGGAATCCGAGCGGATTTTTCCGGCCGCCGCCTGGATGCGGGCGAACTCTTCCCGGTCATAGGACGAGGGAAGGTCGATCCACCCCAAAAAATTGCTTCCCAGACCCGTCCCGGCATGAAGCATTTCATGTGCGAGCCGGACCTGAGGAGCGATTGCGGTGTACTCGTCTTCCGATATCAGGCCTGTAAGATGCTGTGTATCAAGCCGTACAGACATTGCAATTCCTCCTGACTGCCGCTTTGATGGGAACAACGTTTGGAACAACTCTATTGTACCGTAAGCGGGCCCGGTTTGCAAGGAGGAAGGGCCATGATTTGTAAAGGAATTGTAAAAAGCGAATGCGGCGGGAAGGCTCAGGCGGCCATCAGCAGGCCGCGCGCCAGCAGCCGGAACACCGCGCCGAACGTCAGCTCTTCCACCGAAGTTTTGGCGCGGATGCTGTACTCCTGAAGGACGCTGCCGTCCAGCGTGCAGGTGACTTTGCCGAGCACCTGCCCCTTTTTGACGGGCGCGGTCACGCTCTGCTGGCGCGTGACCTGATATTTGACGCCGCCGGCCTTGCCTTTCGGGACCAGGATGCTGCCGCCCGATTCCACGTCGGCCTCGACCATGGGCGCCATCCCGCTGCGCACGGGCACGGGGGCGCCGGCCTCTTTGGGGAGGGCCGGGCGGGCGACGGACCAGTTTGCAAAGCCGGAATCCAGCAGGGACGCCGCGCTCGCAAAGCGCGTCTTGGTGTCGGAGCAGCCCAGAACGACGGCGATCAGGCTGACACCGTTGCGCTCCGCCGTCGCGGAGATGCAGCTGCCGGCCTGGCTCGTCGTCCCCGTTTTGAGCCCCGTGATGCCGCGGTAGGTCTTCAGCAGTTTGTTGGTGTTCACAAGCTGGGTCTTTCCGCCGCGCAGATAGTCCATCCACGTTTTGGTGTAGTTGAAGATTTTTTTGTGCTTGACCAGCTCGCGCGACATCAGCGCGATGTCGTAGGCTGAGGAAAGGTGCCCTTCCTCATCCAGTCCGTAGCAGTTTTTAAAGGTTGTGTCGTTCATCTTGAGGGCTTTCGCCCGCTGGTTCATCTGGCTGACGAACTCCTCCTCGCTGCCGGCCACATATTCGCCCAGAACGACCGAGGCGTCGTTCGCGCTGGCAATCACGCAGGCCTTCAGCATGTCGTCCACCGTCATGGTCTCGCCCGGCTTCAGCCAGATCTGCGAGCCGCCCATCGACGCGGCGTGTTCGCTGACGGAGACTTTGTCCGTAAGGCCGATTTTTCCGGAGTCCAGCGCCTCCATCACCAGCAGCAGGGTCATGATTTTCGTGATGGACGCGCAGGCGCGTTTTTCATGCGGGTTCTTCTGGAACAGGATCTTCCCCGTGTTCGCTTCCATCAGGACGGCGGAGGGAGCCTTCACTTCTTCCGCCGCAAGGGCCGCGGCTCCGGCCGGGGCGCTGAAGGCCGCTATCGATACCGCAAGCAGGCAGGCGGACAGTTTTTTCAGCTTCATATCCAGCACCTTCCCTTTCTTACTCAATTCTTATGCCGGACAGGAAGTTTCTATCCATAAAAAAGCCCGCGCGCCGCCGCATTTTCAGCTGCTACCGCCGGACCGGGATTCCCCTGCGCGCCAGGTACCGCTTCAGCTCCGGGACGGTGAGCTCCCCGAAATGGAACAGCGAGGCCGCCAGCACCGCGTCCGCCTTCCCAACGGTCAGGGCGTCGTAGAAATGCTCCGCCTTCCCCGCGCCGCCCGAAGCGATCACGGGGATGGAGACGCTGCCGGAGACGGCGGCGGTCAGCGCCAGGTCATAGCCGTCCTTTGTGCCGTCGCGGTCCATGCTGGTCAGCAGAATCTCGCCGGCGCCGCGGCGCCGGGCTTCTTTCGCCCAGGCCACCGCGTCGCGCCCGGTGTCCACCCGGCCGCCGTCGCGGTAAACCGTCCACCCGCCTTCCGGGCGCCGGCGGGCGTCGATGGCGCAGACCACGCACTGGCTCCCGAACCGCTCCGCCGCGGCGGAAATCAGCTCCGGATGCTCCAGCGCGGCGGAATTGACCGAGACCTTGTCCGCCCCCGCACGCAGAAGCGTGCTGAAATCCGCCGCGGAACGCACGCCGCCCCCCACCGTGAACGGGATGAAGATGCGCTCCGCCACGCGGCGCACCATATCGACCACGGTGGCGCGGGCGTCCGGGGTCGCCGTGATGTCCAGAAAGACCAGCTCGTCCGCGCCCTGCCGGCCGTACTCCTCCGCCGCCTGCACGGGGTCGCCCGCGTCGCGCAGATGCACGAAGGCCGTCCCCTTCACCACCCTGCCGCCCTTGACGTCGAGGCAGGGAATAATCCGCTTCGCATACATTCCGCTTTTCCCCCTTCACCGCCGGGCCGCGGCCGCGAAATTCCGCAGCATCCGCAGGCCGGTCTTTCCGCTTTTTTCGGGATGGAACTGCGTGGCGAACAGGCTGCCCTTCGCCACCGCGGCGTCGAGGGTCACGCCGTACTCCGCCGTGGCGGAGACGATGCCCCGGTCGGCCGCCTTTAAGTAATAGGAATGGACGAAGTAAACGTAGGGGTGGTCTTCCAGCCCCTGAAACAGGCCGTCCCTGCGAATCAAATCCAGAGAATTCCAGCCCACATGCGGGATTTTGAGGCCCGGTGCCTTCGGGATACGCAGGATTTTCCCCCGCAGCACCCCCAGCCCGGGCACGCCCGGCGCCTCTTCGCTGCCCTCGAACAGCAGCTGCAGGCCGAGGCATATCCCGAGGAACGGCCTTCCGGAACCGATAAAATCCAGCACCGGCCGCACAAGGCCGGAGGACTTCAGACAGGCCATCGCGTCCCCGAACGCCCCCACGCCCGGAAGGACGGCGGCGTCCGCGGCTTTCAGCCGCGCGGGGTCCCGCGTGACGGCCGTGTCGCACCCGATAAAGCGCAGCGCTTTTTCGACGCTCAGCAGATTTCCGGCGCCGTAATCGATCACCGCAATCATGGATTTTCCCTCTCTTTCTTTCGTGCTTTACCATATTATATCATGAAATTACCGGATTCCCAGCCCCTCCGCGTATTTTTTATGCCCGAAGGCAGAAAATACAGCGGAGGTGACAAAGCATGAAGGCAAAGAAACCGCGCCGACCGAAAAGCGGCGGCGGAAAGCACCCGACCGTAATCACGGCGCCCGACAGCCGCTACAAAAAGACCGGCGTCGCAAAGCCGGACGACGCGCATGTAAAGGAAGGCATGGACTGGTCGCAGGAGCACCAGCAATAGCCGGAACAAAAGCCGCCGGGACCGCGTTCTGCGTTTTCCCGGCGGCTTTTTGCGCGGCGCGGGCGGCCCGGCCGCCTTTTCTCCCCCGCCGAACGAGTTTCAATTTTCTCGAAAAATCGTCATTTTTTAGCAAATCAATCTGTTATTTTTTTAACATACGTGTTATAATACGTTCGTCCGAGAAGCCAAAACTGCCGATTCTTTGCTTTTAAATGGAGGAAACGCGATGAGAGTTTCTGTTGGGAAAAAGACGCTTCGGCTGGCGCAGTTCGCCATGCTCCTCGCCATTGAGGCGGTGGTCTGCTTTACGCCGCTCGGCTCCCTGCCGGCCGTCGGTCCGCTTGTCGCCACGCTCGGCATGGTGCCCGTGATCATCACGGCGATTGTGATGGGCACGGGCGCCGGAAGCGCGATGGGCGCTTTCGCGGGCCTGTTCAGCTTTCTGGTATGGACGTTCACCCCGCCGCCGCTGAGCGCGCCGATGGCCTTCGTCTTTACGCCGGCATACCCGCCGGGCAATTTCTGGAGCCTCGTCATCTGTTTCGTTCCGCGCATCCTGGTGGGAACCGTGGCGTCGGCCTGCCGGAACCTGTTCACGCGGCTGAAATGGAAAGCGCCGGCCGCCTATCTGGTCAGCGGCGCGCTGGGCAGCCTGACCAACACCGTGCTGGTGCTGGGCGGCATCTACCTCTTTTTCGGCAGCGACTACGCTTCCGCAATCCACCAGACCTACGGCGCGCTGCCGGCCCTGGTCGGCCTGACGGTCCTGACCAACGGCCTGCCGGAAGCCGTTATCGGCGCCGTCGCCGCGTACTTCATCGGGTATCCGCTGCGCAAACACGTGCGGCATAACTTTGAATAACCGCTCCCGTTCGGCACAGAATAAAAGCGGTCCCCGCTTTTTGAGGTCCACCGATTTTATTGCATTGTGAGGTGCCGAAAAATGACAAGTCTGCATTGCAGCGTACAGGGCTGCGCCAATTACAAGGACGACCTCTGCTGCCGGCCCGACATTATGGTCGGCGGCCCGGATTCCGAAGACAAAGCCCAGACGTACTGCGCCAATTTTCTGGAGGAATCGGGCGACGCCCCTTCCGACGCCGTGGACGACGCTTCCCCGAACCCGTCGCTGGACATCCACTGTGAAGTGGCCAACTGCATGTACAACGAAGACAGAGCCTGCAGCGCGCGGCATGTGGATATCCGCACGACCCGCGTGAACGGCGGGCAGATCAAAACCGAATGTGCCACCTTCCACTCGGCACGGTAAAAGCGAATTCATTCTGTGTCCTTCCCCGCT
>DHOB01000074.1:28892-35809 GCA_002409675.1 Ruminococcaceae bacterium UBA5401
ATTATTTTATAGATATCTTTATATTTTAAATAAAATAAAATTATATTATTGTTTTAGAATTATTATGCAGCTGGAATTGCATAAAATGAATTTCCAGGAGTCGATTTCTGCCGAAAAACAGCAGAAAAGGGGGTAAAAATTTGGAGAGAGAAACTCGGAAAAAAGAATATCTCGAAAAATTTCTCGGCGCCTTCGCCGAGAACGGGCTGGACAGGACCTCCATCAAGAAGCTGGCCGCCGCCGCGCAGATCAACGAAGCTTCCATCTACCGCTATTTTGCGGACAAGGACGCCATCGTCGTGGCGTGCGTCCAAAGGTATTTCGACACCGTGCGGGAAAAGGTCTTTCCCGTCCTTTCGGATGCCGGCAGGCCGCTTGAAGAGCGCCTGCAGGAGGCTGAAAACTGGCGGTCAAGGCTGGAGAAGCGCGAGAAATTCGTGATTCAGGTGCTGGCGCACCCGCTGTACGGCGGGCTTTGCCGCGGCGCCGCGCGCACTTTCAGAAAAGACCTGGCGGAGCTTGTGAAGCGGATGTCCCGGCAGGAGAAAATTCCCTGGGAGACCGCGCAGTCCCTGTTCTTCCTGCTTTTCGGAATCCTGACGGCGGAGCGCATCTACGGCGAAGGGCGCTCGACGCTCCGCCAGGCCCGGATGCTGGTGGGCAGAGCGCGGCGGGCGCGGAAACAAAAAACGGCCTCCGAGGCCGGGGCGCCGCTTTTGCAGGCCCGGACCGGGGAAGCCGAAAATTAAAAGAAATTTATAAGACGGAAACCGACAGGCCGCTGCCGTCGCTGTCAATGCGCAGCGTCGATTTGGGCTTGAGCCCGCCGGCGATGATCTTTTTTGCGATAAGCGTCTCCACGTGGCTCTGGATGAACCGCTTGAGCGGCCGGGCGCCGTAGACGGGGTCGTATCCGCCCGACACGACGAAGTTTTTGGCCGCGTCCGTCAGCTCGACGTTCAGCTGCTTTTCTTCCAGACGCTTTTTCAGGCTCGCAATCTGCAGATCCACGATTTTGTAGATTTCGGCTTTCGACAGCGGGCGGTAAAAGACGATTTCATCCAGGCGGTTCAGGAACTCCGGGCGGAACTGCTTTTTCAGCAGCGCCCCGACCTGTTTGCGCGCCTCGTCGCTGATGCGGCCGTCCGGGCCGATTCCCTCCAGGATATAGCTGGAGCCGAGGTTGGACGTGAGGATGATGATGGTGTTCTTGAAGTCCACCGTGCGGCCCTGCGAATCCGTGATGCGGCCGTCGTCCAGAACCTGAAGGAGGATGTTGAACACGTCGGGATGAGCTTTCTCCACCTCGTCGAACAGGACGACGGAGTACGGATGCCTGCGCACGGCCTCGGTGAGCTGGCCGCCCTGCTCGTACCCCACGTAGCCCGGAGGAGCGCCGATCAGGCGCGAAACCGAGAACTTTTCCATATACTCGGTCATGTCGATGCGCACCATGTTCTTTTCGTCGTCGAACAGCGCCTGCGCCAGAGCCTTGGCGAGCTCTGTCTTGCCGACGCCCGTCGGCCCGAGGAACAGGAAGGAGCCGATGGGCCGGTTCGGGTCCTGAATCCCCGCGCGGGAACGCAGAATCGCCTCCGAAACCTTTTTGACGGCCTCGTCCTGGCCCACGACCCGCCTGTGCAGGATATCCTCCAGATGCAGCAGCTTTTCCCGCTCGCTTTTCATCAGGCGCGCCACGGGGATGCCCGTCCATTTTGCGACGATCTTCGCGATTTCCTCATCCGTGACATGGTCGTGCAGCAGGGAGCCGGAAGCCTGGGTCTTCTCGACGATCTCCTCTTCCGACTTGAGCTGCTTTTTCAGCTCCGGCAGCCTGCCGTATTTCAGCTCGGCGGCCTTGTTGAGGTCATAGCCGTGCTCCGCCCGTTCGATTTCGGCGTTGACGCGCTCAATCTGCGCGCGCAGCCCGCGCACCCGGCCGATGGCGTTCTTTTCGTTTTCCCACTTGGCCTTCATGGCCTTGAACTGCGCGCGCTCGTCCGCCAGCTCTTTCTGAATCTGCTTCAGGTGCTCCTGGGCGAGGGGGTCGGTGTCCTTCTTGACCGCGGCCTCTTCAATCTCGTGCTGCATGATGCGCCGCCCCACTTCGTCCACTTCGGCGGGCATGGAGTCGATTTCGGTGCGGACCATCGCGCACGCCTCGTCCACCAGGTCGATGGCCTTGTCGGGCAGAAAGCGGTCGGAGATATAGCGGTTGCTCAGCACGGCGGCGGCAATCAGGGCCTGGTCCTGAATCTTGACGCCGTGAAACACCTCGTACCGCTCTTTAAGCCCGCGCAGAATCGCGATGGTGTCCTCCACGCTCGGCTCCTCCACCATGACGGGCTGAAAGCGCCGCTCCAGCGCGGCGTCCTTTTCGATGTACTGGCGGTACTCGTTCAGCGTGGTGGCCCCGATGCAGTGCAGCTCGCCGCGCGCCAGCATCGGCTTCAGCAGGTTGCCGGCGTCCATGCTGCCCTCGGTCTTGCCCGCGCCCACGACGGTGTGCAGCTCGTCGATAAACAGAATCACGCGGCCCTGGCTTTTTTTGACCTCGTTCAGCACGGCCTTGAAGCGCTCCTCGAATTCGCCGCGGTACTTCGCACCGGCAATCAGGGAGCCCATGTCCAGCGAAAACACTTTGTGGTCCTTCAGGTTGTTCGGGACGTCGCCGCGCACGATGCGCTCCGCCAGCCCCTCGGCGATGGCGGTTTTGCCGACGCCGGGCTCGCCGATCAGGACCGGGTTGTTTTTTGTTTTGCGCGAGAGGATCAGAATCACGTTCCGAATCTCCTCATCGCGGCCGATCACCGGGTCCAGCTTGTGGTTTTTCGCCAGCTGCACCAGGTCCTGCCCGTATTTGGAAAGCGCGTCGTAGGTCTCCTCCGGGCTGTCGGTGGTCACGCGGGTGTTGCCGCGCACGGTGGAAAGGGCGGAGAGAAACCCGCTGCCGGTGATGCCGAAGCGCCCGAACACCTCGCGCATCGAGGCGTTCGGCTTGTCGATCATGGCGAGCATGATGTGCTCGACCGAAACGTACTCATCCTTCATGCGGCCGGCCTGCTGCTTTGCCTCGGTCAGCACGGCGTCCACATCGGGCGAAATGTAGATTTTGCCCGGCTCGCGCCCCGGCCCCGTCACGCCGGGAAGGCGCTTCATCTGCTGCTCCGCCGCGCTGAGGACGGCTTCGGGGTCCTTCCCCATCTTTTTGAGCAGCTCCGGAATCAGGCCGTCTTTCTGCTGCAGCATGGCCACGGCGAGATGCTCCTGCCCAATCTGCATGCTGTTGTTCTCAAGGGCGAGGTCCTGCGCCTGCTGCAGGGCCTCCAGCGATTTTTGCGTAAAATTTTGAATGTCCATGGTAAGACCTCCTCAGCGGCCCCTCAAAGGACGGCCGCGTCGTTCAGATAGTCCCGATATTGCCTGCGCACCTCGCGTTCCGCCCCACCGGGGTCGTCCGCCTGCGCAAAATAGGTTTTGAGGCCGGCGTCGAATTCGCGCAGATAACCGAGTAGAGCTTCGGCCACCTGCCCGTTCGGGCACCGTTCCGCCTGCGGCGGGCAGCGCAAGCGGCGCACGCAGCGGCCGGGCGAGATTTCGCACGGAACTTCTCCGCCGGGGAAAAAGCGGCCGACCGCCTCGTTCTCAATGCGGTTGAAGCATCGGAAAAACAGCTCCGCCCGCTCCAGCAGCGGGGCGCTCCGGGTGCGCAGGGAAGCCCGCAGCTCGCCGAGCAGCGGCGCATCCTGCCGGTACAGCTCCACCGCATAGCGCACCGACGGCCGGTACCGGTAGCGCAGCGCGCTGCGCACGGCGAACACCGACGTCCCCGGCCGGCCGTCCATCTGAAAATCGTCCGTCCCGGCAAATTCTTTTTCCATGCGGCTGAAAATCTCGCGCATCCGCGTCTCCGGCGTGGGGCAGGAAAAATAATCCGCCAGAATGCGGTTGATCATCCCGCTGCGGCTGGTGCGCTGCTCGTAGGCGAGTTTGTCCACAGCCTCGACGACCTCGTCTAAAAGGACAAGGCTGTAAACGTTTTTGTCCAACAGGGCTCACCTCGATTCTGCTCCAGACAAGTATAGCACGGATTCTATAACGTGTAAAGTAAATTATATAATTTTATCTGCAAATTATTAAATCAAAAAGGCGCCTTTACGGCGCCGGAGAACATGAGAAGCAGAGCGGAAGCCGTTTTATTCGTCCTCGCGCGTCAGGTTTTCCGCATAGTCGCGCAGGCTTTCGACGGAACGGACGCTTTCCGCCCGCTGGCGGATCGAGTCCTGCACATAATCGGGCAGGGAGTCATAGAATCGGCAGGCTTCCCGGTCCTGCTGGAGCAGGGCGTGCAGGTCCTTATATTCTTTCGCCAAGGTCTCACCTCCCGCTTCGTAGTCTTTGCAGAAAGAAGCCGGTTTATAGACGCCGGTTCAAAAATCGCGGGCAAAAGCGGGATTCGGCTTTGCCCCGCCGAAATGCAGGCGGGGGAAAAATATGTTTGGGCGGGTCTGATATAATAAAAAGACGGGCGGCTCGAAAAGCTCCGGGGGACGGACCGTTTTTTCAGGATTCCCTGCCGTCTGCAGAAACCATCATTATAATGATAAGAGTAGTAGGGGCGTTGTGATTTCATGCTGTTTAATGTGAACGAACTGCTGATTTCCCTTTCCCTGACATTGGATTTCGCCGAGAAGGACGTTCTGCCCAACTACACCAGCCACGGGATACGCGCGGCCTATGTCGCCGGGCGCATCGCGCGGGAGCTGGGCATGCCGGACGAACCGCTTTTCGACCTGGTCTCCTATTCCCTGCTGCACGACAACGGCGTCCTGGGCGCGCTCCGAAAAAACGCCGGCGCCGGCAAGCCGGCGGAAACGGCCATGGAGGCAAACCCGGAGCACTGTGTCGAGGGCGAAAAAAATATACGGACCTTCCCGTTTCTCAGCCCGCAGAAGGGCGTCATTCTGTACCATCACGAGCATTTCGACGGCAGCGGGGCCTTCGGCCTTTCCGGGAACGAGATTCCGCTGTATTCGAGAATCATCGCCATGGCGGACGCCATCGCGGTGCTGTATGCCAAGGGCCTGAACAGCGACGAGATTCTGGAGGCCCTGCGCCGGGACGCGCGCCTTTTCGACCCGGATGTCCGCAAAGCCGTCGAAAAGCTGGGCGGTCGGGTCGAATTCTGGCTTGGGATGGGCAACATGTTCGTGAAAAGCTCGCTGCTTTCCATGCTGCCGAAGGTCAGCCGGGAGCTCAATTACCGCCAGATCCGCAGCATTTCCCGCATATTCAGCCGGATTATCGACGCCAAGTCGCCGTTTACCGGCTCCCATTCGCGCGGCATCAGCGAGCGGGTTGGGGAAATCTGCCGCTACTACGAGTTTGACGAGAAGACCTACTGGATGATGCGCATCGCCGCCGACCTGCACGACCTCGGCAAGCTGGCCGTGCCGAACGGCATCCTCGACAAGCCCGCCAAGCTGACCCGGCAGGAATTTATGACCATCCAGTCGCATCCCTATTACACCCGCAAAATTCTGGAAAACATCAAGGGGTTTGAAGAGATCACCGAGTGGGCCTCCAACCACCACGAAAAGCTGGACGGCTCCGGCTATCCCTATGGTCTGGACCGCTCGCGGCTCGACTTCAACTCCCGCATCCTCGCCTGCGTGGACATCTACCAGGCTCTGACGGAGGACCGGCCCTACCGCAAGGCCCTGTCCCACGCCGAAGCCATGAAGCTGATGCAGGGCATGGCGCGCGACGGGCTGATTGAGCCCTCCGTCACAGAGGACATGGGGACGATTTTCAGGAACGGATAAGCCCGGACGCGCCGGGAAAAGGAGCACTTTCAATCCTAAAATTCCGAATGGAAAAACGGAGGTGTGCAAAAACATGGGCATTGAAATCGTAAAGGGCGATATTACGAAGTTCAGGGCGGACGCCATCGTAAACGCGGCGAACACCTCCCTGCTCGGGGGCGGCGGCGTGGACGGCGCCATCCACCGGGCGGCGGGGCCCGGTCTGCTGGCGGAGTGCCGGAAGCTGCACGGCTGCGAAACGGGGAAGGCGAAAATCACGGCCGGCTACGCCCTGCCGGCGCGGTATGTGATCCACACGCCCGGCCCCGTCTGGCACGGCGGGACCGCCGGCGAGGACGGCCTGCTCGCTTCCTGCTACCGGAGCTGCCTGCAGCTTGCGGAACGGCACGGGTGCCGCACCGTGGCGTTTCCGTCCATCAGCACGGGGGCGTACCGTTTTCCGCTCGAGCGCGCCGCAGCCATCGCCATCCGTGAAATCTCGGCTTTTCTCAGGGCCTCCAAAACCGTGCGCGGGGTGGCCCTGGTCTGCTTCGACGGCCGGACCGCAGCCGCTTACGAGGCGGCGCTGGAACGGTCCCGGCGGACGGACGCCTGACGACAGACTCCGGGTCTTCGGAGCGCGCGGCGCAGCCGCACAATGGAACTTTCAGTTTTAAACTTTATAATTTATAGATTTATAGATATTTGATGCACCGTGCTTTGAAGTCCATCTGAAAAGCGCGGTGCTCTTTTCTGCCCCGATTCTTTTCTAAAAACGGCCTTTTACTTTTGGGAAGAGGCCGAAGAAGTTCTGGAAGGATTCTGCGCGGCATCTTTGGAGGGATTTTTGTAAATCGTAATTTCGACCCTGCGGTTTTTCGCGCGCCCCTCCTCGGTGGAATTATCCGCTATCGGCGCGTAATGGGCATATCCCTGAATGGAGAGCTTGTCGCCGCGGAGGCCGTAATCCAGCAGGCTGTTCAGCACGGTGACCGCGCGCTGGGTGGAGAGCATCCACGAAATCTGGTCGCTGCGCGTGGAATTGACCACCACGTTCGCCGTATGCCCGCTGATGGTGATATGGTCCACACGGTCGTAAACCGCCGCGAGGGC
>DHOB01000074.1:36000-36618 GCA_002409675.1 Ruminococcaceae bacterium UBA5401
GGCTTGCTGCCGGGGAGCATCTCCGCGGTGTTCGGCTGGAACATCACGACGTCTTTCAGGTGGACCTGCACATATTCGCCGGATTTTGTGAGGCTGATCTGGTCCTGCAGATGGTTTTTGGAAATATAGCCGTTCAGCGACTGGTAGACCTGGTCGAGCGCGTCCATATTCACGATTTTCTGCCCCGCCTTTAAAACCACGCCCTGCCCGCCGGCGGCACCGGCTTTTCCTCCGCCGGTTTCGGAGGCGGACTCGGTGTTCAGCGCGGTGCGGAACCCTTTGACGAGCTGCCCGTACTTTTTCTCGTTGGCGGAAGCCATGGAATACAGCACGATGAAAAGCGCCAGCAGAAGCGTTATCATATCCGAATAGGTCAGGAACCATCTGTTGCCGTTGGACGGGCTTTCGCCTGCGGGCCTCGGCCTGATTTTCATGGACGCATCCCCCCGGTCAGTTTTCGATTCCCGCTTTGTATTTCTGCTCGCAGCCCGGGAAAGCGTGGTAATACAGCGAAAGCTTGTTCTCGATGTTCCGGGAGCTTTCGCCGCTCGCCAGCATGCACATGCCGTCGACAATCATCTCGCGGAAAATCGTCTGGCGCTTCAGGCAGCTTTTCAG
>DHOB01000033.1 GCA_002409675.1 Ruminococcaceae bacterium UBA5401
TTTGCCTTGTCGAGCAGCTCGATCAGCTTTTTGATATCCACGTCGTAGAGCTTCATGGAGCAGTCCTCCTCCTTCATTTTCTGCTTCTCGCAGATGAATTCTTTCCGGTATCAGTGTATCATAGATATTGGAAAATTACAATTCATTTTATGGAATCAGCCGACGCCTTTCGGTGCGGGCCGTTCTGAGCCGGCAGCACAAAAAAGCGAAGGGCCAACGCCTTTCGGCATTGGCCGCCCGCTTTTATTTCAGGGATTGTTCCAACGGCCCACTTGTTTGACTTTGTGCTGGGGCCCCGGTCCTGCCGGGGTTCCTTTGTACTTAGCAGCCGCAGTTGTTGCCGCCGTCGCAGTTATTGTTGCAGCCGCAGTTGTTGCCGCCGCTGAGCCCGCCGCCGCAGACGACCCAGATGATGAGAAGAATAATAATCCAGGTGCAGCTATTGCCGCCGAATCCGCAGCCGCCGCATGAGTTGTTACACATGAATGTTTTCCTCCTTTCGGTTTACAGTACATAATATTGCGGCGGAAGATAGGGTGTTACAAGTTTTCGCCCCCGCCGAGGGGAAATCGCCCGGCCGTTTTGTCCGGCCCTCTAAAACATGCTTCTAAAACATGCTATAATAATAAAAACGGGAGTTTCAGAAATCTGAGCTGTACGGAGGTTATTCAGATGCTGTGCCAGTATTGCGGGAAGAATCCCGCGACCACTTTCATCAGGACTATTTCCGACGGAAAACTGGCGCAGGTTGCGCTTTGCGCGGAATGTGCGCAGAAACTGGGCTGCAGCAACTTTTTTGACGGCCTGGGGGATTCTTCCGGCGACGTCCTGCACGAGCTTTTCGCCGGGGAAGAGGGCCGCCCGGACGCGGTCCGTTGCGAGTGCTGCGGCGCTTCCTTCTTTGACATTGTGCGCAGCGGCCGGGTGGGGTGCGCCCAGTGCTACCGCACCTTTTACAGCCGCCTGGCGCCGATTATCCGCCAGATTCACGGCGGCGCGGTCCACCGGGGGAAAGCCCCGGGCGGCTCGCTGCCCCAGGTGCGGCCGGGCGGCCGCCTGGCCGTGCGCGTCCGCAGAAGGGCAAAGCCCCTCGGCGGACGCCGGAACGGGGGAGGAACGCTCAAATGAAAAAATGGGACCGCCCTCTGGGCCCCGACGGCGACGTCGTGCTCGGCGCCGGCGTGTCGTTCGCGCGCAACTTCGGCGACCTGCCCTTCCCGGGCCGGATGGATGCCGCCGACCGGCGGGAGGTGATCCGCCGGGTGCGCGCGGCGGTGGACGACGAAAAAAGCGCGCTGGCCGGCGTGTTTCGCTATGTTTCCCTGGAAGACCTGACGGACGAAGAGGCCGTCTCCCTGGCGGAGCGCCGGCTGGCCGACGCGGACTTCATCGCGGAACGGGAAGGCCGCGGCCTGCTGCTTTCGGGGGACGAATCCCTCTGCATCCTGATAAACGGGGAGGACCACCTTCTGATCCGCGCCTTCGGCGGCGGATTTTCCCTCAAAGAAACGTATGAGCGGGCGGATACGCTGGAATCGCTTCTGAGCAGGACGCTTTCATTTGCGTTCGACCGGAAGCTCGGCTACCTGACGCCGAACCCCGCCGACCTCGGCACCGGGATGCTGGCCTCGCTCAGCCTGCACCTGCCCGCCCTGGCGGATTCCGGCGCCCTGCCGCGCCTTTCGTCCGGGCTTTTTCGTCTGGGGATGTCCCTGCGCAGCGCCGGCGCGCCGGCCAAAAAACCGCGCGGCGCCGTGTACCGGCTCTGCAACCGGATGACGCTCGGCCTTTCGGAACGGGAGGCGATCGCCAACCTGACGGGCATCGGCAGGCAGGTGGTCGCACAGGAGCGCAGCGCCCGCCGGGAACTTTCCGGCAGCATCGAAGTGCAGGATACCGTGAGCCGTTCGCTCGGCCTCCTGCGCAGCGCTCGCCTTTTGAAAAACGACGAGTTCTTGGAGCTGATTTCTCTCGTCCGCTTCGGGATTGCGGCGGGGTTCGTCCACCGCCTGGAGTATGCCGCGGTCGACAGGCTGGCGGAAGAAATGCAGCCGGCGACCCTGACGCTGGCGGTCGGACGGCAGATGACCGCGCAGGAGCGCTGGGCGGAGCGCGCCCGAATCGTCCGGGAGACGCTCGGCCGGCAGCGGGAACCGGGCGGAAATTGAGTGCAAAAAGCCGGGCAAAGTCCGGCTTTTTGCGCGTGTGGGGCCGAAAGCACTTGATTTTTGAAGGGGCAGGCATTAGAATTATCAGGGGCGGAGGATGTGGGCGGCCCCGGTTTCGTCCCGAGGTCCCCGCTTTGGGCCGGATGCGGCGCCCCGCGCGGCGCCGTGGGAGAAGATTTCCGGCAGTTGCATTTGCGCGCGGAGAAACGGCGGAATAAAATGGATAATTTGCTGACTGAGAGAATCCAGAGCAAAATGGCCGGGTTCTCAAAAGGGCAGAGGAGAATCGCGAAATATATCGAGGAAAATTACGACAAGGTCGCCTTCATGACGGCCTCCAAACTCGGCGCCACGGTGGGGGTGAGCGAATCCACCGTCGTCCGCTTCGCGATGGAGATCGGCTACACGGGCTATCCGCAGCTTCAGCAGGCGATGCAGGAGATGATACGGAACAAGCTGACCTCCGTCCAGCGCATGGAGGTGACCTCCAACCGAATCGGCGACTCCGACGTGCTTGATTTTATTTTCAACCAGGATATCGACGTGATTCGGCGCACCATGGAAGAGACCTCGCACGAGAACTTTTACCATGCGGTGGACGCCATCACGTCTTCCCGCAAGATTTACATCCTCGCCGCCAGAAGCGCGCTTGCCCTCGGCACTTTTCTCTCTTACTATTTCAACCAGCTGTTTGAAAACGTCCTTCTGGTCCAGTCCACCAGCGAGGGCGAAATTTTTGAGCAGATGATTCATGTGGACAAACGCGACGCGGTCATCGGCATCAGTTTCCCCCGCTATTCCCGGAAAATCGCCAAGGCGATGGGTTTCGCCCACAACCGCGGGGCAAAGGTCATCTCGATTACGGACACGACGGAGTCGCCCATTGCGGAAAATTCCGATTATGTGCTCCTGGCGCGCAGCGACATCGCCTCCATCGTCGATTCGCTGTGCGCTCCTCTGAGTTTAATCAACGCCCTGATTGTGATGGTCACCATCAAAAAATCGGATGAAGCCCGCAAGACCTTCCAGACGCTGGAGCAGATCTGGGACGAATACGGCGTGTACGAGAAGGTAGATGACACTTCCACTTGAGCTGGGACGCGCTGGTGGTCGGCGGCGGGGCGGCCGGAATGATGGCGGCCGGGACCGCCGCGGAGCGGGGCCTGCGGGTCTGCCTGCTGGAGAAGAACGCGGTCCTCGGCAGAAAGCTGCGCATCACGGGCAAGGGCCGGTGCAACGTGACAAACCGCTGCGACGTGCGCACCCTGATTGCCTCGGTGCCGAAGAACGGGCGGTTCCTGTTCGGGGCGGTTTCCCGCTTTGCGCCGGAAGATACGGTCGCCTTTTTTGAAAGCAGGGGTCTGCCGCTCAAGACGGAGCGGGGAAACCGGGTGTTCCCGGTATCCGACCGGGCGGCGGATGTGGCGGAATGCCTTGAAAAGTACGTCCGGGAAAGCGGCGCGCGGGTGACGCGGGGCGAAGCGGAGCGGCTGCTCCTTGAAAACGGCGCCGTGCGCGGCGTGGCCCTGAAAGACGGCCGGGAGATCCCGGCCCGGAGCGTGGCCGTCTGCTGCGGGGGAGCGTCCTACCCCTCCACGGGGTCGACCGGGGCGGGGTACCGGCTCGCCCGGCAGGCGGGCCATACGGTCACGCCGCTGCGGCCGTCGCTCGTCCCGCTGGTCGCGCGGGGGCGGGACTGCCGGGAGATGATGGGCCTTTCGCTGCGCAACGTCGCCGTCGCCGTGACGGACACTGCGCTGAAAAAGGCGGTGTACCGGGATTTCGGCGAGCTGCTGTTCACGCATTTCGGCCTTTCGGGGCCGGTGATTCTCAGCGCGAGCGCCCACATGGACCGGATGGCACCGGGGCGCTACCGGGTTTCAGTCGACCTGAAGCCCGCCCTGAGCCCCGAAAAACTGGACGCCCGCCTCGTGCGGGACTTCGGCCTGAACCGGAACCGGGAATTCTGCAATTCCCTTTCGGCCCTGCTGCCCCGCAAGATGATTCCGGTGGCGGTGCGCCGGTCCGGCATCCCGCCGGACACCCGCTGCAACGCCATCACCCGGGAAATGCGCCGCGGCTTCGGGGAGCTGCTCAAATCGTTTGAAATCGAGATTGAGGGCTTTCGGCCTATCGAGGAGGCCATCGTGACCTCGGGCGGCGTTTCGACGGATGAGATCGACCCCAGAACCATGGAGTCGAGGCTTGTGAAAGGCCTCTACTTTGCGGGCGAAGTGGTGGATGTGGACGCCTACACGGGGGGCTTCAATCTGCAGATTGCGTTCAGCACCGGCCGGGCGGCCGGAAAATCAATGGAAGCGGAGGAAACTTGAGGGATGATTGCGGTTGCCATCGACGGGCCGGCGGGGGCCGGGAAAAGCACCATCGCCCGGCGCGCGGCGAAGGAGCTGGGGTTCCTGTATGTGGACACCGGTGCGCTCTACCGTGCGGTCGGGCTTTTCATGCTGGAGCGCGGTGTGGACCCCGGGGACGCGGAGGCCGTGTGCCCGCTGCTGAAAGGCGTGTCGGTTGACCTGAACTACCGGGGCGGCGCGCAGCGGGTTTTTCTGTGTGGAAAGGACGTGGAGGACCGCATCCGCTCCCCGCGGGTTTCGATGGCCGCTTCCCGCGTCTCCGCAATTCCGCAGGTGCGGCGCTTCCTGCTTTCCGCCCAGCGGCGGATCGCGCGGGAACATTCCGTCGTGATGGACGGGCGGGACATCGGAACGGTGGTTCTGCCCGGCGCGCAGGTCAAGATTTTTCTGACGGCGTCGCCGGAGGACCGGGCCCGCCGCCGGTATGAGGAGATGCTGCTGAGAGGGGAGAAGGCCGAGTATGCCGAAGTCCTGCGCGACCTGAGGCAGCGGGACTGCAACGACACGCACCGCGCGGCCGCCCCCCTTGTCCCGGCGGAAGACGCCGAGATTCTCGACACGACCGGCAACACCTTTGCGCAGTCGGTTTCGGAGGTCGTCGGCCTCATCAAAAAAAAGCTGGCCGGGCAAATAACTGCCGGGGGAATGGTAAAGCTATGAAACGGACGCCGCTTTACGCCTTTGCAAGGACGCTGCTGCCGTGGCTGTTCCGCGCGCTGATGCCCATGCGCGTGCGGAACGCGGGTTCCATGCCGAAGGAGGGCGGCGTGGTTCTCTGCTGCAACCATGCGAGCATGACGGACCCGCTGCGGCTGGCGTACAGCCAGCGCCGGCAGATTTATTTCATGTCCAAGGCGGAGCTGTTCCAAAACCGCCTGGTCGGCGCCGTGATCGGCGCGCTCGGCGCGTTCCCCGTCCAGCGGGGCAAGGGGGACAAAAGGGCCATCGGCGCGGCGGCACAGCACCTCAAGGACGGGCACGTTCTCGGCGTCTTCATTGAAGGGACCCGCTCTCCCGACGGGCACCTCCTGCGCCCGAAGCCGGGGGCCGTGATGCTTGCCCACGCGTGCGGCGCCCCCATCCTGCCGTGCTGCATCACGGCGCGCGGCGGCGGCCTGCCGAGGCTGTTCCACCGCTGTCTTGTGACCTACGGGCCGGTGATCCAGCCCGGCGAGCTGGGAATCGAAAAGGGCACGCCGAGCGAGTTCCGGAACGCGAGCCGGCTGGTGATGGACCGCATCGCCGCCCTGCGCGAGGCAAATCTGCGGGAATTTGACCGGGAAAGGCGCCCCCGATGAACCTGAGTCCTCTTTACCAGATTCTGCTGCGGATTTTCACGCTGCCGGGCCTGCTGCTGTTCTGGGTCCGGTACCGGGGTTTGCGGAACATCCCGAATGGCGGGAGGGTGATTGTCTGCAGCAACCACAAATCCGTTTTCGATCCGTTTCTGCTGGCCATCCCGTTCCGCCGCCAAATCCGCTATATGGCGAAGAGCGAGCTTTTTACCGACCACGGCCGCCTCGCCGGGCTGGTGCTGAAGCTGCTGGGCGCTTTTCCGGTCAGCCGGAACACGGCGGACCGCGCCTCCGTGCGGGCGGCGCAGGGGATTCTGGCAAACGACGGCGTGGTCGGCATCTTCCCGCAGGGCGGGTGCGTGTTCGGCAACGAGCCGTTCCGGGCGAAGGCCGGGGTTGCGCTTCTGGCGGAGCGTGCGCGCGCGCCGGTCCTCCCGGTCTCCATTTACTGCAGGGGGCTCCTCCGGCCGTTCAAGCGCATCACGATACGCTTCGGAGAGCTGATTCCCTACGAGAAGCTCCCGTTCCGGGGGCGCTCGATGGCGCAGATGCGCCGGTGCGCGTCCCTGATTGCGGGAAAAATAAACGCCATGCTGGAGGAAGGGCATTGAAAATTTTCGCGGCAAAATCCGCGGGCTTCTGCTTCGGCGTCCGGCGCGCCGTCGAGAAGGTGGACCGGCTGCTGGACGCCGGCGAGAAAGTCTGCACGCTGGGCCCCATCATCCACAACCCCCAGACCCTGAAAAGGCTGGAGCAGCGGGGCGCGCGAACGGTCGAAACGCTCGCACAGGTTCCGCCGGGCGCCGTGCTGGTCATCCGCTCCCACGGGGTGGGACGCTCGGTGCTCGAGGCCGTAAAGGCGCGCGGCGTCCGGTTCTGCGACGCGACGTGCCCGTTTGTGGCGAAGATTCACGGGATTGTGCTGGACGCTTCCCGGGCGGGGGAAGCGGTCCTGATTGCGGGCGACGCCGCCCACCCGGAGGTCCTCGGCATCCGGGGGTACTGCGAAGGCGAATGCCACGTGTTCCAGAACGCCGCGCAGCTGCGCGGAATCACGGAGGATTTTCCCACACTGAAAGAAAGGCCCGTCTGCGTGGTGGCACAGACGACTTTCCAGGTGGCCGAGTGGCAAAATTGTCTGAAAATCATCAAAAGGGTATATACAAACGCCCGGATTTTTGATACAATATGTAATGCAACTGCGGTGCGCCAGGCGGAGGCGGCTGGCCTGTCGCAGCACTGTGACGCGATGGTCGTGGTCGGCGGAAGGCAGAGTTCCAATACCGCAAGGCTCTGTGAGGTGTGCAGAAAGAACTGCATTACATATTTCATCGAATCTGCGGACGAGCTTCCGCTGCAGGACCTGGAAAAGTTCGGGTCCGTCGGCGTCACGGCCGGTGCTTCCACACCGGCAAGCATTATAAAGGAGGTACTTGATACCATGTCAGAAATCAACGAGAGTTCGCCTAAGGACGGTGCTCAGGGTGCGGTCGGGAGCACGGCCGAAAGCGCAGGGCAGAAGGAAAAGGAGAACACAGCCGACGGGAGCTTCGCGCAGATGCTGGAAGAGTCCCTGAAGACTTTAAATACAGACGAAAAGGTCCACGGTGTCGTAGTCGGCGTTACTCCCAGTGAAGTCCTTGTGGATGTCGGAAGAAAACAGGCGGGCTATGTTCCGGCGTCCGAACTTTCGGCCGATCCCAATGTCAAGCCGGAGGATGTGGTCAAGGTCGGCGACGAGATGGATCTTCTGATCATGCGTACCAACGACCAGGAAGGCACCATCATGCTTTCCAAAAAGCGCCTTGACGCAGCGAAGGGCTGGGAAAAGATTGTGGACGCCTACGAGAACCAGACGGTCCTCGAAGGCGTCGTGGCCGAGATTATCAAGGGCGGCCTCATCGTGGTCACGGAGGGGACGCGCATCTTCGTCCCGGCTTCCCAGGCGACCGCGTCCCGCAACGACCCCATCGACGTTCTGCTGAAGAAAAACGTGAAGTTCCGCATCATCGAGGTCAACCGCAACCGCAAGCGTGCGGTCGGCTCCATCCGCTCGGTGCTGAAGGACGAGCGGAAGGCCCAGGAAGAGAAATTCTGGGAGACCGCCGAAGTGGGCCAGACCTATACCGGCAAGGTCAAATCGCTGACTTCCTACGGCGCGTTCGTCGACCTCGGCGGCATCGACGGAATGATTCATATTTCGGAGCTTTCGTGGACGCGCATCAAGCATCCGTCGGAAGTGGTCAATGTCGGCGACACGGTTCAGGTCTATATCAAGGGCCTCGACCGCGAGCGGGGCAGAATCTCGCTGGGGTATAAGAAGCCGGAAGACAATCCGTGGGAAATCCTCAAGCGCGAGTATCCGGTCGGGAAGGTCATCGAAGCCAAAATCGTCGGCCTGACCTCCTTCGGCGCGTTCGCGCAGGTCATTCCCGGCATCGACGGCCTGATTCACATCTCCCAGATTGCGGACCACAGAATCGACAAGCCGCAGGACGTGCTGAAGATGGGCGACGTCGTGAAGGTCAAGATCACGGATATCGACTTCGACCGCCACCGCGTCAGCCTTTCCATCCGGGCCCTTCTCGAAGAGCAGAAAGAGCAGGAGCAGGAAGAGGCGGAGAACCGGCGGGACAATCCTTCCGAGGACAATTCTCCCAAAGAATAAGGCGCCGCGCAGGCTTCTGCCGGAGTTTTGAATCACGCACAGGGAAAAAGGCACAAGAGGCGCTCGGCTTCTTTGTGCCTTTTTCCTGCACCGGGCCGGGCGCGGCCCGCGGACCTTCTGACCGCACGGAGGGGAACCATTCACCTTTTTATTGCTCCCGGAGTATTATGCAGTAATCTCTTCGGGAGGTGCGGACATGCGCAGACGGCGTCGCGGCGGCCGCGGCAGGGCCGTTCTGGCCCTGATTCTGCTGGCCTGTTTTCTCGTCCTGTTCAACCTGCGGGTCAAGCCGGTTGTGGAGTCCATCACGGCCAACGAGGCGAAGGTCAAATCCGTGGGCATCATCAACGGCGCCGTCCTTCAGGAGCTGGAGCAGAACGGCGTGACCTACGACAGCCTGGTCTCCGTCGGCCGGGGGGAAGACGGCAGCGTCCTTTCCATCACGACCGACATGGTGTCGATGAACCGCCTCAAGGCGAAGATCATCTCCGCAATCCAGGACCGCATGGACCGGGAAGGGGCGGAAACGGAGGGCATCCCTATCGGGACCCTGTTCGGCGGGCACATCTTTCACGGGCGCGGGCCGAAAGTTTACCTGAAGCTGACGCTTTCCGGGAATGTGACGGCCGATTTCAAAAGCACGTTCGAGTCCGCCGGAATCAACCAGACGAAGCACCAGATCTGCCTGCAGATCCGCGCCAGCGTCTATTCTTTTTTGCCGGGGTTCGACACCACGACGGATGTGAACACCAACGTGGTCGTGGCGGAGACGGTCATCGTCGGCTCCGTGCCGGAAGTGGTGGCCAACCTGAAATAATCCGCGAAGAGCAGAGGTAAAAAGCGATGGAATTGGAAGAAGCCAGAAAACTGGCGGGCGAGCTGGCGGAGAAAATCCGCTACCACAACCGAAAATACTATGAGGAGGACGCGCCGGAAATCGACGACGCCGAGTACGACGCGCTGTACCGCCGGCTGGAAGAAATCGAGGCCGCGTTCCCCGAGCTTGTGACCCCGGATTCCCCGACCCAGACGGTCGGGGGCCGCCCGCAGAGCCAGTTTTCGCCCGTCGTCCACACCGTGCCGATGGAGAGCCTGCACGATTCGTTCTCGGAGCAGGAGCTGGTCGATTTCGACCGCCGGGTCCGCGCCGCGGCCGGGGACCCGGTCTATATTGTGGAGCCGAAGTTCGACGGCCTCTCCGTTTCCGCCGAATACCGCGACGGCGTTTTCGTGCGCGGCTCCACGCGCGGCGACGGCGCCGTGGGCGAGGACATCACCGCGAACCTCAGGACCATCCGCAGCCTGCCCAAGCGGCTGAAAGAACCCCTGCCGTTCCTCGAGGTGCGCGGCGAGGTGTATATGTCCCACAGGGTTTTCCGGGAACTTTCCGCCGCGCAGGAGCTGAACGGAGAAAAGCCGTTCAAGAACCCCCGCAACGCGGCCGCCGGCTCCCTGCGGCAGAAAGACGCGAAAATCACCGCCGCCCGCAGGCTGGACATCTTCGTCTTCAACGTGCAGCAGGTCGACGGCGCGCAGCTCCGGTTCCACGACCAGTCGCTCCGGTTCCTGAAGAAGCTCGGCTTTCAGGTGCCGCCCTTCTTCACGCCCTGCAAAACCATCCGGGAAGCGGTTGAGGAGGTCCGCCGCATCGGGGACATCCGCGGGACGTTCGACTATTCCATCGACGGCGCCGTCATCAAGGTCAATTCCTTCGCCCAGCGCCGGATGCTGGGCAGCACGGCCAAGTTCCCCAAATGGGCGGAGGCGTTCAAATATCCGCCGGAAGAGCGGCAGACCCGGCTCCTGCGGATTGAGGTCAACGTCGGCCGCACCGGCGCCCTGACGCCCATCGGCGTTTTCGAGCCGGTCTCCCTGGCCGGCACGACCGTGAGCCGCGCCACGCTGCACAACGAGGATTTCATCCGGGACAAGGGCATCCGCGTCGGGGACACCGTGATTCTGCGAAAGGCCGGGGAAATCATCCCGGAGGTGGTCTCCGTCGTCTCCCATGCGCGGGACGCGGAGCCGTTCCGGATGCCGAAAACCTGCCCGTCCTGCGGCGCGCCCGTCGTGCGCGAAGAGGGCGGGGCCGCCGTGCGCTGCACCAACCCGGAGTGCCCCGCGCAGCTTCTGCGGCACCTGATTCATTTCTGCTCCCGCGACGCGATGGACATCGACGGCTTCGGCCCCGCGGTGCTTCAGCAGCTGATTTCGGCAAAGCTGGTCGCGTCGCCGGCCGACCTCTTCAGCCTGACCGTGCCGCAGCTCGCCGGGCTGGAGCGCCTGGGGCAGAAATCCGCGGAAAACCGCGTCCGGGCCCTCGAAAAGGCGAAGGGGAACGACCTTTACAGGCTGGTCTACGCGCTGGGTATCCCGCATATCGGCCTGAAGGCCGCCAGGCTGCTCGCCGCCCGCTTCGGCAGCATGGACGCGATTTTCCGCGCCGAAGAGGGAGAAATCGCCTCCATCGACGGCTTTGGGGAGATCATGGCGCAGAGCGTCCGCCGCTTCTTTGACCTGCCGAACACGGCGCACCTGGTCGGCCGCCTGCGCGACGCGGGGGTCAACATGCAGGCCAGCAAGGCGGCCGGCGACGCCCGGCTGGCGGGGAAGACGTTCGTCCTGACGGGGACCTTGCCGACCCTGACGCGGGCGCAGGCCACGGAAATCATTGAGAAGCACGGCGGAAAAGTCAGCGGCAGCGTCTCTAAAAAGACCGATTTCGTCCTCGCCGGCGAGGACGCCGGCAGCAAGCTGGAGAAAGCGAACCGGCTCGGCATCCGGGTGATTTCGGAAGAGGAGCTTAACGAGTTGTTTTGAGCGCGCTTTTGCAGGCGGGCCGCGCAGGGACGTTTCCCCGCGCGGCCCGCTCGGTTTTTCAGACGGTCTGACCGCCCCTTCGGGGGCGGATTTTTTTGTTCTAACGCAGAGGCTTTGTCCATAAGTATGTGATAAGAGGGGGGACAAGGCAATGAGCGACTTGAACGGGGAACGGTTCGATTCCGCAGCCGCCTGTCTCTGCGAGCGAATCCGGGTCCCGGTTTTGAACCTGCCGGGCGCGGTCAAGCGCCGCGCCCAGGAAATCCGGCTCCGCGTGGGCCGGCCCGTCTGCGTGTGCTGCCCCGGCGGGATTTATTTTTTGAGGGAGCGCGGCGGGCTGTCCCGCGCGCCGGGCTCCGGCTGCCTGACGGCGGCGAAGGCCGACCTGGAAGACAGCTTCCGCATCCTGTGCGGATATTCCGTTTACAGCCACGAGGGCGAGCTGCGCAGCGGCTACGTGACCATCCGCGGCGGGCACCGCGTCGGCGTCTGCGGCACGGCGGTCCTGCAGAACGGCTCCGTCACGGGCATCCGGGACGTCTCGTCGCTCAACGTGCGGGTGGCGCGCGAAATCCCCGGTTCGGCGGACCGGCTGCTCGGCCTGCTGCGGGGGAGCCTGGAGGGCGGGCTGCTGGTCGCCGGCCCGCCCGCGAGCGGAAAGACGACCGTGCTGCGCGACATCGCCCGCCAGCTTTCCGACGGGTCGCGGGGAGAAGCCCGCAAGGTGGCGGTCGTCGATGAGCGCGGCGAAATCGCCGGCGTGTTCCGGGGGGAGCCGCAGAACAGCATGGGCGCCTGCTGCGACGTGCTGGACGGCTACCCGAAGGCGGAGGGCATCCTGACGGCCGTGCGCTCGCTCTCCCCGCAGATTGTGGTCTGCGATGAGCTGGGCACGCAGGCGGAGGTCGAGGCGGTCGAGCAGAGCCTGAATGCGGGCGTCGCCGTCGTGGCCAGCATCCATGCCGGGAGCGCCGGCGAGCTGGTGAGGCGCAAGCAGGCCGCGGCGCTTTTGAGGACCGGCGCGTTCGGCCACGTGGCCCTGCTCTGCGGCTCGGCGGAACCGGGAAAGGTCCGGGGAATTTACAGGGCGGGTGATTTGCTTGCTGAAGCTGGCGGGGGCGGTCCTGCTGATTGCCGCGGGGTTTCTCGCGGGATTTCTGGAGTCGTATAAGCTTGCGGTCCGGGTCGAAAGGCTGGAGGCGTTCCTGCGCTTTCTCTCCGCCGCGAAGACGGAGGTCCGCTATTCGGCCATGCCGGTGGCCCGGCTGGTGCGCAGGCACGGCGGGGAGCTGCCGTTTCTGGGGCTGTGCGCCGACCGGTGCGAGGCCGGCGCGGACTGGGCGCAGGCGTGGGCGTCCGCCGTGTCGGAAGAGGCGGAGCAAGAGGGATTTTCCGAAAAAGACGCCGCGATGCTGCTGGATTTCGGCGCGGGCTTCGGGGCGAGCGACACGCAGGGCCAGCTGGCGCATTTCGACCTGTACGCGGGGCTGGCCGCCGCGGCGCTGAAAGAGGCCCGCGAAGAGCGCGACCGCAAATCGAAGCTGTACCGGATGCTTGGAATTTCCGGAGGCATGGCCGCCGCAATCCTGCTGTGCTGAAAACGGGGGAATAAAATGAATGTGGATTTCATTTTCAAAATAGCCGCAATCGGCATCATCGTGGCGGTGCTGAACCAGTTGCTGATACGGTCGGGACGGGAAGAACAGGCCATGATGACCACGCTCGCGGGTCTGATTGTGGTGCTGATGATGATCATCCAGCAGATCGACGTGCTGTTTCGGACCATCAAGTCGATTTTCAAGCTGTGAAACATGATGAATCTGTTGCAGATTGCGGGCATCGCCGTCTGCGCGGCGGTTGTCGCCGCGATGCTCCGCAGATATCACCAGGAATACGCCGTGCTCGTCGGCATTGCGGCCGGCGCCGTGATTCTCCTCGGGGTTTTCGCGGGCATTGCGCCCGCCCTCCGGCAGATTGAAGCGTTCCTTTCGGCGTCCGGGCTCTCTTCGGAATACGGGACGATTCTGTTCAAGACGCTTGGCATCTGCTTTCTCGCCCAGTTTTCCGCCGATTCCTGCCGCGACGCCGGGGAAAATGCGCTGGCTTCCGAAGTGGAACTTGCGGGCAAAATCAGCGTCGTGGTGCTTTCGCTGCCGCTGTTCGGGGAAATTGCAAAAATAGCCGTAAAGCTGATAGGTGGGTAAAAGATGAAAAAAGCGGTGCTGATTCTGCTGGTCGCCGCGGCGTTTTTCTCCGTTTCGTTTCCCGCCGCCGCGAAAGAAGCGCCGGAGACGCAGGACTATTACGAGGAGCAACTGGAGGCGAGCGGGGCCGACGACCTGCCGGACAAACTGCCGGAGGAGACGCGGAAAATCCTGGACGGGCTCGGCGTGGACGGCGTGGACGGCGGCAGCATCCTCTCGGTGACGCCGCAGGGCTATTTTGAGAAAATCCTGGATATTTTCACCGGAAAGGCCGGCCCGCCGCTGCGGGTCTTCGCCGCGGTGACCGCCGTGATTCTGCTGTGCGCCCTGCTGAACGGGATGAAGCTCTCATTCGGGGAAAAGCCGATGGGCGGCGTAATCGACATGACGGGCACGCTCTGCATCTGCGCGATTGTGGTGGCGCCCATTGTCTCCTGCATCGCCGACGCCGCCGAGATGCTGAAAGCCGCGTGCGGGTTCCTTCTGGCGTGCGTGCCCGTGCTGGTCGCCGTGATGGCGGCGGCCGGCCAGGCGGCCTCGGCGGGGGCATACCATCTGCTGATGGTGGCGGCGGGGAACATCCTTTCGGCCTTTTCGGCCGAGATTCTGGCTCCCCTGATGAACATTTTCCTTGCCCTCTCGATTGTTTCGGCCGTTTCCCCCAATGTCAACCTCGGCGGCCTGTGCGGGGTCCTGAACAAAGTGGCCAAGTGGGTGATGGGGCTTGGAATGACGCTGTTCACGGGCCTTGTCACCATGCATTCCTTCGTCGCCACCTCGGTGGACGGAACGGGCGCCAAGGCGGCGAAGTTCGTCGTCAGCAGCTTTGTCCCCGTTGTCGGCAACGCGCTCGGCGAGGCGCTCAACACGGTCGGCGGCTGCATCAGGACGCTGAAATCCGGCGTGGGCGCGTTCGGGCTCCTTGCCGGAATCTTCATTTTTCTGCCCGTCCTCGCGGAATGCCTGCTGTGGATGCTGACCCTTGCGGTCTGCGCCGGCATCAGCCAGATTTTCGGCATGCAGTCGATCACCGCGCTGCTGAAGGCGTCGTCGGACGTGGTTTCCACCATGCTGGCCATTCTGCTCTGCAGCATGATGGTGCTGATTATCTCCACCGTTGTGATGATGACGATAGGAGGCGTGTCATGAACGCAGTCCGCGAATGGTCGACCGCCATCTGCCTCGCGGCCCTGGTGGCGGCGCTGGCGCAGGGCCTGGCGCCCGGCGGCGCGATGGAGCGGATGGAGAAGTTCGTAATCGGCGCCTTTATCGTCTGCGCACTGGTCGCACCGATTTCGCGGGCGGTGCCCCGGCTTTCCCTGGCCCTGAAAGGCGGGGGCTCCCGCGCGGGGGACTCCTCTTCCCGGCTGGAGGAGACCGTTGACAGCCAGGTCCGCTCCGCCGCGCAGAAAAGCATCTCAAACCTCGTGGCGTCCGAGCTGGCCCGGAAGAACCTGAAGTGCAAAAATGTTCGGGTGGATATGGATACAAACGCGCAGGGCAGCATATCAATTACTAAAGTAACCGTAACGCTGGACGCAAAAGACGCCGCCCGTTGCCGGGAGGCGCAGGAAGCCCTGACAAAGACACTTGGAATTCAAACGGAGGTCCTCTCCAATGGCGGCTGAAAAGGGAGCGCGGCGGGAAAAAGCGGCCGGGCTGTTCCAGAAACTGGCCGAGAACGACAGGGGCCGCAAGGCCGTCGTCGTGGCCGGGCTGGTCGGAATCTTCCTGATTTTTCTCTCGGGCACGCTCAAAGGCTGCGGCCAGGCGCCCGCCAAGACGGCCTCTTCCCAGGCGCCAGCCTCCGCGGAACAGTACGAGGAGCGCCTTGAAAAGGACTTGGCGGACGTGATCTCCCACATCAGCGGGGCGGGCAGCGCCAGGGTGCTCGTCACGCTGGAGCAGACGACCGAAAAGGTGTATGCCAAAGACGAGAAAAAAGACGACCGGCAGTCGGACGAATCCCAGGCCAGAAAAGAGACGGAGAACAACAGCGAGAGCACCCACACCATCGTGAAGGGCGCGGACGGCTCTGAAAGCGCGCTGCCGGTGACGGAGATCCAGCCGACCGTCAAAGGGGTCGTCGTGGTCTGCAGCGGCGCGGGCGACCCGCAGGTGCGCCAGAGCATCGTCGACGCGGTGACCACAGCGCTTCATATCACTTCCGTGCGGGTCTGCGTCGTGCAGGGGGCATGATGCGCCGCGGAAGTTCATATTCATAAACTGTAAAATATGAAAATCGGGAGGAATATCATTATGACGATGGGTAAGCGGCAGCTTGTTCTCGCAGCGCTGGTTGTCGCGCTCGGCGCGGCGGTCACCCTGAACTGGGCCTTCATGGGCAAGGACGAAGACCTGCCGGCCACGCAGGCCGTGACCTCCAAACGCGAGCTGGGCGACACCCTGCTGGTCAACGCCTCGGGCACGGCGGTCTCTTCGTCGGGCGCGGCGGCATCCAAGGGGAAAGCGGCGTCCGGCGCGTCTTCGTCCTCTTCCGCCGTGAAGACGAACACGGCGGCCGAAGACTCTTATTTTTCCGAGGCCAGGCTCGCCCGTCAGAAGGCGCGCGACGAGGCGACTGAGAAAATCAAGTCGGTCCTGAGCGACGCGGCGTCGAACGACGCGGTAAAGACCGAAGCCACGGCCCAGGCGGCGGAGATCGCGAAGGCGATCATGAAGGAGACCGACATCGAGAACCTGCTCAAGGCGAAGGGCTATTCCGACTGCGTGGTCTGCATCAACGAGGACGAGTGCAGCGTGGTCGTGAAGGCGAAGGGCTCTGCCCAGGACGACGCCGTCGCCGTCAAGGACGTCGTCTCGGGGCAGTCCGGTTTCCCGTATGACAAGATTAAGATTATCGAAAGGCAATAGTTGTGTTTGCGGGGAAATGTGGTATAATAATCCCCGTGGAAGTTTGAAAAACGACAGGCCCCACAGCCCTCAACCCTCCACACGCGTTGGGGGGCTTTTTTATTTCGCCACGGCACGGAGGAAAGAATGAACAGAAGAAAATCACGGGAACAGGCGTTTCAGCTCATCTTCGCCAGAAGCCTCAGCCACGACGGAATCCGGCAGATCATCGACACGGCCGAGATGTCGGAGGACGTCAGGATTGAGGAATTCGCCGAAAAGACCGCCTGCGGCGTGGAGGAAAACGAAGCCCTGCTGGACGGCGAAATCAAAAAATATATCCGCGGCTGGACGCTGGACAGGCTCTCGAAAGTCTCGCTCGCGCTGCTGCGGCTGGCCCTCTACGAAATGAAGTTCGCCGCCGACATCCCGGTCGGCGTCTCCATCAACGAGGCCGTGGACCTCGCCAAAAAATACGGGACGGCTTCCGACGCGCCGTTTGTGAACGGCGTCCTCGGCTCGGCGGCGAGGGAGATGGAGCAGAAGCATGCCTGACGTCCTCGGCATCGACACCAGCAACTACACGACCTCCGCCGCCCTGCTGAGCGGCGGCGCGGTGACGCAGAGCAAAAAGCTGCTGCCCGTCAAAAAAGGGGAGCTCGGCCTGCGGCAGAGCGACGCGGTCTTCCACCACGTCTGCCAGCTTCCGCAGGTGCTGGGGGTGCTGCCGCTTTCGGGCGCGAAAATCGCCGCGGTGGGCGTTTCCGACCGCCCCCGCAGCGCGGAGGGCTCCTATATGCCGTGCTTTCTGGCGGGCGTGTCAGCCGCCTGCGCCGCCGCCGACGCGCTGGGCGTCCCGCTGTTCCGCTTTTCGCATCAGGCGGGGCACATTGCCGCCGCGCTGTATTCCGCCGGAAAGCTGGAGCTGCTCGGCCGGGAATTTCTCGCGTTCCACGTTTCCGGGGGAACCACCGAGGCCGTGCTCGTGCGGCCGGACCCCGGGGCGGTCTTTGAAGTGCGGCCCGTGGCGCGGTCGCTCGACCTGAAGGCCGGCCAGGCGGTGGACCGGGTCGGCGGGATGCTGGGCCTGCCGTTCCCCGCCGGGCCGGCACTGGAGAAACTGGCGCAGCGGTCGCACGCGCGCTTTTCGGTGCGCCCGGTCCTGAAAGGGGCGGACTGCTCCCTTTCCGGAATCGAGAACCAGTGCGCCGCCATGAAGGCCCGGGGCAGGCCGAAGGAAGACGTCGCCGCGTTCTGCCTGCAGTCCCTGCTCGCGGCGCTGGACGGCATGGCCGGCGCGCTGCTGCTGCGGTTCGGCGGGCTGCCGCTGGTCTTTGCGGGCGGGGTCGCGTCCGACGGCATCCTCCGCAGGGCGCTGGAGGAAAAATACGGCGCTTTCTTCGCCGCCCCGGAATATTCCGCGGACAACGCGGCGGGCATCGCGGTCCTCGCCGCCGTAAAAGGGGGAATCGCGGCATGACGACCGGCGCGCCGGTGCTGCTCACGGTCACGCAGCTCAACACCTACATCCGCTCGCGCTTTGAGGAGGACGAGGCCCTCGCCTGCGTGTTCGTCGCGGGGGAAATCTCCAACTTCACCGACCACTACCGCTCGGGGCATCTGTACTTTTCGCTCAAGGACGGGCGGTGCTCCGTGCGGGCCGTGATGTTTTCGCGGTATGCCGGCCGCCTGCGCTTTGCGCCGGAGGACGGCATGCGCGTGATCGCGCGCGGCCGGGTCGGTGTCTACGAGGTTTCGGGCCAATACCAGCTGTATGTGGAGGACCTTCAGCCGGAGGGCGTGGGGGCGCTGAGCCTCGCGTTCGAGCAGCTCAAGGCGAAGCTGGAGAAAGAGGGCCTCTTTTCCGCCGGGCGGAAAAAGCCGCTGCCCAAGTTTCCGGAGACCGTCGGGGTCATCACGTCGCCGACCGGCGCGGCCGTCCACGACATCCTGACCGTCCTCGCGCGCCGCTGGCCCGCCGCGCGGGTGGTGTTCTGCCCGGTGCTGGTGCAGGGGGAGGGCGCCGCGCCCCAGATTGTGGACGCCCTGCGGCGCATGAACCGCCTGAACTGCGCGGACGAGATCATCCTCGGCCGCGGCGGCGGCTCCGCCGAGGACCTCTGGCCGTTCAACGAGGAGGCGGTCGTGCGGGCGGTCGCGGCCTCCCGGATTCCCGTGATTTCCGCCGTCGGGCACGAGACGGACTTCACCCTCTGCGATTTTGCCGCGGACCTGCGCGCCCCCACGCCCTCGGCGGCCGCCGAACTGGCCGTGCCGGACCGCGCGGAGCTTCTGGCCGGGCTGGAATCCCTGCGGGCGCGGATGCGGGGCGCCGTGGCGGAGCGGCTGGAGAGCGAAAAGGGCCGTCTGGACGGGCTGACGCGCAGCCGCGTGCTGCAGAGCCCGCTGGAGGCCGTCGAGCTGCGCCGCGTCCGCGTCGACCAGCTTGCGGGCGCCCTTTCCGCCGCCATGCGGCGGAGGGCGGACGCCGCGAAGGCCGTGCTTGCGCAGTCCGCGGGCAGGCTGAACGCCCTGAGCCCGCTGGCCGTGCTGTCGCGCGGGTACGCCGTGGTCTGTGACAGCCGGGGCCGCGCCGTTTCCGGCACGGCCGGAATCCGCGAAAAAGAGAAAATCTCCGTCCGGATGCGGGACGGCGGCCTCGCCTGCACGGTGGACAAGAAAACGGAAAACGGCTTCGGGCCGGGAAAGGCGGGTGCGCGACGCGATGAGTGAGAGAAAGACGTTTGAATCGGCCGCCGCAAGGCTGGAGGAGATCGTCAAGCTGCTGGAAGAGGGCGGCCAGCCGCTCGAAAAATCGCTGAAGCTCTTCGAGGAAGGCTCCGGCCTCGCCTCTTTCTGCTACAGGAAGCTCGCGGACGCGGAGCAGAAAATCAGGCAGATTTCAGAGCTGGAGCAGAAGGGCGGGAAAAGCGATGGGCAGGATTGACCCCAAGGACTACGTCCCCTGCGTGGAGGCGGCGCTGCGCCGCCTGGTGCCGGAAGAGCCGTCTTCTCCGCAGGCCGGGCTGTTCCGGGCGATGCGGTACAGTCTGCTCGCGGGCGGAAAGCGCATCCGCCCGATTCTGGTGCTGGAGTTCTGCGGCGTCTGCGGCGGCGACCAGCAGGCGGCGCTGCCGTTTGCCTGCGCCGTGGAGATGATCCACACCTATTCGCTGATTCACGACGACCTGCCCTGCATGGACGACGACGCCGTGCGGCGCGGCAAGCCCTCCAGCCACGTGGTGTTCGGGGAGGCGCAGGCCCTCCTCGCCGGGGACGCGCTGCAGGCCGCGGCGTTCGAGGCCATGCTTTCGCCGCAGGCCGTTTCCGCCGTCGGCGCGGAGCGCGCCGCGAAGGCGGCCGGCGTGCTGGCCGACGCCGCGGGTGCCCGCGGCATGGCGGGCGGGCAGGCCGTCGACCTGCTCTGCGAGGGCAAATCCGTTTCCGTCGAGACCCTGCAGGCGATGGACGAGTGCAAGACGGGCGCGCTGATCCGGGCGGCCGCGAAGATGGGGTGCATCCTCGCCGGGGCGGACCGGAAGCGGGTCACCGCCGCCGACGGCTACGCGAAGGCGCTGGGGTTCGCGTTCCAGATTGAGGACGACATCCTCGACGTGGAGGGCGACGCCGCCGCCCTGGGCAAGCCCGTGGGGAGCGACGCGGGCAGCCAGAAGAGCACCTACGTTTCCCTGCTGGGCATCGAGCGGGCCAGGCGCGCGGTCGGGGAGCTGACCGACGCGGCCGTGACCGCCCTCGGCGCGTTCGGGGAGCGGGGCGCCCGCCTCGCGGGGCTGGCGCGGCGGCTCGCCCGGCGGGAGCGCTGAAAACGGCCCGGCCCGTTGACAAATTTGACGGGATATGGTATGCTTTGTAAGCCGCTTATTGCAGGCCAGCAAGTGGGAGACCCGCCTGTCAATAGCGAGACTGAAAAAAAGGCAGGAACTTTATTGATGTTTGCAGTAATTGAGACCGGCGGCAAGCAGTACAAGGTCCAGAAAGACGACGTGATCTTTGTGGAGAAGCTTGCGGCTGAGAAAGACGCCTCGGTCACCTTCAAGGTGCTCGCCCTGAACGGCGACGGCGGGCTGAAGGTCGGCACCCCGTACCTGGAGGGCGCCTCCGTCATGGGCAAAGTCCTCAAAAACGGAAAATCGCCGAAAATCACCGTGCTGACCTACAAGGCCAAGAAAAACGAGAAGCGCAAAATAGGCCATCGGCAGCCCTATACGAAGGTTCAGATCGAATCAATCAGCGCCGGGGCATGATTCGCGCCGAGTTTTTTTCACGGGACGGCATCCCCGCCGGCTTCTGCATCAGCGGGCACGCGGGGGACGCGGGGACGGACATCGTCTGCGCCGCGGTTTCCTCGGCGGCTTATCTGACGGCGAACACCGCGACGGACATCGTCGGTGCGGAGGCCGGCGTGCGGGTTTCCGACGGGCGGATGTCGTTCCGGGTAGCCGGGAAGGAAGCGGCGAAATGCCGCGACCTTCTGCGCGGGCTGGAGGCGCACCTGACCGCCCTCCGGCGCCAGTATCCTGAGAAGATTGACGTAATCCATACGGAGGTGTAAACGATGTTAAAAATTGATATTCAGCTTTTTGCTCATAAAAAGGGAATGGGCTCCACCAAGAACGGCCGCGATTCCGAAGCCAAGCGCTTGGGCGTCAAGCGTGCGGACGGGCAGTTCGTGCTGGCGGGCAACATCCTCGTCAAGCAGCGCGGAACGCATATCCATCCGGGCGAGAACGTGGGCATCGGCTCGGACGATTCGCTGTTCGCCCTGATTGACGGCAGAGTCCGGTTCGAGCACCTGGGCCGCGACCGGAAAAAGGTCAGCGTCTACGCGGTGGAACAGTAAAAGGCGCTGACGCGGAAAAGCGAAGAGAGACCCCGGGCGCTTCCGCCCGGGATTTTTTGCTTTTCCCGTGTAAAAATAGGGGCAGAGACTAAAGAGGGGAAACCGGCAATGTTTATCGACAGCGCCAAAATCAAAATCAGCGCGGGGAACGGCGGCGACGGCGCGGTCGCGTTCCACCGGGAAAAATACGTGGCTTCCGGCGGGCCGGACGGCGGCGACGGCGGCCGCGGCGGGAACGTGATTTTCGAGGTCGACGACAGCCTTTCCACGCTGTCCGATTTCCGCTATCACCGCCGCTACCGCGCGGAGAGCGGGGAGAACGGAAGGGGCAGCCGCTGCAGCGGCCGGGCCGGGAAGGATACCGTGATCCGCGTCCCGCGCGGGACGCTTCTGCGCGACGCCCGGACCGGGCGGCTGATTGCCGACCTTTCGGCCGACGGGCGGACCGTGGTCGCCAAGGGCGGCCGCGGCGGATGGGGAAACGCCCGCTTCGCGACGGCGACCCGGCAGACGCCGCGCTTCGCAAAGCCCGGGGGCCGCGGCGAAAGCCGCGAGCTTCTGCTGGAGCTGAAGCTTCTGGCGGACGTGGGCCTGGTGGGTTACCCGAACGTCGGCAAGTCCACGCTGGTCTCCGTGATCAGCGAAGCCAAGCCGCAGATTGCGAACTACCCCTTCACCACGCTGACGCCCGTGCTGGGCACGGTCCGCCTGGAGGAGGGCCGCTCGTTCGTGGTGGCGGACATCCCCGGCCTCGTGGAGGGCGCGAGCGGCGGCGCGGGCCTCGGGCATCAGTTTCTGCGCCATGTGGAGCGCTGCCGGCTGCTGGTCCACCTGGTGGACGTCTCCGGCAGCGAGGGCAGGGACCCGGAGAACGATTTCAGGGTAATCAACTCGGAGCTGAAGAAATTCAACCCGGACCTCGCCGCCCGCCCCATGGTGGTCGCGGGGAACAAGTGCGACCTCGCTTCGGAAGAGCAGATTGCGCGGTTCCGCGCTTTTGTGGAGAAGCAGGGCTACGAGTTCTTCCCGATGATGGCGGCCATCCGGCACGGCGTCGACCCGCTGGTGCGCAGAATCGGCGGCCTGCTGGCCGGCCTGCCGCCCATCCGGAGGTTCGCGCCGGAGCCCGCCCCCGCGCCGAAGGACGCCGCCGGAGAAGCGTTCTCCATTGCCCGGCGGAACGGGAAATATGTGGTCACGGGCGAGCGGCTCCTGCAGAGCCTGCGCCCCATCGACCTCAGCGACCCCGATTCGTTCGGGTACTTTCAGCGCGTGCTGGTCCAGACCGGCGTGATAGACGCCCTGCACAGGGCGGGGATCCGCGAGGGCGACACGGTGGAGCTTTACGGCTTTGAATTCGAGTACAGGGAGTAGGGGGCGGAATTTGGACTGCTTGAGTTCTGAAAACGGCGGCCCCCGGCAGCTCAGCCCCCTGACGCTCGCGTTCGTCGGGGATGCGGTGTACGAGCTGCTGGTGCGCGGGCGCCTCGTCCGCGGGGGAAGCCGGCCGGTCTCGGAGCTGCACCGCCTTGCCGTGCGGCAGGTGCGCTGCGAGGCGCAGGCACGGGCCGCGGAAAGGCTGGCGCCCCGCTTTACGGAAGACGAGGCGGAAATTTTCCGGCGCGGGAAAAACGCGCACCCCGGGCACGTTCCCAAAAATGCGGACAATTTTATATACCATGCCGCCACCGCGCTGGAAGCGGTGTTCGGCTATCTTTACCTGAGCGGAAAGGTGGACAGGCTGCGCAGCCTGTACCGCTTTCTGCGGGAAGAAGAATCGGGGAAAGGCGGGGATTCCGATGGTTCAGTCCGTCCGGCGCAGAGCCGGTGAGACTTTGAAGGACCTGGCCTCCTATGCGGTCGGGGCGTCGATGAGCGCGGTCTCCATCCGGATGTTCACGGCGCCGAACCGCATTGCGCCGGGGGGCATCTCCGGCATCAGCACCATGATAAACTACCTTTCCGGGTGGCCCATCGGCATGCTGAGCCTTCTGTTGAACATCCCGCTGTTTCTGTGGGCTGTCTGGGACATCGGGTACCGGATGGTGCTCAAGACCATCGTGGCGACGGTCTTCGTCTCGGCCGGCATCGACCTGCTCGGCCTGTTTATCCAGCCCTACGAGGGGAACCCTATGCTCGCCGCGATTTTCGGCGGCTGCCTGGACGGCGTCGGCCTTTCGCTGATTTTTCTGCGCGGCGCCACCACGGGCGGCACCGATCTGGTGGCGCGGCTGCTCGGCCGGCGGGTCCGGTTCGTCTCGATGGGCAAGCTGATGCTCGCGGTGGACTGCGTGATTGTGATAGCCTCCGGGTTCGTCTACCGCAGCATCGAAAGCGCCCTGTACGCGATGATTGCCATTTTCGTCTCCACCAAGCTGATTGACGCCATCCTCTATGGCACCGACGTCGGCACCGGGAAAGTCCTTTTTATCATTTCGGATAAGAACGAGCAGATTGCGGACCAGATCCTCAACGACGTGGACCGCGGCGTGACCTTTCTGAATTCCCGCGGCGCCTATACCGGCCGCGAGAGCGAGGTGCTCCTCTGCGCGGTCCGCCGCTACGAGGTCGCCAGGGTCAAGGACATTGTGCGGTCCATCGACCGCAACGCGTTTCTGATTGTCGGCGACGCGGGCGAAATCACCGGCGAGGGCTTCCGCACCGTCCGCCGGGAAGACACCACCCTGAGGGAGCTGCTGCGGCAGAAAAAAAGGGAGAAAACAAAAGAGTAAAAAAACAGGCGGTTCCGCGCTTGGGCGGGACCGCCTGCCTGAATCGGAACCGGTCAGTTCCTGCAGTTGCTTTCGTGGCTGTCGGTGGAATCGCTGCACTGGGACGGGCCCTTCCTGTTCTGCTTTTCCGAGCCGCGTCCGCAGTTGGAGCCCTGCCGGTTGTTCTGGCCGGCGTTCTGCTGTGTGGAATTGCCGTTTCTGTTTGTTCCCTGTTTGTCCAAGAGATTCACCCCCTTTACGGCCCTATTGTTTGTAAAGGATGGGAACATTATACCAATTTTTTATGGAGCTGATGGAATTGGACGCCCTGCCGGCCGATTTTCTCGCCCGGATGCGGGCCCTGCTCGGGGAAAGGGACTTCCGCGCCTATGAAAAATGCCTCGGGGAGCCGCCCTTCCGCGGAATCCGGCTGAACCCGCTCAAATGCGCGGAGGGCGCGCTGAGGCGCGCGCTTCCGTTTCCGATTCGCCCGGCCCCGTTTTCCCCGCTGAGCTTTTACATGCCGCCGGACGTTCGTCGGCCGGGGCACCTGCCGATGCACCACGCGGGCGCGTTCTATGTGCAGGAGCCTTCCGCCGCGGCCGCCGTGACGGCCCTCGGTCCCCGGCCGGGCGAAAAAATCCTCGACCTCTGCGCCGCCCCGGGCGGCAAATCCACCCAGATTGCCGGCCTGCTGGCCGGCAGGGGGCTGCTGTGGTCGAACGAGGTCGTGCGGGGCCGCGCGGGCGCCCTCCT
>DHOB01000032.1 GCA_002409675.1 Ruminococcaceae bacterium UBA5401
GGTCCCCGCCGAAAGGTAGTTGAGGTGCAGCAGGCTGCGGTCGGCCGCGCGGATGTCGCAGCCGACCACGCCGGTTTCGCGGTTGACCCGGTCCATGGCGCTGATTTTCGTCTCCGGCGAAAGGATGGTGGTGACCTTGCTGTAGCTGGAATTGAGCGACGAGACCCAGCCGACCACGCCGGCCTCGGTCACGACGGGGTCGTTGACCGAAATGCCGGCCTGCGAGCCCTGGTCGATGGTGAACTGCCCGAACAGGTCGTTCGGGTCGCGCCCGATTACCGCCGCCGCGACGGGTTTGAAATCCTGGTTGTTGTTTTTCAGCTCCAGAAATTTGCGCAGCTGGGCGTTCTCCTGCTGGGCGGAGTAGTAGTTGACGAGCTTTTTGTTCAGCTCGTCCACCTGCCGCCTGAGGCTGCGGTTCTCAGCCTCCAGCTCTTCCTTCGACCGGGCGGCCGATTCCGCCGACACGGCCGCGTTGTTGGCCACGATGGTGCTGATCCGCTGCATGGGGATGGTGATGAAGCCGAACAGCTTTCCCGTCGCCGAGTCCCCGGCGCCCGCCGTGTAGAGCATCAGGCAGAGCATGGCGAACACCACGGCCACCATGATTTTGAATCCCGTGGAATGAAAAACGTCCTTCACGCGCATGCTCCCTCCAGTCGCTCGGTTTCCGGCGGCCCCGCCTGAAGCCGCCGTTTTCGTTAACCCTGATTATATCATGCTTTCCCCCGGCAGACAAGGCGCGCCCGCCGCGTTTCGGGGAACTCCTGCTCCACCGGCATCTCGGCCCGCGCGTTCAGGTCGGGCCCGGCGGTGTGCCCGGCCAGCAGCTCGTAGTACCCCTGCGAGCCGACCATGGCCGCGTTGTCCCCGCACAGGGAAAGGCGGGGGAAATAGCACGCGAGCCCCCGGCGGGCGCATTCGGCCTTCACGGTGCGGCGCAGCAGCGCATTGGCGGAGACGCCGCCCGCGAGGGCCAGCTTTTTCGCGCCCGTGGCGGCCGCGGCGGCGAAGAAATTGCGCGTCAGGCAGTCCACGACGGCCTTGCGGTAAGAGGCGGCCAGGTCCGGAAGGTCCAGCGTCTCGCCCCGCTGCTCCGCGTTGTGGATTAGATTGATCGCGTTCGTCTTGAGGCCCGAGAAGCTGAAGTCGTAGGGGGCGCCGTCCACCGACGGGCGCGGCAGCCGGTAGGCCGTCTCGTCCCCGCCCTCGGCGATTTTGTCCAGCTCCACGCCGCCGGGGTAGGGGATGCCCATGGCCCGCGCGGCCTTGTCGAACGCCTCGCCCGCCGCGTCGTCGCGCGTTTTGCCGAGCACGCGCAGGCGGGTGTAGTCCAGCACCTCGACGATGTGGGTATGCCCGCCGGACACAATCAGGCACAGGAAGGGCGGCTCAAGCTCCGGAAAACAGAGGTAGTTCGCCGCGATGTGCGCGCGCAGGTGGTGCACCGGCACCAGCGGTTTACCCGACGCGAGGGCCAGCCCCTTCGCAAAGTTGACGCCGACCAGCAGCGCGCCGATCAGGCCCGGCGCGCTGGTCACGGCCACGGCGTCCACGCCCCCCACATCCGTCCCGGCGTCGCCGAGGGCCTTCTGCACGACGCCCACAATCGCCTCGCAGTGCCGGCGCGAGGCGATCTCCGGCACCACGCCGCCGTACAGGCGGTGCTCCTCCACCTGCGACGCGACCACGCTGGAGCGCACCGCGCGGCCGTCCTCCACCACGGCGGCGGCGGTCTCGTCGCAGGAGCTTTCGATTCCCAGTATTTTCATTCTTCTATTCTCTCTCCGTCCGTCTGCTGCTGTTTTTGCAGGAATAAAGTCAGAATCAGCCCGTCTTCCGCGGGAAAACTGTAAAAATTCTTCCGGCGGCCCGCCTGCCGGAACCCGAAGCCGGCGTAGAGCGCGCGGGCGGCCGCGTTGGAGGGCCGCACCTCCAGGCTGAGGAACCTCGCGCCCCTCAGGCGCGCCTCGGCAATCAGGTACTCCATCAGTATCCGCGCGACGCCCGCGCGCCGGAAGCGCGGGAACACGGCCACGTTGTCCATATAGCACTCGTCCAGCACGCAGTGCATTCCGGCGTAGCCCGCCACCTGCCCGGCCAGCTCCGCCACCGCGAACACGGCGGCGGAAACGCCCAGCACCGCGGCGAGGCCGGCGCGCGTCCACGGCTCCGCGAAGCAGACCGCCTCCAGCTCGGTCAGCGCGTCCAGGTGGCGCTCCTCCATCAGGACGACCGTCAGCTCAGCCACTTGCGGCGCACCGCCTTCTCTATTTTTTCGTCCCGCGAAAGGTAGACGGTGCTGATGCCGACCCACAGCAGGCAGAACAGCATCAGCACGGACAGAATCCGGATGTGCAGAAAGTGCGTGTTGAACAGGCTGTGGCAGACGGCGTAAGTGGAGCTGAACACCGTGATGACCGGGACGTAGAACTTTTCGGGAAAATAAAACGCGAACACGACCGAGAGAATATCCGCCGGGTAATAGTACCGCTCGCGCATGTAGGGCAGCACGTACGGCACAAAAAGCACCGAGAGCAGCGCGAGCGAAACCAGCATCTCGTCCGTCAGCTCAAACTTTTTGCGCCAGAACCAGAATACGCCCGCCAGGGCCGCCGCCGCGGCGGCGATGACAATCGCCGTGCCGACGGCCTGCGGCGTGCCCTTCGGGTACCAGACCGAAAGGTTCGGCAGATACATCGAGATTTCGCCGGGCGCCGCCGCCCGCCGGGCGTACACCGTCAGCAGCTCCCCGAAATCCCGCCCCGACGCGGCGGCGGGCAGCACGGCCAGAAGGTAGACCGCGGGCACCGCCAGCAGGCTGCGCCACGGAATCCTGCGGCACAGCAGCATCAGCAGCAGGAACGGCGCGAGAAAAATCGCCTGCGGCTTGAACACGAACGCGACGGACCATGCCGTTACGGCGGCGTACGGGCGTCTGCGCAGCAGGAAGTACACGCAGGCGAGCAGCGCGGCGGTATAAAACGAATCGCACTGCCCCCACGCCCCGGAGTTCAGCACCACGCTCGGCAGAAGCAGCACCGCCGCGTAGGCGATCTCCCCCCAGAACTGGGCGTACTTCAGGCGGACGATTTTCAGGGCGAAAACGGCCAGCACGATGTCCCCGGCGAAGGAAAGGAGCTTGATGAGGTACAGGTCCCGCCCGGGCAGATAGCTCATCAGCGCCAGCAGATAGAAATAGGGCGGCAGATATCCCCCGGCAAGGCGGCCCGCGGCGGCCAGGCCGCCGTTCTGCTTCAGCTGCGCGAACCAGCCCTGCAGGGCCCGGAGGGAATCGGCGGACCCGAACGGCAGAAACTTCAGCCGGACCGCAAACGCGAGGGTGGTCACCGCAACGAGGAACAGCAGGCTTTCCGCCTGGGGAAAATCGACGAGGTCCTTTCGCTTGGTCATGCTTCTTCCGCCTTTCGGTAAACCAGAAAATCGAACTGGATTTCGGTCCGCAGGAACCCGGTGCCTTCCAGCCGCTTTTCGCCCTCCCGCGGCGTTTTCCAGCAATAGGGCGTCATGGCGAACAGGTCGCGCATCGCCGCGCGGTCCGCGGTGGCGAGCTCTCCTTCCACGGGCAGGCGCCCCAGAAAGCGGAAGCCCGGGTAGGGGATGTCTTTCCGCACGTTCTCGTACGGCGCGTCGTAGAGAATCTCTTTCAGGCCGTACAGGTGCCGCGGGCCGGGCACCGCGAGGACCAGCGCGCCGCCGGGCTTCAGCACGCGGTTCAGCTCGGCGGGGACGATGGGCGCGAACACGTTCAGCGCCAGGTCCGCCGCCCCGGAGAGGAACGGGATGCCGAACGCGCTGGCCACGGCGAAGGAAATCCCCGGGTGCCGCTTCGCCGCCGCCCGCACGGCGGATTTTGAGATGTCGAAGCCGTAAAGCTCCGCGTTTCTGCCCCGCGCCGCCAGAAAATCACGCAGCCGGCCGGTGTAGTACCCTTCCCCGCAGCCCGCGTCCAGCACCGCGCAGGGTCCGGCCGGCAGATATTTTTCCGCGAGCCGGTTCAGCGCGTCGCTGAAGACCCGGTAATACCCCGCTTCGAGGAATCTGCGGCGGGCGGCCACCATCCGCCGGTCGTCGCCCGGGGCGCGGCTGTGCTTTTTGTTCGGCGGCAGCAGGTAAACGTACCCTTCCGACGCGATGTCGTAGCTGTGCCCCGCGGCGCAGGCATAGACCTTTTCGCTGCGCGCGAGGGGCCGCCCGCAGACCGGGCAGGCGAAAAGGCTCATGCCTTCGCCTCGTACCATGTTTTTCCGCTCTTGGCGTCCACGGTCAGCGGAACCGAAAGCGAAACGGCGCCCTGCATCTCCTCGGTCAGCACCTTTTCGGCCCGCTCCGCCTCTTCCCGGGGCGACTCCACAATCAGCTCGTCGTGCACCTGCAGAATCAGCCGGGACTTCATCTTCTCCGCCTGAAGGCGGCGCTCGACCCGGATCATCGCGATTTTGATGATGTCCGCCGCCGTGCCCTGGATGGGCATGTTGCGGGCCACGCGCTCGCCGAACGCCCGCAGGTTGTGGTTGGAGCTCGCCAGCTCCGGCAGGTAGCGCCGCCGCCCGAACAGGGTCTGCACGTAGCCGTCGCCGCGGGCCTGCTCGACCACGCGCTTCATATAGGCGTCCACGCCCGAAAAATGCGCGAGGTAGTCCTCGATATACCGTTTTGCCTCGGCGATGGAGACGTGGATGTTGTGCGAGAGCGAGAAGGGGCCGATGCCGTAGACGATGCCGAAGTTCACGGCCTTGGCGCGGCTGCGCATCAGCGGCGTGACCATCTGCTCCGGCATGTGGAACACCTGCGCGGCCGTGCGGCGGTGGATGTCGTCGCCGTCGCGGAACGCCTGGATCATGTTCCGGTCGTTTGCGACGTGCGCCAGCACCCGCAGCTCGATCTGGGAATAGTCGGCGTCCACCAGCACCCAGCCGGGCCGGGCGATGAAGAAGCGCCGCATCTCGCGCCCGAGGTCGGTGCGCACGGGGATGTTCTGCAGGTTCGGCTCGGTGGAGCTGATGCGCCCGGTGCGCGTCTCGGTCTGGTTGAAGCTGGAGTGGATGCGCCCGTCCGGCCCGACGACCTTGAGCAGGCCGTCGCAGTAGGTGGATTTGAGCTTCGCCAGCGTGCGGTAGGTCAGCACCATCTGCACGGCGGGGCTTTCAAACTTCAGCTTCTCCAGCGTGGCGGCGCTGGTGGACCAGCCGGTCTTCGTCTTTCTGCCGTGGTTCAGGCCCAGCTTGACGAACAGGGCGTCGCCGAGCTGCTTGGGGGAGTTGATGTTGAACTCGTACCCCACGGTGTCGTAGACCTGCTTCTGCACCTCGCCGAGCTTGGCCTCCAGCGCCTTCCCGAACGACCGGATGCCCTCCACGTCCACCGCGAAGCCGACGGTCTCCATATGGGCGAGCACGCGCGCGAGCGGAACCTCGATTTTACCAAGCAGCTCCGTCTGGCCGTTCTCGGCGATTTTCCGCTCCAGCGCGTCCGTCAGGGCGGGCATCACCGCGGCGGCTGCGGCCGGGCCGTCGGGCAGCTTTTCCGGCACCGGGACGCCGTATTCCCGCGCGAGGCGCAGCGGCTCGTACCCCGTGGCGGAGGGGTTCAGCAGGTAGCCCGCCAGCATCGCGTCGAACGCGCCGCCGCCGGTCTTCTCGCCGCGCGAATCCAGCGCGGCAAACAGCGGCTTTACGTCCCAGGTGTTTTTGCGGATTTTCGGGTCGGCGAAGACGGCGCGCACGGTTTCGGCGTCCCGCACAATCCGGATGCGCCCGTCCCGGTTTATGAACAGCGCGCGGATTTCTCCGTTTTCCGCCTGCGCGGCGAAGTCGGCGCGCCCGGCCTTGCGCAGGGGCTTCAGCAGCGCGTCGCCGCCGGCGCACTCCTCGGGGGCGGCGACGGCGGGCGCGGCGGGCGCCTGCCCGCTCTCCGCCTGCGGGGCGGAATCGAGGCCGAGCTTTTTTATCAGCGAGAAGAACTCCAGCTTCGCCATCAGCCGCGCGGCGGCCGCGGCGTCGCGCCCCTGCGGCACGTACTGGGAAAGGTCGGTGTCGACCGGCACGTCGGTGCGGATGGTGCCGAGCCTGCGGGAGAGGAACGCGCTGTCTTTCCCCGCGGCCAGCCTGCGGCGCAGGGTGTCGCGGATATCCAGCTCCCCGAGGTGGGCGTAGATATAGTCGACGGAGTGGTACGCCTGAATCAGCTGCCCTGCGCCCTTCGGGCCGATGCCCGGAACGCCCGGGATGCAGTCGGAGGCGTCGCCCTGGAGCGCCTTGATTTCGATCATTTCCTTCGGGGTGACGCCGTAGTCGGCTTTGATTTTCGCCTCGTCGTACAGCGTGACCTGCGGCTGCCCCAGCTTGGTGGAGGCGAGGCGCACCGTCACGTGCGGGCCGACGAGCTGCAGGCTGTCGCGGTCGCCCGTCGCCAGAACGCAGTCGCCGCCGCCGTCGGCGCAGGCCTTCGAGAGCGTGCCGAGGATGTCGTCCGCCTCGAAGCCCTCGCGCTCCACCAGGCGGTACCCGAGCAGCGTGAGCAGCTTTTTGAGGGTGGGCATCTGCTGCGCGAGCTCCGGCGGCATCCCCTTGCGGTTCGCCTTGTAGCCCGCGTATTCCCTGTGGCGGAACGTCGGCGCGCACATGTCGAACGCCACGGCCACGGCGTCCGGCGAGGTCTCTTCCAGCAGGCGGTGGAAAATCGTCAGGAAGCCGTAAATCCCGTTGGTGTACAGGCCGTCTTTCGTCGTCAGCAGGCGGATTCCGTAGAACGCGCGGTTCAGAATGCTGTTGCCGTCCAATACCAGTAATTTCATCGGCCTACCTCACTTGCAGGTTTATGGGAGTATTATAGCACTTTGCGCGCGAAAAAATAAGTGCTATAATGGGGCGTGCCCGCCTTCCGGCCCCGCGCCGGGGCGGCTTTTTAAGACTCCTGGTCATGAATTCATTAAAAAGGCGGAGGATTTTCCGAATGGGCCTGAAAATCGGCGGAATCGAGCTGGCCGGCCGCGCGGTGCTGGCCCCCATGGCGGGGGCGGGCGACCGCGCGTTCCGCGAGACCTGCGCCCGCTTCGGCGCGGCGTACACGGTCAGCGAGATGGTCAGCGCGAAGGCGCTGGAGTTCGGCGATAAAAAAACGCTGGAGCTGATGGAGCTGGGCGAAGAAGCCCGCCCGGCGGCGATCCAGATTTTCGGCTCCGAGCCGCCGGTGATGGCGCGGGCCGCCGAGAAGGCGATGGCGTTTTCCCCCGACGCCATCGACATCAACATGGGCTGCCCCGCGCCGAAAATCACCGGCTCCGGCGCGGGCAGCGCGCTGATGAAGAACCCGCCCCTCTGCGGCGCAATCGTGGCCGCCGTCGCCGCCGCCGTGCCCGTGCCGGTCACGGTCAAGCTGCGCGCGGGGTGGGACGAGGGCTCGGTCAACGCGCCGCAGGTCGCGGCCGTCTGCGAGCGGGCGGGCGCCGCGGCCGTCGCCGTGCATGCGCGCACCCGCGCTCAGCAGTATGCGCCGCCCGCGGACTGGAGCGTCATCCGGGCCGTCAGGCAGGCGGTAAAAATCCCCGTCGTGGGCAACGGGGACGTCACGGGGGCGCAGGCCGCCGCCCTGATGCTGGAAAGGACCGGCTGCGACGCCGTGATGGTGGGGCGCGCGGCGCTGGGCAGCCCGTGGGTCTTTCTGCAGATCAATGCCTACCTGGACGGCTCGTGCCGCATTGTGCCCCCGCCGGGCCCGGCGGGGCGGATGCTGGTGATGATGCGGCAGGTGGAGCGGATGTGCCGCTACAAGGGCGAGCGGAGGGCGATGCGCGAAGCGCGCAAGCACGTCGCCTGGTACCTCAGGGGGCTGCGCGGGGCGGCGCAGTTCCGCCGCCGGGCCGGTTTCCTCGAGACCCGCGAAGACCTCAAAAAACTGGTGCGGGACGTCCTCGCCGCCCAGAAAGCGCCGGGCGACGAAACGACGTAGCGCGCTTCAGCCGGCGCGCCCCGCAGGATATTCCTCTTTCGTAATCCGGTAGACGACCTCGTCCCGTTTTACGCCGCGGTAGTCGGCGTACGAGCCATGCAGGGTCTTGAGGTAGCGGAAACCGCATTTTTCGATGACCCGCTTCGAGCGCGCGTTGGACGGAAAATGGGCCACGACCAGGTACTCCAGGCCCGCTTTCCGGAAGGCGAAATCCATCGCGCCGCGCACCGCCTCCGGCATCAGGCCGCGGCCCCACCAGGCGCGCGAGAGCGCGTAGCCGATCTCCCGCCCTTCGCCCGGCCCGGGAAACAGGCCGCACAGGCGGCCCCGGTGCATCCCGAGCGAACCGACCGCCCTGCCGTTTTCCTTGAGCTCCAGCGCCCAGGTGTCGTCGTTCTGCAAAAAAGACCGCAGGATTCTGCGGCTCTCCTCTTTGTTTTCGTGGGGCTTCCAGCCCGCGTTGGGGCCGACGGCCGGGTCTTTGCAGTACGCGTAGAAATCGTCGAGGTCTTCGGGCCGCCACGCCCGCAGAAGAAGCCGCTCCGTTTCAAAAGATTCCACGCCCGCTCCGCCTTTCCGTTTTCCGCGGCCCGCACCTACGAGAGGTCGGTGTTCTGGACCGTGTATTTTTTGCTGCCCAGCGAAGAAATCAGCGCGCCGATGGGGATTTCGATATAGTAGGTGGCGGTGCGCCAGAGGGTGACGGCCGGCATGATGCGGTTGCCGAAGAAGCTGTGGAAGAACAGCACGAAGCCGCCCTCCATCCCGCCGGAGGAGCCGGGCAGCGGCACGAACGAGGCCGCCATGGTGGTGAAGGCGTCGCCCGCAATCAGCGTGAGCACGGACTGCCCCTTCAGGTTGAAGCTGCGGTAGACGAAATAGGAGACGAGGCTGGAGATCGTCACCTGCGCCACCGTCAGCATCACGGCGGTGAAGTACAGCGGAAACGACCGCCCCATGATGTCCGCGCTGTCGTGGAAGATGAGGAGGTGGCTGTGCGCCTTTTTGTAGAATTTTTCCGCGAGCTTCTGCATTTTCATCCGGTTCATGACCCGCACAATGGTCTCCAGGATTTTTTCGGTCAGCCGCGAGTTCTCAATCATCAGGAATACCCCTACGATGAAGATGCAGTTGGTGGCCAGGCCGAAGACCGTCACAAAGGAAAAATTGGTGATGGCGGTCTGAAAGTAATGCAGCTTCAGCGCGACGAGAAGCAGGGAATAGAAGAACGTCACGGCGTGGTGCACCAGCGACTTCACCGCCACAATCGAGGTCGCCGCGCCCACATCCATGCCGATGCGCGTCATGTTGTAGATCTCCATCGGCTCGCCCACCGAAAACGGCGTCAGGTTGCTGTAGAGCAGCCCCACCATGCCGACGTAGAAGGAGCGCCCGAAGGTCCAGTGGTGGTACAGGTGGCGGCAGAACAGGTGCAGCACGTACCCTTCCAGCACCCAGCCGGCCACCACGCCCGCCATCACGCAGAAAAGCCAGCCGGGCCGCAGGTCCAGCAGGGAATCCCACAGGTTCTTCAGCCCGTTGTCCTTGACCAGAAAGTACCCCATCACGGCCATGGAGAGGGTGATGGTAATCAGGGAAAAGAGATTTTTCCGAAACCAGGTTTTGGTTTTCTGCTTCATGTTTATCCTCACAGGAATGTGTTAAAAACGGGCGGGCGGTCCGGCGGTTCCTCTCCCAGGTAGAAAATCACCAGCGCGCCGGGGCCCGCGTGCACGGTCATGGTGCATCCGGCGCGGGAGGTGAACACCTCGCGGAATTTGCCGCTGGCCCGCACCATCCCCACGATTTCGTCAAACAGGGGGCGGTCCATCCCCGTGGTGGTGACGAACGCGCGCCCCGGGTCCGTCCCCGGCCGCGAAAGGATGAACCGCGCGTATTCGCGGCAGACCTGCGCGAAGTTGCCGCGGAATTTTTTTGCGACGGAAAGGCTCCCCGCCGTGTTCAGCAGAAGACAGGGCCGCAGCTTCAGCAGATTGGCCCCGAACGCCTGCAGCAGCGACGCGCGCCCGCCGCGGCGGGCGTAGTCCAGCGAATCCAGCAGGATGTAGGCGCGCACCCTCTCGCAGTCCCGCCGCGCGGCGTCAAAAATTTCCTGCGCCGAAGCCCCGGCGTCCCGCCGGTCGGCGGCGCGCAGCGCCAGCAGCCCTTCCGCGCTGCTGAGCGTCCGCGTGTCCACGACGAAAACGTTCCGGAACTCCTGCGCGGCGATGGCTGCGTTCTGAAAGGAGGAAGAGAAGCGGGAATTCATCGCGAAGTGCACCACGCTGTCGCCGCGCTCCGCACATCTGCGGAACAGCTCGAAAAAATCGAGCGGCGGCGGGGCGGAGGTTTTCGGGAGGGCGGCTTTTCCGCTTCCGGGGGGAAACAGGTCGTCCGGCCCGATGTCGAACATGTCGCGCCCGGTCCGCCCGCCCGCGGTAATGTAGAGCGGGACCAGCGCGACCCGCCGCTTCCGGTACCAGTCGGGGAACAGGTCGCACGCGCTGTCCGCGCTGATCACTACCGCCATCTTTTCGCATCCTCACTTTTTGCACAATTATAACACCGGTGCACCCGATTTTCAAATAGGAACGTATGGAAGGCCCTGCTTTTTTATAGTTTTAGGCGAAACCCAGTTGTATTATTCGTCAAATTCATGGTATGATAATAACACTTTCGAGCGTTTTTGAGGGGATTTGCAAAATGATGAGCCAGAGAAGCGGAAAATACATAGCCGTTCTGTTCGGGGTGCTGTTTTACATCTCGTTTTTCTCCATCCCCGCGTTTGCAGGCAAGACAGAGCCGGCGAGCGATCCCCCCGGCTCCGGCTCGCCGACGTCCGAGACGGCCTCTGGCACGGTCTCCTCCGAACCGGGGGCGGGGAGTTCGTCCGTCAGCCGGGAGCCGGAGCAGGTGCACGTGACGCTCCGGCTCAACGGCGGCACCGGCGCCGCGAGCCGGGAGGTCCCGAAGGGGACCCGGGTTTCAAGAATCCCCAAGCCCGCCAGAAAGGGCTATCGCTTCGCCGGCTGGACCTACCAGGGGGTCGAGGTTTCCGACACCTACCCCCTTTACGACGACATCACGCTCTCGGCTCAGTGGGAGAAAATCACGCCCGCCGCGCAGGCGTCTTCCGGCGCGTCGGCGCAAAAAGGGGCGGGGGAAACGGTCGACACCCATGAGAGCGAGGTCGAGCGCGCCGCCCGCGAGGCGGAGCAGGCCCAAAACGACCCCGACGCCCTTTCTTCCCAGAACTGGGGCGCCCTGCTGACCTCTTCCGGCACGGCGGAAAACGCCGCCGGCCCGGCTTCCGCCGCAGAATCCGCCGTCCCGCAGGAAAAGGGCGGGGCCTCGAACCTGCTGCTGATCGGCATCCTGCTGGTCGTCGCCGGCGCCGCGGGAATCGGCGCGTTCGTCTACCTGCAGTTTTTCCGCGGGAAACGCGGCCGCAGCGGCCCGCGCCGGCCCGGCGGCGGGAGCGGCCCCGGCAACGCAACCGCCGCGTTTACCGACATCAGCTCTTACAGCGACGGCCGGCGCGGGCATGAGGCCGACGAGCTGCACCGGCTCCTCAAGACCCGCGGGGTCTCCCGCGCCGCCCGCCCGGCGTGCGGCGACGCAGACTGGGACGCGTTTTTCAGCGGCCGCTGAGCCTGCCTGAAAACAGGGAACCGAGACCACCGGGTGAATGAACCGGCGGTCTCGACTGGCTGAAGCCATAAAAAATGGCCGGAACGGCGAAAAGCCGCTCCGGCCGCCGAGCGCCCGGCGTGCGCCGGTTCACTTCGGCTCGGTGCCCTTGTCGCCGAAAAGATTGAACCGGAACAGCTTGGACTCGTCCTCCGGGTTTTCGCAGATGATGTAGGCCTGGGCAATCTTGCCGCCCTCAATCAGCTTTGTGAGGCCGACGAGCTGGGACAGCTTGCTTTTCAGGTTCAGGTGGTCGCCCTCGCGCGTCACAAGATAGACGTTCCCTTTGCACTGGTCCAGCACTTTGAGGAACGACGGAACGTCCACATCGTGCAGTTGAACTGGAGATTTCATCGGTAATTCCCCCTCCCGCAGACCCGGTTTCAGATAAGACCTGCAAAAATTTCCATATGCCAATTATAACATGCGGCACGGCGCTGTCAAGCGGATTCCGGCGGGCAGATTCCACAAAAATCCGCCCGCTTTTTTCAGCATTCCGGCTGGGGGGCGCCCGGCCCGGGCAGCCGGAGGTCGGCCGCCAGTCTGCCGTCGCGCAGGCGGAGCATGCGGTCCGCGCTGCGGGCGATTTTCTCGTCGTGCGTAATCAGCACCACCGTGCGCCCGGCCCGGTGGAGCGCGCGCAGGATTTCCATCACCTCTTCCCCGGAGCCGGAATCCAGGTTGCCGGTCGGCTCGTCGGCGAGGATGACGGGCGGCTGTGCGGCGATGGCGCGCGCGATGGCTACGCGCTGCTGCTGGCCGCCGCTCATCTGGGACGGCCGGTGCTCCGCCCTGCCGGAAAGCCCCACCTGCCCCAGCGCCCGCAGGGCCAGGCGGCGCCGCTCGGCGCGCTCGATTCCGCGGTACAGCAGGGGCAGCTCCACATTCTCCAGCGCGCTGAGGCTGCCGATCAGGTTGAAGCTCTGGAACACGAACCCGATTTCGCGGTTCCGGATGCGGGTCAGGCGCTTTTCGCTCAGGCCGGCCACGTCCTCGCCGTTCAGGCGGTATTCCCCGGAAGTCGGTGTGTCGAGGCAGCCGATGATGTTCATCAGCGTGGATTTTCCGGAGCCCGAGCGCCCCGTCACGGTGACGAATTCCCCCTCCGCGACGTCGAGGGAGACGCCGTTCAGCGCATGGATGCGGCTTTGGCCCACGGTGTAGGTTTTGGAAAGGTTGCGGATGGAAATCAGATTCGGCATAAATTTTCCTTTTGCCCGCCGGCGGCTTTGCCGGCCGGCTGAAATTCAGCTATAATGTAGGAAGGATAAAAAAGTCAGAGGCAGAAGACAGAAAAAAAGAAATGCGCCGCGCCCGGCAGGCGGGCGGAAGCGAAAGGAGTAATGGAAATGCTGTCGAAAGATTGGGAAAAATTCAAGAGCGGAACGGACATCCGCGGCGTTGCGAGCGAGGGCGTGCCCGGCGAGGAGGTCCTGCTCACGGACGAGGCCGTCCGCCGCATTGCGGGCGGCTTTGCGCTGTGGCTTTCGGCGCGGGCGAAAAAGCCGGTGCCTTCCCTCACGGTCGCGGTCGGCCACGACCCGCGTATCTCCGCCGGGCGCCTGCGCGCGGACGTGGTCGCAGCCTTGACCGGCGCGGGCGTCCGCGTGCTGGACTGCGGCCTTTCCTCCACGCCCGCCATGTTCCTCGTCACGAAGGACCTTTCGTGCGACGGGTCCGTCCAGCTCACGGCGAGCCACCACCCGTGGAACCGCAACGGGCTGAAGTTCTTCACCCCGGCCGGCGGCCTCGACGGCCCGGACATCGAGGCCATCCTGCAGCATGCGCAGGACGGCGACCGGCCCACCCCTGCCGCCGGGAGCGTGGAGAAGACGGACTACATGCCCCGCTACTGCGCCCGCCTGCGGGAGCTGATTCAGAAAGGCGTGAAGGCCGCGGATTACGGCCGTCCCCTCAGGGGCTTCCACATCGTCGTGGACGCGGGCAACGGCGCGGGCGGGTTCTATGCGACGGACGTGCTCGCCCCGCTCGGGGCGGACACCTCCGGCAGCCAGTTTCTGGAGCCGGACGGCCGCTTCCCGAACCACATCCCGAACCCGGAGAACGAGGCCGCCATGCGCTCGGTCTGCGCGGCCGTCGTGCGGGCGAAGGCCGACCTCGGCGTGATTTTCGACACCGACGTGGACCGCGGCGGCGCCGTGGACGGCAAGGGGGACGAAATCAACCGCAACCGGCTGATTGCCATCGCCTCCGCCATCGCGCTGGAGAACTGCCCCGGCGGCACCGTCGTGACCGACTCCGTCACCTCGACGGGCCTGAAGGACTATATCGAAAAAACGCTCGGCGGCAGGCACCGCCGGTTTAAGCGCGGCTACCGCAACGTAATCCGGGAGGCCGTCCGCCTGAACCGGGAGGGCGTCAACTGCCCGCTGGCCATCGAGACCTCCGGCCACGCGGCCATGCGCGAGAACTACTTCCTCGACGACGGCGCCTACCTCGTCACAAAAATCATCATTCTGGCCGCGCGCCTGCGCGGGAGCGGCAACACGCTGGAGGACCTGCTCCGCCCGCTCAAGGAGCCGGCCGAGGCACTGGAGCTGCGCTTCCCCATCCGCGCCGAAGATTTCCGCGCCGCCGGGGAGGCCGTGATTGCCCGCCTTGCGGAGTACGCCGCAAAGCAGGAGGGCTGGTCCGTCGCGCCGGACAATTTCGAGGGCGTGCGCGTCTCCCTCGACGGGGCGCACGGCGCGGGGTGGTTTCTGCTGCGCCTGAGCGTGCACGACCCCATCCTGCCGCTGAATGTGGAAAGCGACAGGCCGGGCGGCGCGCGCACGATTCTGAAGGAGCTTTCCGGATTCCTCGGGCGGCACGCGGACGTCATCGACCTCGCGCCGCTGCGCAGGGCGCTCGGCTGAGCCGTTTTACGCCTTCAGGTAAATCAGGTGCGCCACGGACGGGATGCTCTCCCCCTGCTGCGAGGAGGTGGGCGACAGCAGCGCCCCCGTGCCGAGGAACAGAACCTTGTGCAGGCTGCCCGCCGTCATCCGCTGCAGAATCACCGAGCACAGGATGGCCGCGCTGCATCCGCAGCCGGAGCCGCCCGCGTGCACGTCCTGCTTTTCGAGGTCGTAAATCATCAGCCCGCAGTCGTTGTGCACGGCCGAGATGTCTTTCCCCTCTTTTTTCATCAGCTCCTCCAGCAGGTTCCCGCCGACCATGCCGAGGTCGCCCGTGAGGATCAGGTCGTAATCCTTCGGCGCGGTGCCGGTGTCGCTGAAATAGTCCAGCAGCGTCTGTGCGGCGGCGGGGGCCATGGCCGCGCCCATGTTGTTGGGGTCCTTGACGCCGTAGTCGGTGATGCGGCCGAACGTGACCGCCTGCAGCCCGACCTTGGCGGTCGGGTACTCTTCCCGCTTGCCGAGGATGACGGCCCCGGCGGCCGTGGCCGTCCACTGGGCGGTGGGCGTGCGCTGGCCGCCGTACTCCAGCGGGTAGCGGTACTGCCGCTCGGCGGAGCAGAAATGGGACGAGGTGACCGCCGCCGCGCGCGAGGCCGCGCCCGCTTCCACGAACAGCGAGGCGATGCCGAGCGTCTGCGCCATGGTGGAGCAGGCCCCGTACTGCCCGAGGAACGGGATGTCGAGGCTGCGCAGGCCGAACGTGGACGAGATGCACTGGTTCAGCAGGTCGCCGGCGAAGATGCAGTCGACGTCGGTGTTGTTGAGGTTCGCCTTGTGCAGCGCGAGGTGGATGGCCTCGTTCTGCAGGCGGCTTTCGGCTTTTTCCCAGCTGGATTCCCCCAGGGTGGTGTCCTTGTGGCACTGGTCGTAATATTGACCGCAGGGCCCTTCGCTCTCTTTTTTGCCGACCACCGACGCAAAGCCGAGCACGGCGGGGTTGGCCTGAAGCTCAATCGTGTATTTTCCCACTCTCGCAGGCATTGAAAACACGCTCCCTTCTCATCGGCTCCGCGCCGCTCAATACAGATGGAAAAACCAGAGGATCAGCCCGTAGATGACCGACGCCGCGGTGCCGTAAACCAGCACGGGGCCGGCAATCATGAACATCTTGCTGCCGATTCCAATCACATATCCCTCGCTTTTGAACTCCATGGCCGGCGAGACGATGGAGTTGGCAAAGCCGGTGATGGGGACCAGCGTGCCCGCGCCGCCGTACTTGGCCAGGTTGTCGTACACGCGCAGGGCCGTGAGGATGGCGCTGAGCGCGACCAGCGTCATGGATTCAAACGCGGCGGCCCCGTCTTTGCCGAGGCCGAGCGACAGGTACCAGTTCTGGAACACCTGCCCCAGCGTGCAGATGGTCCCGCCAAACAGAAAGGCCATCAGCATGTTCTTGCCGTAGGTCGTGCCGGGCGAGGCCTTTTCCGCCATCGTCTTGTATTCTTTTTTGGATACCGTCAATTCGTTTGCCCTCTTTCCCTCAAACTTTCTCTGTTATTCTGCCAAGCGTCCCGGCAAATATGCGCGCCTGCGCGCCCGGAATGAAACGCCGCAAAACGGCGAATCCTAAGCGACGGGCGGGCGTCGGCCCGCGGATTTGCCGGGAGGGGAGAAAATGGGCGGTTTCCATGGCGGCGGGCGCCGGCCGTATTTTGAAGGATGGTATTTCAAGCAGCAGAACGAGACGGACACCGTGGCGCTGATTCCGGCGTTCCATATCGACCGGGCGGGCCGCCGGTCGGCCTCGCTGCAGGTCGTCTGGAACGAAAAATCATTCGGCTTCGCCTTTCCGGAAGGGGCGTTTCGCGCCGGAAAAGGCGGGCTTCCCATGGCGGTCGGGGATTCTGTCTTTTCTGCGCGCGGTTGCCGGCTGAACGCGCGCTCGCGGGGCTGCGAAATTGCGGGCGAGCTGCGCTACGGCCCGTTTCAGCCGCCCGCCGGGGACATCATGGGGCCGTTCCGCTTTGTGCCGTTCCTCGAGTGCCGCCACAGCGTCCTCAGCCTGCGGCACCGTGTGGACGGCGAACTTTCCGTCAACGGAAAAAGCGTCGCTTTCCGCGGGGCGGCCGGCTATGCGGAGGGCGACCGGGGCCGGTCGTTCCCGCGCAGCTATGCCTGGACGCAGTGCTCGGCCGAAGCCGGCTGCGTGATGCTCTCCGCGGCCGAGGTGCCGCTGGGCGGGCGGTGCTTCACGGGCTGCGTGGGCGCGGTCCTGCGGGGCGGCAGAGAGACCCGCATCGCGACCTACCGCGGGGCGAAGGTGCTGCGCGCCGGGGAAGGGGAGATTCTGATCCGCCAGGGCGGGCTGACCTTGGGCGCAAAGCTGCTGGAGCCCGCGGGCGGCTGCCTGCTGCGGGCGCCGGTCGAGGGCGGCATGACCCGCACCGTGCGCGAAAGCGCCGCCTGCCGCGTGCGCTACACCTGCCGCAGGGACGGCGTTCCGCTGTTCGATTTTGAGAGCGGGCGCGCCGGCTTTGAGAGCGCCCGGCGGGATTGACCCGCCCGCCCCGCGGTGCTATGATGATGGCAAAACGGAGGGGGAAGGCGGATGGAAACGGATTCGGAGCGCCGGGCGCTGGCGTACCTTGCGAAGGACCCGCTGCTGCACCTGAACATGACGGAGGCCATCCGGTGCGGCGCGGCGAAGCTGCTGCGGGTCACGGAAAAGAGCGTGCTGCTTTACAGCACGGCCGGCCGCGTCTGCATGGCCAGCGCCGCGGACCCGGCGGAGGCGGAGCGCCTGGCGGGCGCCTGTAAACCGCAGGAGCTTTACGCCGTGTGCCGGCCGTTTCTGGCGGATGCGCTGACAGCGCGGTTCGGTCTGGTGAAAGGGATGGAGTGCCGGCAGGCGGCGTACCTGGGGCGCGCCCCGCTTCCCGAGCCGCAATCCCCCGCTTTCATCCGCCCGCTCGACGAGCGGCACCTGCCGTTCATCCGCGCACACTACAACATCGTGGATTCCCCCGGCTACCTTCGCGGGCTGCTCCGGGCCGGCGGCGTGCTCGGCGCGTTCGTCCCCGGGGACCCGCTGCCCGCGGGCTTCATCGGCATGCACGCGGAGGGCACCATCGGCATGCTGCAGGTGCTGCCGCAGTACCGCCGCAGGGGGATTGCCCTTGCGCTGGAGGTCCGCATGGTCAACCGCCTCCTCGCCCGCGGAAAGATTCCGTTCGCCCAGATTGCCGTCGGAAACACCGCCTCGATGTGCCTGCAGAGAAAGCTCGGGTTCTCGATTTCGGACCGCTCGATTTTCTGGCTTTCCGAAGAAAGACCGGCCGAAACGGTTGACAGCGGCGCGCCGGCGCGCTATCCTGATACATAGGAGAAGCCGCGGAACGGGCCCGCGCACCGGGTCTGCGGCTCCCAATTCACTGACAAATTGAACAGATGGCAGAGTAGGAAACCGCGGGTCATGTGTCCGGGGAACGGGGAGTTGATCCCGGAACGGAAAACCTGCGAAAGGCTTGCCGTGCGGTTTCCGCATCCCGCTGCCGCATACCGGGGGCATCCCCTCCTTTATGTGGCTGTGCTTGCCATGTTCAGGGAGGGATTTTTTATGCTACAAAACGTTCGCAGCTCGTTCCTTTCGCCGGCGTACTGGGCCGCCGCGGCCGCGGAGCTGAAGCGGCCGCGGTCGCTGGTGCTGGCCGGCCTGACCGCGGCGCTCAGCGCCGTTCTGTCTTCCGTCTACATCCCCGTGGGCCTCAACCTGCGGGTGACCGCCGCGTTCCTCGCCGTGGCGTTCGGCTCCATGCTGTTCGGGCCGGTCGTCGGCCTGTTCGCGGGGCTGGCCTCGGACCTTGTGGGGTATGTGCTTTCACCCGGCGGCGTGTTTTTCCCCGGCTACACGTTTTCCAGCATGCTGGCGTTTTTCCTCTACGGCCTGTTTCTCTACCGCAGCCGCCCGACCGTCCTGCGCATCCTGCTGATGAAGCTCCTCATCAACTACGGCGTGCACGTGGGCCTCGGCTCGCTGTGGAGCAGCATCCTGTACGGAAAGGGATATTCCTATTTCTTCGCCCGCAGCCTGCTGAAAAACACGATTCTGCTGCCGCTGGAGGTGGCCGCCCTCGCCGCGGTCTTCCACGCGCTGCTGCCCCTGCTGCGGCGGCAGGGCCTTCTGCCGGAGCGGGGCGGGAAAAAACTTCCCCCCGCCTGACTTCCCGTTGAAAAATTCTCCGCCGTGAAAGGGCGGAGAGTTTTTTTGCTAAAAATTTAACAAATAGCCGTAATTCCTCTTGAAGGCCCCAAAAAGAAGTTGTATAATGCAAACTGGAGTAAATTTCAATAGGCCATTGGGCGAAAGGAGAAATTATGACTCAAAATCAATCCGTATTGAAGTGGACAGGGGAAATGAAGGACCTTGTCCGACCGGACAAGGTCCTGTGGATCGACGGTTCCCGGCAGCAGATCGAGGCGCTGCGGGCGCAGGCCTGCAGAACGGGCGAGATGGTTAAGCTGAACCAGGAAAAGCTGCCGGACTGCTACCTGCACCGCACGGCGGTCAACGACGTGGCCCGCGTGGAGGGCCGCACGTTCATCTGCTCCCGCAAGGAAGAGGACGCGGGGCCGACCAACCACTGGATGGACCCGCAGAAAGCCTATAAAATGCTGTACGACATCGCACGGGGAAGCTACCAGGGCCGCACCATGTACGTCATTCCGTACTCGATGGGTCCCATCGGCTCCCCGTTTTCCAAGATCGGCCTCGAGGTTACGGATTCCATTTACGTGGTGCTGAACATGTCCATCATGACCCGCGTGGGCGACAGGGTGCTCGAGACCCTCGGCGACAGCGACGACTGGGTGCGCGGCCTGCACTGCAAGTGCAACATCGACGCCGAAAAACGCTATATCTGCCATTTTCCGGAGGACAACACCATCATTTCCGTGAACTCCGGCTACGGCGGCAACGTGCTGCTCGGCAAAAAGTGCTTTGCGCTGCGCATCGCCTCCTACCTCGGCAAAAAAGAGGGCTGGATGGCCGAGCACATGCTGATCCTCGGCATCCAGAACCCGAAGGGCGAGATCCACTACGTGGCGGCGGCGTTCCCGTCCGCCTGCGGCAAGACGAACCTGGCCATGCTGATTCCGCCGGAAGTCTACCGCAGAAAAGGCTACAAGGCGTGGACGGTCGGCGACGATATCGCCTGGATGCGCATCGGCCCGGACGGCAGGCTGTGGGCCGTGAACCCCGAAAACGGCTTCTTCGGCGTGGCGCCCGGCACCAACACCAAATCCAACCCGAACGCGCTGGCAACCACAAAATCCGGCACCATCTTCACCAATGTGGCCCTGAACCTGGACGACAACACCGTCTGGTGGGAGGGCCTCGACCACAACCCGCCGAAGCACGGCGTGGACTGGACCGGCAAGCCGTGGGACGGCACCACCGCGAAGACCAAGGGCGCGCACCCCAACAGCCGCTTTACCGCGCCGGCAAAGAACTGCCCCTGCCTGAGCCCCGAGTTCGACAGCGGCAAGGGCGTGCCGATTTCCGCGATTATCTTCGGCGGCCGCCGCGCGCACACCACCCCGCTGGTCTACCAGTCCCGCGACTGGAACAACGGCGTGTTCGTCGGCTCCATCATGGCTTCCGAGACCACGGCTGCCGCGACGGGCGCCGTGGGCGTGGTGCGCCGCGACCCGATGGCCATGCTGCCGTTCTGCGGCTACAACATGGGCGACTATTTCGCGCACTGGATTGAGATGGGCGAAAAACTCGGCGACAAAGCCCCGAAGATTTTCAACGTCAACTGGTTCCGCCTGGACGACAAGGGCCACTTCATCTGGCCGGGCTTCGGCGACAACCTGCGTGCGGTGGACTGGATTTTGAAGCGCTGCGAAGGCGAGGTCGGCGCCGTCGAAACGCCGATCGGCTTCGTGCCGAAGGCGGAGGACATCAACCTCGAGGGCCTCAGCCTCGACCGCGGAACCCTGCAGGGCATCCTCGATGTGGACAAGACCGAATGGAGAAAAGAAGCGGCCAACATCGAAGAATTCTACAAGAAATTCGGCGACAAGCTGCCGGCGCAGCTCCGCAGCGAGCTGAAAAGCCTGAAGGCCCGCCTGCAGTAACCGCTTTTGCGTTTTATCGTCTTTTCCCCCCGAAAAAGTTCCGCGGAATCCCTCATTCCGCGGAATTTTCTGCACTTAGGCATCTCATCTTCAGAAAAGTATGAATAATCTGTTTCAAAAATGAGAAATTTGTGTAAATAAACCATTGCGCCGCGCCCTGAAAATCCTTATACTATCCTTATACATTCTATATTTCTATGCCCGCCCGATATCCGAATTTCCCGATGCCTGCGCAAAAGCGGCTTTTGAGGCGCGCGGCAGGCAATTATTTTACCGGAGGGATCATAAAAAATGGAAGAAAGCAAGAAAACGCCGTACCGCCCGAAGGGCGATTTCTTCGACCTGAAAAGGAACCGCACAAATGCCAGAACCGAAATCCTGGCCGGCCTGACCACCTTCTTCACCATGTCGTACATCCTGTTCGTCAACCCGCAGATTCTGGGGTTGACGGGGATGAACCAGCAGGCGGTCTTTCTGGCCACCATCATCGCCTCCTCCATCGGCACGCTGGTCATGGGGCTGTTTGCCAACGTCCCCTACGCCCTTGCGCCGGGCATGGGGCTGAACGCCTTCTTCACCTACACCGTGTGCTTCTCGCTCGGCTTCAAATGGCAGCAGGCGCTCGCCATGGTGTTCATCTGCGGCGTCATCAACATCCTGATTACCGTGACGAAATTCCGCAAGAGCATCATCCGCTCCATCCCGAAGAGCATCCAGAACGCCATCGGCGGCGGCATCGGCATTTTTGTCGCCTATATCGGCATCAAGAGCGCGGGCCTGCTCAACTTTACCAGCGACCCGGGCACTTACCAGATGCTGAAGGACAAGACCGTCGTCGCCTCCTCCGGCGCCGTGCCGGCCATTGTGCCGCTGAACACGCCCTCGGTCCTGCTGGCGCTGTTCGGCATTGTGCTGATGGTCGTGCTGCTGATGGCGAACGTGCGGGGCGCCATTCTGATCGGCATCATCGCGACGACCGTGGTGGGCATCCCGTTCGGCGTGACGGATTTTTCCAACGCCTCCATCACGGCCGGCACGCTCGGCAGCTCGTTCTCCCAGCTCGGCACCACGTTCGGCGCGGCGTTCGGTCCCGCGGGGATGGGGACGCTGTTCGCCGACCCCTCCAAGCGGCTGCTGGTGATTATGACGATTTTCGCGTTCAGCCTTTCCGACACGTTCGACACCATCGGCACGTTTATCGGCACCGGCCGCCGCACCGGCATCTTCAGCATGGAGGATGAAAAGGCGCTGGAAAACAGCAAGGGCTTCCGCTCCAAAATGGACAGGGCCCTGTTCGCCGATTCCATCGCCACCTCCATCGGCGCGCTGTTCGGCACCTCCAACACGACGACCTATGTCGAGAGCGCGGCCGGCATCGGCGCCGGGGGCCGCACCGGCCTTACCAGCGTGACGACCGCCGTGATGTTCCTGCTGTGCACGGTGCTGGCGCCCATCGCGGGCTGCATCCCCGCGGCCGCGACCGCCCCGGCGCTGGTGCTCGTCGGCGTGATGATGATGAGCTCGTTCCGCGAAGTGAACTGGCCCGATTTGGAAGAGGCTATCCCGGCGTTCGGCGCCGGCATCTTCATGGCCCTGTGTTACAGCATTTCCTACGGCATCGCGGCGGGCTTTATCTTCTACTGCATCGTGAAAATCGCGAAGGGCAAATTTAAGGAGATCCACCCGATCCTTCTGGTTTCCGCGATTCTGTTCATCCTGAACTTCATCGTGCTGGCGCTGATTTAGCGCCTTTCTGCGCGTCCGGCCCCGCCTTCTGAAAACAGGAGGCGGGGCCTTTGCGCGCGCTTCGGCATTTTTGCGTGATTTTTCCGCCTCCGCCCCCCTGAAACGGCATGTTTGCCGCATCCTCCGCATAAGATTGAATATCGCAAAAGTTTGGGGAGGCGGCAGAGCAGTGAAGGGAATCGTGGAAGAGCGCGCCGTGGAGCTTGGCGAGTATATTATTGAAAACAGGACCACCGTGCGGGGTGCGGCGAAGAAATTCGGCGTCAGCAAGAGCACGGTACATAAAGACGTTGCGCAGCGGCTGAAATATATTGACCCGCAGTTGTACCGGAAGGTCAAGGTCGTTCTGGATTTCAACAAGGCGCAGCGCCATATCCGCGGCGGCATCGCCACCCGGCTGAAATACAAGAAAATGAGATGAACCCCGGCCCGGCGAAAAACAGGCGGGCCGCCGGCAGGCCGTGCGGGCACGGCAAAGCCGCGCCTGCCCGCGCGCCCCGGCGGTCTTTTTTGCAGTCTTCCAACCGATTTTTTATTTTTCGGTTGGAATTTTTATTTTTTCAGGTATAATAGAAGCGGAAACAAAAATTCAG
>DHOB01000048.1:0-2174 GCA_002409675.1 Ruminococcaceae bacterium UBA5401
CGGGGGTTGCAATCGAGGGCATTTTTGCCCGATAAAAGAGCTTACTCGAAAGCGCTTGCCGGGCGCAGGACTTTTCTGCGGCGGCCGGGGCTTTCAGATTATAAGACAGCCTGTCGAGAGCGTACCCGGAGCGAGAAGAAAACCTGAAAATAACTATTAGCTGCCAGTCGTGGCCGCCGTAGGCGCGTAAGACGCGGATGCGTCCGGGAGATGTCTTATCCTGTCCCGGCAAACCAAACTTTCAGCTTTCGCCGTTTCCCACGCCGGGCCGGTGGGAGCGGCAACTTGCCGCTGCAGTTGACAGAAGGGGAGGAAATACGATATAATGACAAAACGAGGTTCCGTTTATTTGGAAAGGAGGGGTATCCATGCTCAGGACTTACCAGCCGAAGAAGCTGCACCGCCAGAAAGTGCACGGTTTCCGCAAGCGCATGGCCACCAGCAACGGCCGCAAGGTGCTTTCGCGCCGCAGGGCGAAGGGAAGGGCGCGCCTGTCGTACTGAACGGGCGCGCGGATTTGACGCGGGAGAAGCTGGGGGCCGCGGGGAGCGGCCTCTCTTTGTCTGCGGCCCTGCCGTTTTGTTTTTTTCCATCATTTTTCAGTGTGGACAGGTTGTATTTATGACTGGGTATGTTACAATCAGAGAGAACAGGGATTTCCGCAGGGCGTACAGCAGGGGAAAATACTATGTGAGCCCCATTCTGGTGACGTATGTCGTAAAGAACCGGAGCGGCCTGCTGCGGACCGGCATCACGACGAGCAAGAAGACCGGGAACGCCGTGCGGCGCAGCCGGTCGCGCCGGGTGATACGCGCGGCGTTCCGCCCGCTTTCGGGGCGGGTGGCCGGCGGCTGCGACCTGGTGTTTGTGGCGCGGGCGCGCACGCCGATGGCGAAGAGCCAGCAGGTGCGGCGCGCGATGGAGCGCCACCTGAAGGCGGCCGGCGTCCTGCGATGAAAAGGCTGCTGATCCGCTGCATCCGGTTTTACCAGCGCGCGATTTCTCCGCTGAAAAAACCGTGCTGCCGGTTCTACCCCACCTGCTCCAATTACGCGATAGAGGCCATCGAGCGGTTCGGCGCCTTCAAAGGCTTTTTTCTGGCATTGTACCGGGTCCTGCGCTGCAATCCTTTCAGCCGGGGCGGGTACGACCCCGTCCCTGAAAAAAAGGACAGGCATTAACTCGGAAGGCAGGGAAATTTTCCGCATGAACGATCTTTTTAATTTTCTGGGGAGCCTGATCGGCTACCTTTTGTGGTTTTTTTATGTGCAGGTCAAAAACTACGGCGGAGCCATCATCCTGTTCACGGTCTTCTTCAAGTTGCTGACGTTCCCGTTTTCCATCAAGACGCAGCGGTCGATGGCCGCCAGCAGCAGGCTGACGATGAAGATGAAGGACCTGCAGAAGAAGTACGCGAAGGACAAGCAGAAGCTGCAGATAGAGACGCAGAAGCTCTACGAGCGGGAGGGGGTCAACCCGGCGGGCGGGTGCTCCACCATGTTCATCCCGCTGCTCGTGATGTTCTGCCTGTACAACACGGTGCTGTTCCCCATGGCGAACGCGCTGCATCTCTCTTCCGCCGGAATCGACAAGGCGGTCAGCCTGCTGGGCCACGTGCCGGGCATCAGCTCCACGTTCAACCAGACCTACGCGCAGATTGAGGTCGTCAAGCACTTCGCCGAGCTGCGGCCCTACCTGACCATGTTCAGCGCGCAGGAGATGGCCCGGCTGGAGTCGTTCAGTCACGGGTTCCGCTTTCTGGGCCTGAATCTGCTGGACACGCCCTGCGACCCGGGCAATATCTTCGGCACCATGTTCCGCTCGAACCTGTGGGTCATCCCGATCGGGAACCTGGTGCTGGCCTACCTCACCCAGTACTTCACAATGAAGATGCAGCCCGGAATGCAGCAGCAGCAGGGGTGCATGAAGGCGACGCTTTTCATCTTCCCGCTGTTTTCCGTGTGGCTCGCCGCCACCATGCCGGCCGCCGTGGGGTTCTACTATATCCTTTCGCTGCTGCTCGGCTTTCTGCAGACGGTGGCGCTGAACATCTGGTTTGCACCGGATGACCTGAACGCCCAGGCCGAGGCGCGCAGGGTCGCCCTGCGCGAGCAGGAGGAAGCCGCCCTCAAGCCGCTGCCCGCGGTCAAACTCGCTGCAGCCGGAGCCCGGCC
>DHOB01000048.1:2368-3335 GCA_002409675.1 Ruminococcaceae bacterium UBA5401
GCAGCCGGAACCGCCCAGACGAAAGGGAAAAAGAGAAAACATTGAGGGCGTTCCGGCGCGGGCGCAGCCGCAAACCTGTTGTGGGAGGGATCAACATGAAAGAAGCAATCGGAACGGGCCCGACGGTGGAGGAAGCGAAGGAAGCCGCCTGCAAAAAGCTGGGCGTGGAATCCTATGAGGCGGAGTTCGAGATTCTGGAGATGCCAACCCGCAAGACGTTCGGCCTGTTCGGCGGAAGCCCCGCCAAAGTGCGGGTCTATATCGAGGATGACCCCGCCGAAGCCGCGGCCGGGTACCTGAAGAACGTGCTTTCCCGCATGGGCGTGAGCGGCGCGGACGTCTCCGTCCGCAAAGAGGAGGGCGGCGCTCTGCTGACCCTCAGCGGCAGCGACATCGGCTTTGTGATCGGCCACCGGGGCGAGACGCTGGACGCCCTCCAGTACCTCGCCGGGCTGGTCGCCAACCACAAGGGCGGCCCCTACTACCGCGTCGCGCTCGACATCGGGCATTACCGCGAGAAGCGCCGCCGCACGCTGGAGTCCCTCGGCCGCAAAATGGCGGAAAAATCCCTGCGCACCGGGCGCAACGTCTCGCTGGAGCCGATGAACCCCTACGAGCGCCGCATCATCCACACCTCCGTCCAGACGGTCGAGGGCGCCAAGTCGTGGTCGGAGGGGGAGGACCTCCGGCGCCACGTGGTGATTGGCCCCGTGGCCGGCGAGCGCCGCCGCCCGAGCCGTGCCGGCAACAGGTACCCGTCCGGCGGCCGGTACCCGGCTGGCGGCCGGCCGAGGTCCGGGGGTCCGGGGCGTTCCAGAAACCCGAACGGCCGTTCTGGCGGCCGGAGCCCGGCTGGTGGCCGGTACCCGGCGGACGGCCGGTACCCGGCTGGTGACCGGTACCCGGCTGGTGACCGGAACCGCTCTTACCGCGGAAGACCGTATGAGAGACCGTATGAAAAGCGGCC
>DHOB01000048.1:3505-6298 GCA_002409675.1 Ruminococcaceae bacterium UBA5401
GCGGCCGGAGTCCGGCGGGCGGCCCGAGCCGGGACCGGAAAGCACCCCGCCCGTTTCCGGCGGGGCTCCCGCTGCCGGCGGGGCTCCCGCGGCAAGGCCGGAAGAGAACCTGAAGACGCCGCTTTACGGCCGGGTGGACGGCGCGAAAAAAGACTGAATCAAATCCAGGGGCGATTCCGTGTTGGGATTGCCCTTTTTTGCACGGAGGAATTCACCATGGAACGGTTTGCATACCACGCGCCGGGCGACACCATCGCGGCGATTTCGACCGCGCAGGCGCCGGCGGCCATCGGCGTGGTGCGGATTTCCGGCCCGCGCGCGCGGGAGGTCGCGGGCCGGGTGTTCGTTTCGGCGCACGGAAAGACGCTCGACGACATCCGGGGGTACCGCGCGCTGTTCGGCCATGCGCACGACGCGGACGGCGCTCTGATCGACGAGGTCATCGCGCTGAATTTCCGCGCGCCGGCCAGCTTTACGGGCGAGGACGTGGTGGAGCTTTCCTGCCACGGGGGGCTGTACGTGACCCGCCGCCTGCTGCGGGCGGTGCTGCGGGCCGGCGCCGCCCCCGCCGGGCCGGGCGAGTTCACCCGGCGCGCGTTTCTGAACGGCAAGCTCGGCCTCACGGAGGCCGAGTCCGTGATGCAGATCGTCTCGGCCCGGGGCGAGCAGGCCGCGCGGGCGGCGCTGGCCGGGCACGGCGGCGCGCTGGAGAAAAAAATCCGCGAAGTGCGCGAAACGCTGACCGGCGCCGCGGCGCACCTCGACGCCTGGGCCGATTACCCGGAGGACGACGTGCCGGCCGTCACGGCCGGGGGCCTTGAAAAGACGCTCGGCGGCGCAAAGAGCCGGCTCGACGCGCTGCTGCGGCAGTTCGAGGCCGGCCGCGCCCTGCGCGAAGGGGTGGACACCGTGATCGCCGGCAAGCCGAACGTGGGCAAATCCACGCTGATGAACCTGCTGGCCGGGTGCGACCGCTCCATCGTCACGCGGTACGCCGGCACCACGCGCGACGTGGTGGAGGACACCGTGCTGCTCGGCGGCGTGCCGCTGCGCCTGGCGGACACCGCCGGCATCCGCCGGACGGACGACCCCGTCGAAAAGGCGGGCGTTTCCCGCGCCCGCGCCCGCGCGCGCTCCGCCCAGCTGGTGCTGGCCGTCTTCGACGCCTCCCGCCCGTGGGACGCGGACGACCGCGGCCTCGCGGAAGAAGTCCGCGGCCTGCCGTGCGTGGCGGTCGTCAACAAAATCGACCTGCCGCAGAAATTAGACAAAAAGTATATTCAGCACTATTTTAAACATATAGTATCCATCTCGGCCGCTTCCGGCGAAGGGCTGGAAAGTCTGACGCGCGCGGTGCTGGACGTGCTGGACGCGGCGGACTGCGACCCTTCGCAGGGGGCGCTGTTCACCGAGCGCCAGCGGGACGCCGCGCGCCGCGCGGACGAGAGCCTCGGCGAGGCGCTGGAGGCCCTGCGCGCCGGCATGACGTTTGACGCCGTGACGATTTCGGTGGAGGACGCGGTCTCCGCGCTGCTGGAGCTGACGGGCGAGAAGGTCACGGAAGAAGTGGTGGACGATGTGTTCCGCCGTTTCTGCGTGGGAAAATAAATCAGTCTTTGGAAAAGGGGAACCGATTTTGAGTTACGACGCCGGAGCCATCGACGTGGCCGTCATCGGCGCGGGGCACGCGGGAATCGAGGCGGGCCTCGCCGCGGCGCGCCTGGGGTGTCAGACGATTGTTTTCACCATCAACCTGGACGCGGTGGGAAACTGCCCGTGCAACCCCTCCATCGGCGGGACGGCGAAGGGGCACCTCGTCCGCGAGCTCGACGCGCTCGGCGGCGAGATGGGCCGCACGACCGACGAGTGCTTCATCCAGAGCCGGATGCTGAACCGCGGCAAGGGGCCGGCCGTCCACTCGCTGCGGGCGCAGATCGACCGGCGCGAGTACGGCAAAATCATGAAGCGCAAGCTGGAGCGCCAGCCCGGTCTGCTGCTGCGCCAGGCGGAGGTCGTCTCCGTCGCGCCGGGCGGGGGCGGCCTGTGGAAGCTGACGACCCGCTTCGGCGCCACGTTCACGGCAAAGGCGGTCATCTTTGCGACCGGCACCTATCTGGCCGGCAAAATCTTCGTGGGCGAGGTCTCTTACGAAAGCGGGCCGGACGGCATGTTCCCCGCCGCGTTCCTGACCTCCTCGCTGCGGAAGCTCGGCATCCGCCTGCGCCGGTTCAAGACCGGCACCCCCGCGCGGGTGCTGCGCTCCAGCATCGATTTCGACGGCCTTCAGGTGCAGCACGGCGACGACCCGGTCGTTCCGTTCTCGTACGACACGCTGCAGCCCGGCAGGAACCGCGCGGTCTGCTACGTCACGTGGACCAACGAGGAGACCAAGCGCATCATCCTGCGGAACCTGCACCGCTCGCAGCTCTACACCGGCGGCATCACGGGAATCGGCCCGCGCTACTGCCCGAGCATCGAGACCAAGATGGTGCGGTTCAAGGACAAAAAGCGCCACCCGCTCTTCATCGAGCCGTGCGGGCTGGACACCGAGGAGATGTACCTGCAGGGGATGAGCTCCTCTCTGCCGGAGGACGTGCAGCTCGCCTTTTACCGCACGATTCCGGGGCTGGAGCATGTGGAGATTATGCGCACGGCCTACGCCATCGAGTACGACTGCGCCGACCCGCTGCAGCTTCGCGCGACGCTGGAGTTCCGCGACTTCCCCGGTCTGTACGGCGCGGGGCAGTTCAACGGCAGCTCCGGCTACGAGGAGGCCGCCGCGCAGGGCTTTGT
>DHOB01000054.1:0-1654 GCA_002409675.1 Ruminococcaceae bacterium UBA5401
GAGCTGGCGTTTAAGATCGCCGGTTCCATGGCGTTCAAGGACGCCATGTCGAAGGCGGACCCGGTTATCCTGGAGCCGATTATGAAGGTCAACGTCACCATCCCGGAAGAGTACATGGGCGACGTGATGGGCGACCTGAACTCCCGCCGCGGCATGATTGAGGGGATGGACGCCATCCCCGGCGCCCAGCGCATCCGCGCGAGGGTTCCGCTTTCCGAGATGTTCGGCTACGCCACGGACCTGCGCTCCAAGACGCAGGGGCGCGGGCAGTACGTGATGGAGCCGGACAATTACGCCGAGGCCCCGAAAAATATTTCCGAGAAAATCATTGTTTCACGCAGCAAGAAACCGGAATAGGACGCAAAAGACGCTTGATTTTTACCCGATTTATTGTTAAAATGTGAAGCATGAATTCCGTGGTTTTCGAGAACTTTTTTGGAATCTAATAAGATCCAGATAGAGAAATAAAAGGAGGATCTCCCATGGCAAAAGCAAAATTTGACCGGTCCAAACCCCATGTCAACATTGGCACCATCGGCCATGTCGACCATGGCAAAACAACCCTTACGGCGGCTATCACGAAAGTCCTTGCCATGAAGGGCGAGGCCAGCTTCGTCGATTATGCCAATATTGACAAGGCCCCTGAAGAGCGTGCGCGCGGCATCACCATCAACACGGCCCACGTGGAGTATCAGACCGACAAGCGCCACTACGCGCATGTCGACTGCCCCGGCCATGCCGATTATATCAAGAACATGATTACGGGCGCCGCGCAGATGGACGGTGCCATCCTGGTCGTGTCGGCCGCCGACGGCCCCATGCCCCAGACGCGCGAGCATATCCTGCTGGCCCGTCAGGTGGGCGTGCCCTATATCGTCGTTTATATGAACAAGGTCGACCAGGTTGACGACGCCGAACTGCTGGACCTGGTGGAAATGGAGATCCGCGACCTGCTGACCGAATACGGCTTCCCGGGCGACAAGGCCCCGATCATCCGCGGCTCCGCCCTGAAGGCCCTCGAGAGCAAATCCACCGACATCAACGCGCCGGAGTACAAGTCCATCCTGGAGCTGATGGATGCGGTCGACAACTTTATCCCCACGCCGGACCGCAAGTCCGACCTGCCCTTCCTGATGCCGATCGAGGACGTTATGACTATCAGCGGCCGCGGCACGGTCGCAACCGGAAGAGTGGAGCGCGGCATGGCAAAAATCGGCGACGATGTCGAAATCGTCGGCCTCTCCCCCGAGAAAAAGAAGTCGGTCGTCACCGGCCTCGAAATGTTCCGCAAGACACTCGATTTTGCAGAGGCTGGCGACAACATCGGCATGCTGCTGCGCGGCATCCAGCGCGAAGAGATCGAGCGCGGCCAGGTCGTCGCAAAACCGGGCACCGTGCATCCGCACACCAAGTTCGAGGGCAAGGTCTACGTCCTGACCAAAGACGAGGGCGGGCGCCACACGCCTTTCTTCAACAACTACCGCCCGCAGTTCTATTTCCGCACGACCGACGTGACCGGCACCATCACCCTGCCGCAGGGCACCGAGATGTGCATGCCGGGCGACAACGTCGAGATGACGGTCGAGCTGATTACCCCAATCGCCATGGAGGAGGGCCTCCGCTTCGCTATCCGCGAGGGCGGCCACACGGTCGG
>DHOB01000054.1:1941-13938 GCA_002409675.1 Ruminococcaceae bacterium UBA5401
GAACCGGTATAATATTACTATGTAGCATAACATTTGCTATTACCCCTGCCTTTTGGCGGATGGGAGGGAAGATAAATGGCTGAAATCAGAGTCAGGGATCATGAATCTCTGGACAGTGCTCTGCGCCGCTTCAAGAAGCAGTGCGCCAGGGCGGGTGTCATCGCTGAAGTCCGCAAAAGGGAAGCCTACGAAAAGCCTTCCGTAAGACGTAAAAAGAAGTCCGAAGCCGCCCGCAAACGCAGGTATAAGTAGAAGGCGGCACAGGAAGCCAGACATGTTAAAAAAGCGGGCGCATGCCCGCTTTTTTGGGCTCGGCGTAGGGAAGGGAGGGTGCGCCGGTTGTCGCTGCTGCTGCCGACGGTTTCGCTTGCGAGAGTGACGGAGATTACGCCGGAGCTGCTCCGCACCATGGATGTGAAGGCCCTTTTGCTGGATGTGGACAATACCCTTGCGTTCCACGGATCGCAGACGCCGTTTGCCGGCACGGTGGAATGGTCCCGGCGGCTGCGCAGGGCGGGAATCCGCATGATGATTTTGTCGAACAACTTTGAAGAGCGCGTCAGACCCTTCGCCCGGCAGTACGGCCTTCCCTTTCTGGCCATGGCGATGAAGCCCCTGCCGTATGCCTACCGCCTGGCTGCCCGGCGCCTCGGCGTGGCGCCGCGGCGGACCGCGGCGGTCGGGGACCAGGTGTTCACCGATATCCTGGGCGCGCATCTGGCGCGGATGAAATCCATCCTGCTGCTGCCGGGGCAGAAAGAGACGTCCTTTGGGTTCCGCGTCCGGCGCTGGCTCGAAAAGCCCGTCCGCAGAAAAGCGGAGCGCGGCGCAATATGTGAAAAGAAGAACGGGGACGGTTAAAAGATGGGCAGAAAAAAGATTCTGGTCCTGCTCGGGCCCAATATGGACATGGTCGGCGTGCGGGAAAAGGGCGTCTACGGCGACGAGACCGCGGAGAGTATCGAACGGCAGATTGTGGAGAACGCGGGGCGCCTGAACTGCGACTGCGACATCTTCCAGTCCAACCACGAGGGCGACCTGATAGACCGCATCCACGCCGCGAAGGACGCGTACGACGGCGCGGTCATCAACGCCGGGGCGCTCACGCATTACAGCTATGCGCTGCGCGACGCGATCGCCTCGGTCCGCATCCCGTTCGTGGAGGTCCACATGAGCAACATCTATGCGCGCGAGGAGTTCCGCCACACCAGCGTGATTGCGGCCGTGTGCGCGGGGCAGATTGCCGGCTTCGGCAAGAACAGCTATTTTCTGGCGCTCGCCGCGCTGCAGGATTTGATGTGAGCGGCCGGGGCCGGCCGGGTTCGGCGGGCCCCTCGCTTGTTCTGTAAAATTTTGCTTGAAAAATGCGGGGAAATATTATACACTATCGATAGATACGACAGTAAAAAACGGAGGCTCAGACCAATGATATCAGCAGGCGATTTCCGAAACGGTGCGACGTTTGAGATGGAGGGCAGCGTGTACTCCATCATCGAATTCCAGCACGTGAAGCCTGGCAAAGGGGCGGCGTTCGTCCGCACGAAAATCCGGAACATCATCACCGGCGCCGTGACGGAGCGGACGTTCAACCCGAACGACAAGTTCCCGACGGCCTTTATCGAGCGCAAAGAGATGCAGTACCTGTACAACGACGGCGATCTCTACTATTTTATGGACCCGGAGTCCTTCGAGCAGATCCCCATCAGCAAGGAAATCCTGGGCGACAATTTCAAGTTCGTGAAAGAAAACATGAACTGCAAAATCCTTTCCTACAAAGGCAAGCCTTTCGGGGTCGAGCCGCCGAATTTCGTGGAGCTGGTCATCACCAAGACCGACCCGGGGTTCAAGGGCGACACCGCGACCAATGCCACAAAGCCCGCCACCGTGGAAACCGGCGCGGAAATCAAGGTCCCGCTTTTTATCAATGAGGGCGAAAAAATACGGATTGACACCCGCACGGGCGAATATATGGAGCGCGCCTAACGGATACTATCGCAGGGAGGGCGGCCAAAATGCCGAAGAACAAAAACAGGGAGGGCAGACTCATGAAAAGCACGGAACGGGTTTCCTACATCCGGGGGCTGGCGGAAGGGCTGGAGCTGGATGCGGACAAAAAAGAAGTGAAAGTACTCAACGCCATCATCGACCTGCTGGACGACATGGCTCTTTCGATGTCCGAAATGGAAGGCAATATCAACGACCTCTCCGACCAGCTTGATGCGGTGGACGAGGACCTCGGTTCGCTGGAAGACGATTTTTACGATATTGACGAAGAGCCGGAGGACGAGGAGGACGACGGGGACGACTCTGACGATGAGGGCGACGGCCGGGGCGAATATGAAGTGACCTGCCCCAACTGCCATAAGACTCTGCGCCTTTCGGAAGATTCCCTTCAGAAGGGCGAGATGGAGTGCCCGAACTGCGGGGAAACGCTGGAGTTCGACCTGGAGGACGAAGACGGGGACGAAACGGAAGAAAAACAGGAACCGTCCGGCCAGAACAGCGGCGACGGTGAATGAGTTTTGTGACTGCTGCCTGAAAAAGGAGTGCCGTGCCGCGGCGCTCCTTTTTCCCTGTGTCTGCTTTTTGCCGGCACCGCGCTCTGTGGTGGGAAAGGGGTAAAAACACCCTCAGATTGTGGGGAAACGGCGCGGATTCCCCAAGAAGTAGGCTTTTTGGGGCAAAAGGGTTATTTATTTTGCGACCGGTTTGTGCTATACTTAACCGGTTGAGTATCGTTTCGCATTGGAGTAATGGTATGACAAGTAAAAGGATGAGCCTTCGGAACCTGGCCCCGCAGGTTGTGATTGATGCGCTCTGTGTCTTTTTCAGCTACTGGCTGGCCTTTGTGTTCCGCTTTCTGCCGGAAAACAGCATTCCGTTTTATTATATCGAATCTTTCCGTGCCAGCATCCCGTGGATGACGCTGGTCTGCATCGCCGTGTTCGCGCTGTTCCGGTTTTACAGCACCATGTGGCAGTTCGCCAGCCTGGACGAGCTGCTCCAGATTTTTTACGGCACCACGACGGCCTGCGTTATCGTGACCGTCTTGGGGTACACGGCCTTTCCGCGGCTCCTGACCGACTCCGACGGCTTTCCGCTCCAGCGGTTCCCGATTCCGGTCTATGTGATGGGCTGGCTGCTCACGCTGTTCCTGGTCGGCGGCTCGCGGTTCGCCATCCGCTTTTTCCGCAGCGTGAAGCGCAGGCGGGCCGGCATCCGGGGCGGGGGCTTTTCCCACCGGGTCATGGTCATCGGGGCCGGCGAGATGGGCTCCATGGTCATCAAGGACCTGAAGAGCGCGCCCCAGTCGAAGGGCGTCCCGGTGGTGGCGATCGACGACGACAAAAAGAAGCGCGGCACGCGCATCCACGGCGTGAAGGTGGCCGGCGGCAGAGAGAGCATCCCCCGGATTGCGGCCCGCTACAACGTGGACGAAATCATCCTCGCCATCGCCACCGCCCGGCAGGCGGACAAGCGCGAAATTCTGAACATCTGCGCCAAGACGAACTGCCGCCTGAAGACAATCCCCGCCCTCTATGAGATTCTGGAGGGGAACGCGGAGCCGCTCAAGGTCCGCGACGTCAACATCCTCGACCTGCTGGGGCGGGACGAGGTCAAGCTGAACGTCGAAGAAATCAGCGGGTACCTGCGCGACCGGGTGATTCTCGTGACCGGCGGGGGCGGTTCCATCGGCAGCGAGCTCTGCCGGCAGATCGCCTGCTTCCACCCCAAAAAGCTGATTGTGCTGGAGATTTATGAGAACAACGCCTATGAGCTTCAGAACGAGCTGCTGCGGCGCTTCCCCAAGCTGGATATGGAGGTCATCATCGGCTCCGTGCGCGACCGCGCCAGAATCGACCATATCTTCTCCTGCATGAGGCCGGACGTCGTGTTCCACGCGGCCGCCCACAAGCATGTTCCGCTGATGGAGCTGAGCCCCGGCGAAGCGGTCAAGAACAACGTGTTCGGCACGCTGAACGTGGCCCAGGCGTGCGACAAGTTCCATGTGCGGCGCATGGTGCTGATTTCAACCGACAAGGCGGTCAACCCGACCAACATCATGGGCGCGACCAAGCGCATCTGCGAGCTGATTGTGCAGTATTACAGCCGCCACAGCAGGACCGGCTTCGTCGCCGTGCGCTTCGGCAACGTGCTGGGGAGCAACGGCAGCGTGATTCCGCTCTTCAAGCAGCAGATTGCGGAGGGCGGGCCGGTCACCGTCACGCATCCGGACATCATGCGGTATTTCATGACGATTCCGGAGGCGGCCCGGCTCGTGATTCAGGCCGGAGGAATGGCGAAGGGCGGCGAGATTTTCGTCCTCGACATGGGCCGCCCGGTCAAGATTGTGGACCTTGCGCGGAACCTGATTCGGCTTTCCGGCTATGAGCCGGACAGGGACATCAAAATCAAATACACGGGGCTGCGCCCGGGCGAAAAGCTGTGCGAAGAGCTGCTCCTCGACAGCGAGGGCGGCTGCAAGAAGACTTCGCACGAACTGATTTATATCGGCAACCCCATTCCGTTCAACGAAGAGACTTTTCTGAGCGACATCGAAGCGCTCCGCAAGGTGGCGGGCGTCGACAACGAGAAGATGGTGGAAATCGTCCATCAGCTTGTCCCGACATACACCGGCCATGCCGAAAAGACCGACTTGCTCGCGCAGTAGCCGCTTTGCCGCCGGAACGGATGCGGGGAGGGAACTTTTGGAGACACAGAATAAAGAGGTGCTGTTATGGCGGACGAAAAGCGTTTTGCCGTGCTGATTGACGCGGATAACGTGTCCGAAAAGTATATCAAGTTTATTTTAGACGAGATTTCAAACGACGGCGTGGCGACCATCAAGCGGATTTACGGCGACTGGACGAGGCCGGCGATGGTTTCGTGGAAAAACGTGCTGCTCGACAATTCCATCACCCCCATCCAGCAGTATGGCTATACGACGGGGAAGAACGCGACGGATTCCGCGATGATCATCGACGCGATGGATATCCTCTATTCCGGAAACATCGACGGGTTCTGCATCGTTTCGAGCGACAGCGACTTCACGCGGCTCGCCGCGCGCCTGCGCGAATCCGGCATGGTGGTGGTCGGCATGGGCGAAAAGAAAACGCCCAGCCCGTTCATCGCCGCGTGCAACAAGTTCAAATACCTTGAAGTCCTTGCGCAGGACGCGAGACCGGAAAGCCCCAGCCCTTCGGAGCCCGCGCCGAAAAATCTCTCCGGCCTGGACCACACGTCGCTGGACGCGGTGCGCAACACCGTGCTGACCATCGTGGAAGAGACGTCGGACGACGACGGGTGGGCTTCCCTCGGGGATATCGGGAACATCCTCACGAAGCGGTATCCGGATTTTGACGTGCGCAATTACGGCTTTAAAAAGCTCACGCCGTTCATCAAATCGCTCGGGATTTTCGAGCTGCGCGCCGTGCGCGGCAAAGACGGGCATGTGCGGCTGATCTACGTCCGGGAGAAGGAGCACGAAAAATAAACGCCGCCCGCGCGGGCGGAAAAATCCGGCTCCCGGCCATGGAAAATACAAACACTCATAAATCGGCGCGGCGGACGCACAATAGTAAGGCAAACGCGAATCCACTTTTTTGACGAGGAGTGTTTTCGAGTATGGCTAAGAATGTAGTTCCGGAAGCCCGTGCGGCCCTTGAGAAATTCAAGATGGAGGCTGCGTCCGAAGTGGGCGTGAACCTGAAGCAGGGCTATAACGGCGACCTGACCTCCCAGCAGAACGGTTCTGTCGGGGGACAGATGGTCAAAAACATGATTAAAAAGTACGAGGAAGGCATGAAGTAAGGCTTTCCCCGCGGAAAAAGAATGGAGCGTCCTGCCAAAAGCGGCAGGGCGCTTCGTTCTTTCTGCTGGAGTTTGAAATTCAAGATCCCGTTTTTCAAGCAGGCAGCTCAATGCGCCGGTTCCCTCCATGGCGATACGTCAGCTCCGTCACCGAAAGAAGGCCGCTTTTATACCTGCTTTACGGGAATTTTTGATAGTGTCAAGAGAAGTTCGCTATTTTGGACCGTGGAATGGATCAGGCGGCATGCTTGAGCAACGTCTGAACGGATATCGGGTTCAGGTATGCCCTGGAAACAGACCAGTCATCGGCATATTCCATGAGATAAGCGGTTACCAGCCGCAGATAGAAATTCGAGTTTGGGAAGATCCCGACCACATTGGTTCTGCGGCGGATTTCCCTGTTGAGCCGTTCGAGCATATTGGTGGAAGAAATTTTGCGGATATCCAGCTCCGGAAACGCATAGAAAGCCAGAGAATCCTCCAGCCCATCTTCCAGAAGCTCAATGGCCCTCGGAAACCACTTTCCGTATTGCTCAGACAACTGTTCTGCGCGCTGCCTGGCCAGTTTGGAGGAAGGCGCCAGCCGGATTTCCTTGAGTCGGGCCGCAAACGATTTCTTGTCCTTCTGCGGCCCATGGACCAGAATGTTTCGCATGAAATGCGCCCTGCACCAATGCGAGGCACGGGAGCGGTCTGATTCCACGCTTACGATAAAAAGCGGTGAGCGGCGGACGATGGTCAGGAAGCCTTTTTCCGCACTTTATCAAGCGCCGTGATGCATGGCTGATATAAAAACAGCGCGGAGACGAAATTGGCGGCCCCGTGCATAAGGTCGAACGCAATGCCGCTCACCAGGTAGGTGAGCGCATAAACCGGTCCGAACAGCAGCCACTTGATGCCTGCGGAAGGGATATCGAACAGCAGGCCGAACAGCCCGAGAAGCGCTGCCGCCCTGAATTCATTCTGCTTTTTCCCCAGAAAGATGCGGGTCAGAACGGTAAGGAGCGGCCAGTTGATATAATAAAGCGCGATCCAGTCGCCCGCACCGTAATAAGAGCTTTCAAAAACGGTAAGCGTCGTAAAGACAAGCGCACAGAGAACCCCGCGCTTCAGTCCCATCACCACGGTGAATGTGCAAAGCAGCAGCGAAACGAGCTCGACGTTCGCTATGGGCGCCAGAACAATCTTAACGGCAAAGGTCATGGCGGCCCAGAGGCCGATCAATGCTGCGTCGAGCAGGCCCAGCTTTTTGCACTTCATAGCGGGGTAAGTGTAAACGTTATTTTGCTCTTATCCTTCAGGGGAAGTTCGGAAACACCCTGGGCGGCGTCTTTGCCATCCACCTTGATGTTGTAATACTCTTTTTTTGGATCAGCCCGGATTCCGAGCAGGCCGGCGACAAATTTTCCGTATGGCCCGTTTTCCATTTCGGGCTTCAGGTCTTTTTTTTCGTCTTCCAGCAGATCCGCCATAAAAGCCCGCTCCGTCCTGTAGGTAAACGATTTGTTGACACCCTCTTTTTCCGCGACTACCTGCACGGTGACCGTTTTTTCAGCCGGCTGAGCCTTTGGCGCAAAAAAGGCAAAAGATAAGCCTGCCAGCAGAGCCGCTGCTATCACGGCTGCAGCAACGAGTATTTTCTTCCTCATTTTTATTTTCCCCGGCTTTTAAAGCCTGGCCTCGAGTTTATCGGCAGGCGTCACATGTATTCCGGAAGTTTCCCCGCCGGCAAATGTTTCAAACGGTACAAACTGGTGTGCCTGCCGAAGCGGGCAACCAGGTTTAAGGCAAATACGCCTATTTTGACCACAAACGAAAATGCAATGCGGCGCAGCCCGAAATTTGCGCCGAAAATTTTCCAGATTCGGAACGACGAAAAGAAAGTGTAGAATCGCTTCACGGCTTTGAAAAACAGCTCCTGCAATTCCCACGGCGTCATCGTCTTTGGCAGAAATGTCACGTTCATCATGTCAAACAGGCTCCAGTCCTCCGTCAGGACTCTGCCTTCTTTTTTGTACTGCCTGTAGACGGCGGTTCCGGGAAACGGCGTCAGAATCGCGGGCTGAAGCTGATAGGCGTTGATTTTTTTGGAAAATTCCACGCCTTTGAGGATATCTTCCTGCCGATCCGTATCAATCCCGAGCACGATGCTCGCAATCAGGCGGATTTTATGCTTTGCGAGCGCGGCCGCGCACCGCTTGATATCTGCGACCTTCTGATGCTTATTGATTTCGTCGAGCGATTGCTGGTTGAGCGATTCAATCCCGACAAGCGCCCGCGTCAGATGCGCTTTTTGAAGCAGGCCGAGAAGTTCGTCGTCGTTCGCCATATCGGTCCTGCCGAAGAAAAACGTCTCCCGAAACACGAGATTTTCCCGAATCATCCGTCGGCAGATCTCTTTTGCCCGCTCCTTATTCGCCGTAAAATTATCATCCTCGAAATTCATATACTTGAACCCGAGGCTTTTGTAGTACCGAAGCTCATCCATCACGCTGTCGATGCTTCTCTCTCTGTAAGGGTGGAACATCCGCGAAGTTGTGCAGAAAGAACAGCAGAACGGGCAGCCGCGCGTCGACATCACATTGGCGCAGTCGCAGCGGGTCTTCAGGATGGAATAATCCGGGAACGGCGCATCGTCAAGATCCTTTAGGCAGGGGGCGTGAATGATCTTTTTCGTATTACGCCCTTCAACTGCGTCGAGAATCACGGTTTCTCCCTCGCCGACAATCACCTGATCCGCATGCTGCAGCGCTTCTTGAGGCAGTACGCTCGCGTGCATGCCTCCGATTAGGATGCGCGCGTTCGATTCCCGATGAAGCATATCGGCGAGCTCGTAGGCCCTCGGGGCGTTCGATGTCATCGTATAGAGGCAAAAGACATCGGCGTCGAGCAGCTTTGAATAATCCACGTCGGCGTAAAGTTCCTCATATACCGACACATCGTGCCCTGCGTCTTTCAGAATGTGGCCGAGGATCAGAGGCCCTGTGATGGCGTTTGGATGGCCGTAAACCAGATTGCCGATTCTGTACAGTCTCTTTCTGCGCACCTTACTGGCAGGCGTAATGAAAACAACTTTCATGCCAATCCCTTCCACTGCAAAGAGTACGATGTCAATCCCTTCATAAAATCATCCTAATTATAGCGCTTGCGGGATAAAGCGGCAAGTCCAACATTCTGAACCTTTGTGTTTGACAGACCCGCGCCTGTTGTGTTTGCGTTCCGGCGCCGCAGAAAAACAGCGCATGAAGACAGGCGCGCAGCCGGGGGAGGGGTGGCCGTTCAGCCTTTCAGGCCCATTTTTTCATCCCGAAAAATCCGCTCGTCCATCTGCTTGAAGTCGGGCGCGAGAGGCGGCTTTTCCGGCATGTGCGCGAAGATGTCTTTTTCCAGGTCGATGCCGGGGGCCGCCTCGCAGAGGACCAGGCCCTTTTCCGTCAGGCGGAAGACGGCCCGCTCGGTGATGTACAGGACGGGCAGGCGGTTTTTGAGCGCCGTCTCGGCGCTGAACGTAATCTGCTGCACCTTTTTGCAGAACTTGTCGATTTTGCCTTCCCGCACGATGTGCAGCTTTCCGTCCCCGGCCTTCACGACCAGACCGCCCGCCGTGAACGTGCCGCAGAAATACACCCGCTTGGTGTTCTGCGTGATGTCGATGAAGCCGCCGCAGCCCGGCAGGCGGTCGGCAAACTGGGAGACGTTCACGTCCCCTTTCAGGTCGCCTTCGGCAAAGCCGACGAACGCCTGGTCCAGCCCGCCCCCGTCGTAGAAATCGAACATGGAAGCCATGGTCACCATGCAGGAAGGGTTCAGGCTGACGCCGAAATCCAGCCCGCTCTGCGGGCTGCCGCCGAACAGCCCGTCTTCCACCGTCAGCGTGAAGCGGTCAGTGATGCCCTCTTCGGCCGCCACCAGAGAGATGTATTCGGGGATGCCGACGCCCAGGTTCACGACCCCACCGGTCTGCAGCTCCATCGCGGCGCGCCGGCCGATGATTTTTTTGCTGCTCAGCGGCACGGGCTTTGATTCCGCGATGCTCATCCGGTGCTCCCCCGAAAATCCGGGGTTGTACTGCGTGCCGAAGTTCTGCATGCAGTATTTGAGGTCGCTCGCCACGACCACGGAGTCCACGAGGACGCCGGGGATTTCCACCTTGCGCGGGTTGAGCGAGCCGGATTTCACCACGTTCTGGACCTGCACCAGCACTTTTCCGCCGGAATTCTTGCAGGCCATCGCCAAATCCAGCGATTCGGCCCTGACCCCCTCGCGCTCAAACGAGATGTTCCCGTCCTCGTCGGCGTAGGTGCCGGCAATCAGCGCGAAATCGATCGGGACGCTTTTATAGAACAGCAGATCTTCCCCGTTCAGATGGACGAGCTGGACCAGGTCTTCGCAGCGGCGGGTGCGCTCGTTCATTTTGCCGCCGGAAACGCGCGGGTCCACAAACGTCCCGAGGCCCACGCGCGTCAGCACGCCCGGCTGATGCGCCGCAGCCGCCCGCAGCATCCCCGCCATCACACCCTGGGGGAGGTCGTAGGTCTCAATCTTGTTCTGGGCGGTGAGCGCCCCGACTTTGCGCGCCATGCCGTAGTGCCCGCCGATTGTGCGGCGCAGCAGCTTTTCGTGCGCCAGATGCTGAAGGCCCTTGGTCTTGTTGTCGCCCTGAGCCGCGCAGAAAAACAGGGTCAGACCCTCCGGCTTTCCGGTCTCTAAGAAGCGGTTCTCCAGCTCCTGCGCGATTTCTTCCGGGAAAGCGGTGCCCATGAACCCGTTGGTTCCCACGGTCGCCCCGTCCGGAATCATCCGGGCGGCTTCCTTCGCCGTAATGATTTTAACCGCCATGCTGTTTCCCTCCGACGAAATTTGGAATGTATGCTTCCAAGATTGTTAAGAATATATCAGTACCTGTCATTATAGCATAAACGGGGGCGCGGGTACAAGAAGTTTCTTTTTGCCGCATCTTTAATTCCTGCGGGGCGGCGCCGGGTCTGTAAAAATATGCCTTCCACCATTTTCTTGACAGAAAACGGTTAAAAAAATATAATAGATATTGTGAATCTGCCTATTTTCGACACGGTGCTTCAGGGCAGCCGGCGAATCGGGAATTTTTCCGGGAATTGGAGGAATCGCATTGTTAAAAAAAATAGGGACGATGCTTCTCGCCGTGGCCTTCGCCGCGCTGATGGCCGTCGCTCCTGCGTTTGCACAGGAGGGTGACTGGCTGAGCGATTCGACGCTGAAGATGGAGCAGGGCCAGACAGCCAAAATCACGGCCTACTGCGGTTCAGCACCCGCGAGCGGCGTGTTCTGGTCTTCTTCCGACCCGTCCGCCGTAATGGTCGACGGGTGGGGCACCGTGACGGCCGAGCGCAACGGGCGCAGCGTCGTGACCGCCAGGTTCCCCGACGGCAACCAGCGCTCGTGTACTGTGTATGTCGGCAAGCAAGGCGTGGCGCGCGGCATCGACATCTCCCACTGGCAGCCCGACGTGGACTTCACGGCCGTGCGCAACGACGGCATCCAGTTCGCAATGCTCAAAGCGACTGAGGGCGTGGACTATGTCGACGACAAATTTACAGACCACGCTTCCGCGGCGCTGGCGGCCGGGCTGCCGATCGGCGCGTACCACTTTCTGCGCGCGGGCGATGCGGCGGCCCAGGCCGACGATTTTCTGGAGGCCATCCGCCCCTACTCGATTACATACCCCGTGGCCTGCGATGTGGAAAACAAGCCCGGAACGACGGAACTTTCCAGTATGGGGCGCGACAAGCTGACCGACATGGTGCTGGAATTTTGCGCGCGCGTCAAGGCGGCGGGCTACAAGCCCGTGGTTTACAGCAACTACAACTGGCTTTACGGGGCCAAATATCTCGACGCGGACTGCATCCGCGCGGCCGGGTACGGCATCTGGATGGCCTGGTACAGCAATGCGACGCCGGAAGACACCGACCGCTCTTCCCTGTGCGACATATGGCAGTATGCTTCGGACGGCCATGTGGACGGCATCGACGGCCTTGTGGACATGGATGTGAGCTATGTGGACTATACCGGCACCGGGACCCAGCCGTCCGAGCCGCTCAGCCCGGCACCGACGACGATACAGTCCGACACGCCCTCCACCCTCACGATGGAAAAGGGCGCGACCTATCAGTTCAAGCTCACGGGGGCGGCGGGCGTCCCCTATACTTT
>DHOB01000054.1:14100-14370 GCA_002409675.1 Ruminococcaceae bacterium UBA5401
GAGCATCATCCGGACGGTTTCCGCGCGGAAATCCGGGGGCAGCTACTACTATAAAATCGCCGCGGTCGGCGCGGGCATCGCGGGGGTCTACGCGACGCCGCAGAACGGAAGCGGGACCCGCTTCTGCGTTGTCACGGTCAAAGCCGCGCAGAGTCCGCCGGCCCCGTCGCCGCAGGAGCTGAAGTCCGACACGCCCTCCACCCTCACGATGGAAAAGGGCGCGACCTATCAGTTCAAGCTCACGGGAGCGGCGGGCGTCCCCTATACTTT
>DHOB01000054.1:14579-15485 GCA_002409675.1 Ruminococcaceae bacterium UBA5401
AAATCGCCGCGGTCGGCACGGGCATCGCGGGGGTCTACGCGACGCCGCAGAACGGAAGCGGGACCCGCTTCTGCGTTGTCACGGTCAAAGCTGCGCAGAACCAGATGGCTCCGTCGCCGCAGGAGCTGAAGTCCGACACGCCCTCTACCCTCACGATGAAAAAGGGTGCGACCTACCAGTTCAAGCTCACGGGGGCGGCGGGCGTCCCCTATACTTTCGGCTGCGGGAACACGGGCATCATCCGGACGGTTTCCGTCCGGGAATCCGGCGGCAGTTCCTACTATAAAATCGCCGCGGTCGGCACGGGCGTCGCGGGCGTTTACGCCACGCCCCGGGGCGGAACGGGCCAGCGTTTCTGCGTTGTCACCGTGCGGCCGTAGCGCCGAGGGCGAAGGCGCCTTTTCCCGCGCAAAGAGGGCGGGGAAGGGCGCTTTTTTTGCCCCGAAACTTGCAAAGAAACGGCGATGGTATTATAATAATCGTATTCTTGGAGATATGAATAACAGGACGAAAATTCGGAGGATTTTAATATGGCGACCATTACGAAAGACATGCTGATCGGCGACATCCTCGATCAGGACCCGGAAGTGGCGGAGTTCTTCTTCGCCATGGGGATGTACTGCGTCGGATGCCCGGCTTCCCGCGGCGAGACGCTGGAGCAGGCGTGCCTGGTGCATGCCATCGACCCCGACGAGATGGTGCAGGAGCTGAACGCGCGCCTGACATCCGTTCCGCAGAAGGCGGAAAAATAAATGGCGACGGCTGACTGCGGCCGCCCGGCTGTCATTCCGCCGGGCGGCCGTTTGGCTGGAGGGCGGAAGCCGTGAGCCGGCCGCTTTTTTCTCTGGGAGAAAGGCTTTCTCTGTGCGCCGCCATGGTCCGTCCGCAGACGGCGCTGGCGGACGT
>DHOB01000004.1 GCA_002409675.1 Ruminococcaceae bacterium UBA5401
GCGACGGCGTCGGCCCCGAGCGAAACCTCGACGGCGTCGGAAAAGCCGAGCTTTTTCATCGCGCTTTTCAGCATGCCGACCGTCGCGGCGCCGAAATGCCCCTCTATCGCGGGGGCGAAGACGGCGACCACGGGGGCCCCGCTCTTGAGGGCCTCGATCACCTCGATAATCTCGGAGCGGTCCGTGATGGCGCCGAACGGGCAGGCTTTCATGCAGGCCCCGCAGCCGATGCAGCGGTCGTAGTCGATGGCCGAGCGCTGGTATTCGTCCTTCCCGATGGCGCGCACGGGGCAGGCCCTCACGCAGGGACGCAGCGTGTCGGAGATGGCGTTGTACGGGCATGCGGCGGCGCACTGCCCGCATTCCCTGCACTTTTTCGGGTCGATGTAGGCCCCTCTTGCCGTGATGGTGATGGCGCCGAAACGGCAGGCGTCCCGGCACTTGTGCGCCAGGCAGTTCTGACAGTTGTCCGTGACCCGGAACCTGCTGATGGGGCACCCTTCGCAGGCCGCCGGCAGAACGCCGAGCACTTTTCCGCCCGGCTGCCCGGGCAGGCTGCGCCCGCACGCGGCCGCGAAGCGCTCGCGGATGATTTCCCGCTCCTTGTAGATGCAGCAGCGGAACGTCGGCAGCGGGCCGGGAATCATCTCGTACGGGATTTCCGGGGCGTGTTCCGCCAGGCTGCCCTCGTAGGTATATTTTGCGACCCTGGTCAGGACCGCGATTTTAAGGTACTGCTGTGCGTTGTCCATGTTCCATCTCCTTACGGCTGGGCATGTGGGTGTTTTCAATGCGGTGCGGCCTTTTCCGACACGATCCTCATCGGCGGCCCTTCGAGGGAGTAGATCACGTCGGCCATCAGGCCGGCCTCTTTGCGGTCGTGGGTGATGAAGACCGTGAGCGCTTTCGCGGCCTGCGCCCGGAACAGGGCGATTTCGCGCAGCTTTGCCTTCTCGTCGAGCGCCTGGAACGGCTCGTCCAGCAGAAACAGGTCCCCGCCGTATGCGAGCGCGCGCGCAATCGCCACGCGGCGGCGCATCCCGCCGCTCAGCTGCGCCGGCAGCTTTTGCTGGTCTTCGCCCTCCAGCCCCGCCCGGCGCAGCCAGCGGGAAGCCGCGCGGAGGTTTTCCCTCCCTTTGCCGGGGAGGACGGCCGCCACGTTTTTCAGGGCGCAGGCCCAGGGCAGCAGCCTGTCTTCCTGGAACAGATAGGAGATTCTGCGGATGCCGTCCCGCGCGATCTCCCCGGAGTCCAGAGCCTCCAGCCCGGCGATGCAGTTCAGCAGGGTCGTCTTTCCGCAGCCGGAAGGCCCGAACAGGCAGACGGTTCCGCGGTCGGGGAAGCGGAGGGAGAAGCCGTCCAGCACAATCTTCTCCGCGTACCGCTTGTGTGCGTCTTTGACGATGAGGCCCATCTCAGGCATCCGCCTTCCCGCCGCCGCAGAGCTTTTCCTTCGCCTTCGCCATCCCCGCGAGCACAAGCTTTTCCAGAGCCGCGCTCATCAGGACCACGACAGCGGTCCAGGCGAAAAGGTCCACTGTTTCCATATAGATTTTCGAGTCGTAGATGCGGCCGCCGATGGAAAGCTCCGCGTTGGCCAGAACCTCGGCGGCGATGCCGGCCTTCCAGGCAAGGCCCATGCCGGTCGTGCACGCGGCGAGGAAGTAGGGCGCGACCGAGGGCAGATAGACGTACCGCACCGTCTTCGCCGCGCCGAAGTGGTAGCACCGCGCCATCTGCAGCAGGCGGCGGTCGGTCTGGGCGATTCCCTTTGTCACGTTGCCCCAGACGACCGGCAGCACAATCAGGAAAGAGATGAACACGGGCACGTGCGGCGGCCGGATCCAGACCAGCGCCAAGATGATAAAGGAGACGACCGGGACCGTTTTGACGACGCCGACGAGGGGGCTCAGCAGGTGGTACAGAATGCGGGAGCCGGCGGCCGGCACGGCGAGAAGCACCCCCGCGGCGGTCCCGGCCAGGAAGCCGCCGGCCACGTGCAGCATGGAGTGGAGGACCGTCAGCCAGAAGGCGCCTTCCCGCGCGAGCTCGCAGAGGCGCTGCGCGACGCGGCCGGGGGAGGCAATCAGGATTTCCTGCCCGACGGCCCGGCAGGCCGCCTCCCAGACGCCGACCCAGAAGACCGCGGCGGCGAGGTTCTGTAAAAACCTCCGGAGAGCGGGCCGGCCTTTATTTCTGGTAATAGAAATCATCTTTCGGCAGCTTTCCCCCGACGGATTTGGGGTTGAAATCGTACAGCAGCTTCAGGAAGCCCGGAATCTTTTCTTTCATCCCGCCGCCGTCGATATAGACGATGCTGCAGTTCGGAATCGCCTTCTGCGCGACGGCCGCCGGCATGATGCCGTATTTTCCGGAGAGCGCGGCCGTCTGCCTGACGTTGGCCGTGGCGTATTCCGCCGAGGCTTTGTATTCGTCGAGGAATTTGTTGAACGCGGCCCTGTTCTTTTCGGCGAATTCCCTGCGCACCATCAGCCCGCCCATCGCGAGCGCGCTTTTGCCCTTCGACGCTTTCTCCCATTCTTTCGTAAGGTCCAGCGCAATCCGGATTTTCGGGTTCTTCGCCAGCACCTGGGTCACGAAGGGCTCCGGCAGGACCGCCGTCGCCGCCTTGCCGGAAATCATCAGCGCGGCCAGCTCGGCGTGCTCCGCCTTGTACTGTACCTTCACGTCCCGGCCGGGCATCAGGCCGTTCTGCTTTAAGATGTAGTTCACCGCGTACTCCGGGGTGGCGCCCTGGCCGGACGACGCGATGGTCTTTCCCTTCAGGTCCTTCACGGCCCTGATTTTCGGGTCGGACGTCAGCAGGTACAGGACGCCGAGCGTGTTGACGGCCGCAAGCTGGACCCTGCCGCCCGTCTTGTTGTACAGG
>DHOB01000036.1:0-625 GCA_002409675.1 Ruminococcaceae bacterium UBA5401
CGGCACGTCCGCCACCGGGTAGACGCGGATTCCCTTCACGACCGCCCCTTCGGCGGCGTTTTCCCGCGGGACATAGCAGCTGCGGAAGCCGCGCTTGCGGGCCTCCATCACCATGGGCAGCACGCCGCGCACCGGGCGGGTCTGCCCGCTCAGCGAAAGCTCCCCGAGAAACACGCTGCCCGAAAGGTCGGCCGCAAGCTGCCCGCTGGCCTTCATCAGCGCAACCAGCAGCGGCAGGTCGTACAGGGTGCCCTCCTTTTTCTTGTCGGCGGGGGCCAGGTTCACGGTAATGCGGCTCACCGGGAACTTGTACCCGCAGTTTTTCATCGCGGAGCGCACACGGTCGCGCGATTCCTTGACGGCGGCGTCCGGCAGGCCCACCACCTCGAAGGCGGGCAGGCCGGAGGAAAGGTCCGCCTCCACCTCCACGGGGAACGCGTCCATCCCGTAAATCCCCATGCTGTAAAGCTGTGCGACCATGCTTTTCTCCTCCTTGCAGCGGGAGCCGCGGGCCGGGCGGCAGTTGACTTCCCGCAGGCGATAGGGTATGATGAAGGCAACAAATCCGGTGGGGCAGCGAGGTGTTGATTGTGACCGGTGCAGGCCGTTCCCCGCTGGCCGGCTG
>DHOB01000036.1:968-4874 GCA_002409675.1 Ruminococcaceae bacterium UBA5401
CGCGTGATTATGGCGTACCGGTCGGCGGCCGGGCGCAAGCACGACCCGCTGCGCGACTTCGTCTCCCTCAGCGACGCCGGGGCGGACGGCTTCCCCGCGCCGGACGGCGGCTCCGACCCGGAGGCCCTTCTGGCCGACCGCGAGAGCTTCGAGGCCATGTGCCACAAAATCGAGGCCCTTCTGACTCCGCTGGAGCTGCGCGTGCTGCGGCTGTACCTGGGGGGCGCCAGCTACGGCGAAATCGCCGGGACGCTCTCGGTCTCCCCCAAGGCGGCCGACAATGCGCTTCAGCGCGTTCGCCTCAAGCTCAGGCGCCGGTTTGGCGGATAGCCCTCGTCAATAGGATTCCGAGCGCCGCAGCCGCCGCAGCTCGCGGCGCTTTTCGCCGGCGGCCCACTCCGCCTTTTCCTGCGGCGTGTCGCAGATCAGGCGCGGCACCGGCGTCGGCCGGCCGTTTTCGTCGAGCGCCACCAGGACCAGATAGGCGGTGTTGACCAGCTTCCTTTTGCCGGAGACCTCTTCCACATAGCTGTCGACCCGCACCTCCATGGAAGTGCGGCCCACGCAGGTGAGCCTGCCGTGGAGGACGACGAGGCTGTCGGCCGGGACGGGCGCCTTGAACTGGAGGTTGTCGATTTCGGCGGTCGTCACGCACCGGTTGGAGTGCCGGCGCGCCACCGCGCCCGCGACGATGTCGATCCAGGCGACAAGCTGGCCGCCGAACAGCCGGTTCTGCGAGTTGAGCTGCGCGTAAAAAACGGGCTGGATCTGTTCGGTTTCGGAGTCTGAAACATGCTTTGCGGCGGGTTCGCTCATTTTCTTCACCATTTTCCCTTATGATTACTTTTTCTACTATATTCCGATTTCCCGGCGATTGCAAGGGATTTTCGGCCGGAAGGCGGGTGCGCTTTTTTTGATTTCCACAGATAACTGCTGCGCGGTCATCGCGGCGGCGGGGGAATCCTCCCGGATGGGAGGGGCGGATTCCAAGCAGTTCCTGCCGCTGTGCGGGGTGCCGGTCCTCGTCTGGACGCTCCGCGCGTTCGACGCGGCCGAAACGGTCGCGTCCGTCGTGGCCGTCTGCAGGAAGGAAGACCTCGGCCGGGTGCGGGCCTGCGCGGCCCGCTATGGAATCCGGAAGCTGGCCGCCGTGGTGCCGGGCGGAAGAACGCGGCAGGCTTCCGTCGCGGCCGGGGTGGCGGCCGCTCCGCCGCAGGCCGCGCTCCTCGCCGTCCACGACGGCGCGCGCCCGCTGGTCACGCCGGGTGAAATCGACGCCTGCGTGCGGGCGGCGGCGCGGTTCCGGGCGGCGGCGCTCGGAACGCCGGTCAAGGACACCATCAAGGTTGTGGACGGCGCGCAGAACGTCGTCTCCACGCCGCCCAGACGGCTGCTGTGGGCCGTGCAGACCCCGCAGGTCTTCGAGCGCGCGCTGTATGAAAGGGCGCTGGAGCAGGCCCGCCGCGACGGCGCCGACTACACCGACGACTGCCAGCTTGTGGAAAGGCTGGGGGTCCGGGTGCACCTGTGCCGGGGCGGCGGCGCGAACATCAAGCTCACGGAGCCGGACGACGCCGCCGCCGCGCAGGCGATTTTGAAGCAAAGGGAGGGAGCGCGGTGAGAATCGGGCAGGGATACGACGTCCACCGCCTTGCGGCGGGCAGAAAGCTGATTCTCGGCGGGGTGCGGGTCCCGTTCGCCAAAGGGCTGGCGGGCCACTCGGACGCGGACGTGCTGACCCACGCCGTAATCGACGCGCTGCTCGGCGCGGCGGCGCTGGGGGACATCGGCGCCCTGTTCCCGGACACCGACCCCCGGTACCTCGGGGCCGACAGCATCCGCCTGCTGGGGGAGGTCCGCCGCCTGCTCGCGCAGAACGGCTACCGCGTCGGCAATCTCGACGCAACGGTCACGGCGCAGGCGCCGAAGCTGCGCCCCTACGTCGCCGCCATGCGCGCGAACCTCGCGCGCGCATGTGGCGTACCGGAAGACCGGGTGAGCGTCAAGGCCACCACGGAGGAGGGCCTCGGCTTCACCGGCGCGGGGGAGGGAATTTCCGCCCTGGCCGTATGCCTGATTGAACCTGCGGGAAAATAGTCAATCGCCCGGCCCACGGCATATTCTGTACTAAAGTACAGAGGGGGAATTTGTTGTGGGAAAACCTTTGATTGTCGTCGGTTCCGTCACTTTCGCCATGAAGGGGCGAAACCTTCTGGAAAAGCGCGGAATCCAGTGCAGCGTGGAAAGGATCCCCCGCAGTGCGGAGAACCACGGCTGCGGCTACGGCATTTACGTGCCCGGGGACCCGGACGCGGCGGAGCGGGTGCTGCGGCTGGCGGGCATTCCGCTCCTGGGCCGCGAGAAACGGGGGGTGGGCCGATGATTTACCTCGACAACGCCGCGACGACCTACCCCAAGCCGGCTTCCGTCCGGCGGGCGGTCGCGGACGCGCTGGTCCGGTACGGCGCAAACCCCGGCAGGGCGGGGCACAGCATGTCCCTCGCCGCGTCCGAAGAGATTTTCCGCTGCCGCAGCGCGGCGGCCGATTTTTTTCATGCGCCGGGCCCGGAGTGCGTCGCGTTCACGCTCAACTGCACCAACGCGGTCAATTACGTATTGAAGGGCCTTCTGAAGCCGGGCGACCATGTCGTGATCTCCTGCCTGGAGCACAACGCGGTGTACCGCCCCGTCCACGCGCTCGCGAGGCGTGGGGTGGAGTTCACCGAGGCGCGGGTTTTCCCGGGCGACAACGACCGGACCGTCGACGCGTTCCGCCAGGCGATTCGGAGCAACACCCGGCTGATTTTCTGCACCCATGCTTCCAACGTCTGGGGAATCCGCCTGCCGGTCGAGCGGATCGCCGCGCTGGCGCATGAGTACCGGATTCCAATCGGCCTCGACTGCGCCCAGTCCGCGGGCATCCTCCCCGTCGACATGGCGGGCAGCGGGTTCGACTACCTGTGCATCGCCGGGCACAAGGGCCTGTACGGGCCGATGGGCACCGGGATGCTGATTACGCCGAACGGCGCTGGGCTGGAGACGGTCATCCAGGGCGGCACGGGGACCGAATCCGCGCTGGCGGAGCAGCCCGCCGGCATGCCGGAGCGCCTGGAGAGCGGCACCCAGAACATGCCGGGCATCGCCGGGCTGCGCGCCGGAATCGAATTCGTCAGGCGCCGCGGCCCGCAGGTCATCGCGCGGCATGAAACGGCGCTGCTCCGCCGCATCTACCGCGGCCTTTCTTCCCTGCCGGGCATTGTGCTGTACACGCCGGAGCCGGACCTGCGGCACTTTGCGCCGGTGCTTTCCTTCAACGTGGCGGGCCTGCCGAGCGAGACGGCCGCCCGCGGGCTGAACGAACAGGGCGTCGCCGTGCGCGCGGGCCTGCACTGCGCGCCGACCGCCCACCGCTTTATGGGCACGCTCGAAACCGGCGCCGTGCGCGTGTGCCCCTCCGCCTTTACGACCGAGGCGGACGCCGACGGCTTCCTCCGGGCCGTGAAACGGCTCCTGCGAAAAAATAGCGGGCCAAAGGATTGAATCTCACGGGAGTTATGATACAATAAAAAAGTGTACGGGTTTAATCCAACAGGAAAGGGAAAAGAACATGGATGTGGTGTTTGCCGTCTGGAATTCCTTCCTCCAGCTGATACGGCAGTTCCGGCCTTCCGACGCGCTGGATATCATACTCGTCACCTTTATCATCTACAACTTTATCAAGCTGCTGCGTGAGACGCGGGCGGGCCAGCTCGTCAAGGGAATCCTGATTCTCCTCATCCTGTGGGGGCTTTCCCATCTGCTTCAGCTTTATATGATGGAGACAATCCTGAATTACGTGTTTCAGTTCTCGCTGATTGCGCTGATGATCATCTTTCAGCCGGAGGCCCGCCGGGCGCTGGAGCAGAT
>DHOB01000036.1:5097-6156 GCA_002409675.1 Ruminococcaceae bacterium UBA5401
CGCCGGGCCGTCAACGCGGTGGTGGAGGCAGCGGCGGCGATGTCCCGGCAGAAGACCGGCGCGCTGATTGTGTTTGAGCGGGAGACGAAGCTGGGCGACATCATCGACACGGGCACGATTGTCGACGCGGTTCCGAGCGTGCCCATCATCTGCAATATTTTTTTTAACAAGGCCCCGCTGCACGACGGCGCCATGATTATCCGGGACGGCATGGTCCACGCGGCGGGGTGCATCCTGCCGCTGACCAAGAGCAACCGCGTCAGCATCGAGCTCGGCACGCGCCACAGGGCCGCCATCGGCATGAGCGAGAATTCCGACGCCGTGGTCGTCGTGGTTTCGGAGGAGACCGGCCAGATTTCCGTGGTGGTGAACGGCGTCATCACGCGCAACTACACGCGCGAGACCCTCCGCGGCGCGCTGGAAAATTACCTCTTTGTGCCGGAGCCGGAACAGACGGACAGGCGGCAGGGAAAATTCCCTTCCATCCGAAGGGGGAAAAGGCATGAAGATTAAAAGAATCGCATGGGAGCGCGCGTTTTACAACAATAAATTCGTGCTGGCTCTTTCTTTTCTGCTTGCCCTCGTTCTGTGGGCAATCATGGTCTCTACGGATACGCAGGAGCACGCCCGCGCCATTGCGGAAGTCCCCATTACCGTGACGCTGCCGGATTCCGCCCTTTCGGACGGGATGAAGGTGTTCAGCCAGACGGACACCAAGGCCACGGTCTACATCAAGGGCAACAGCCTGGTCGTCAACCAGCTCAAGGCCGGCGACCTGGAGGCGGTGGCCGCCCTGCCCGCCAACGTCACGGAGCCGGGCAGCTACACGCTGCCGCTCACCGTGCAGAGCAGGCGGACCCTGAACGCCGCCTATACGGTGGATTCCATCTATCCGGCGCAGGTCCTCGTTACGGTCGACCGCTACAAAGAGAAGACCTTCGCCGTCCAGAGCGACGTCACCTATAAGGCCGGGTACAAATCCGACCCCTCGTTTTTTGTCGGGATGCCGGACCCGAGCCAGGACACGGTGACGGTTTCCGGGCCGGAAAAGCAGGTCCT
>DHOB01000036.1:6391-7452 GCA_002409675.1 Ruminococcaceae bacterium UBA5401
CCGCTCGCGCTTTTCGACGCGAACGGCAACAAAATCGACAGGGGCAACATGACCGTCAACCCGGAGAAGGTCGACGTTTCCATCCCCGTGCTGCCGCGCGCGCGGCTGCCGCTCAAGGCGGCCTTCACCAACAAACCCGCCGGCCTGTCGCTGGGTTCGGGCCAGGTCTCGATAGACCCGCAGGAGATTGAGGTCGCGGCCCCGAAAGACGTGCTCGCAACTTTAAAGGAAGTCAGCCTGGAGCCCATCGATTTTTCAAAAATCAACCCGTCGAACAACACGTTCGACGCCAATATCGACCTGCCCTCAACCTGCAAGAACCTGAGCAATCTGCCGACGGCGAAGGTCACGCTGAACCTTGGCAGCATGATTACGCGGCAGATGCAGGTCACCAATTTCAGTGTGAAGAACCTGAGCGCGGACAAAACCGCCCAGGTCTATACCCGGGAGATTCCGGTCACGGTCGTGGGGCCGGAAAACGAAGTCTCCCGCCTGACGGAGAGCAACCTGACGGCGCAGGTCGACCTTTCGGACCGCGAAAACTTCACCGGCCACACGGAGGTGCCGGTGACCTTCTCCGTGAGCAGCACGGAGAACACCTGGGTCTACGGCAGCTATATGGCGAACGTGGAGATTCGCCAGAAAAATTCGTAAGGGCGCAGCCGCCCTGAGAGGAGAGAATCGGCAATGTCCAAAATGGATGAGGTTCGGGCCGAGATGGTCAAGGCCCTGAAAAGCGGCGACAAAGCCAGGAAGAACGTACTGTCGCTGCTGCTTTCCGACCTGAAGGCAAAGTGGATCGACAAGCGCGCCGACCTGACACAGGCGGAAGAAAACGCCGTGATAGCCAAAGAAATCAAGCAGACGAAGGAGACGCTGGAAACCGCCCCGAAAGACCGCGCGGATATCGCCGGGCAGTGCAGGTTCGCGCTCTCGGTGCTGGAGGAGTTCGCCCCCAGGCCCCTGGGCGAGGAGGAGCTCCGCGGCCTGATTCGGGACACGGCGGTCCGCCTTTCGATTGTGCAGCCGTCGCCGCACGACCGCGGGCGGATGATGAAGGA
>DHOB01000036.1:7730-8431 GCA_002409675.1 Ruminococcaceae bacterium UBA5401
ACCCGCCGGGGCGTATTTTTGTGCCCGCCGTTTTTCGGCGGGCATATACTGTTATATGCCGTTTTAGCATCCTGATTCAGCATCTTGATTTAGAAAGAAACGGGGCGTTTTTATGCCATATTCGGCCAGGGAACTTTTGGCCAGGATGATTGCGTGCGAGGCGGGCGGCGAGGGGGACACCGGCATGCAGGCCGTGGCGTCGGTGATTTCCAACCGCGCCAAAGTGCCGTACGGGGAATTTTTCCGCGTGAGCCGCGGCGGGGACTTCCGCGCGATTATGGAGCAGCCGGGGCAGTTCACCTGCATGATGACCACCGTGAGTGGCTCTTACAACGCGCAGAACGTCTACAACATAGACCCCACGGAGGAGCAGTACGAGATTGCGGACTGGGTCCTTCAGGGCAGCACGCTCGGCGCGGTCGCAAACTCGCTTTTCTATTATAATCCGTACAGCCCCACCTGCGCGGGCCTTTTCCCGCCGGGCGGGGCGGGATCTTTCCTCACGCGAATCCGCCACCACTGCTTTTATATTCCAACGCAAAAATATGCGCAGAGCTGAAGGAGGGGATACCCCATGAACGGGAACAATGCGAAATTCAGCGCGGTTTACAACAACCAGAGGTACTGCCCGCTGTGCGGGCGGCCGTGGTATTCGCCCGAGAAAAGCCAGACGGCGGGCCGGCAGGGAACGGCCGCCGGCC
>DHOB01000006.1:0-1246 GCA_002409675.1 Ruminococcaceae bacterium UBA5401
CCTTTTTTGTCCGGAGGGAAAATCATGGCAAAAATTCAAATTCATACGTCCGATATGGAGCGCGCCGCGAAGGAACTGAAAGCCGGCGACGAGGTCCTGCTGAGCGGCATCGTCTACACGGCGCGCGATGCGGCGCACAAGCGCATCTGCGCCATGCTGGACCGGGGGGAGGAACCGCCGTTCCCGCTCTCCGGCGCGACGGTCTATTATGCGGGCCCCACGCCGGCGCCGCAGGGGATGCCGATCGGCTCCTGCGGGCCGACCACCTCCGCGCGGATGGACGTTTACACCCCGCGGCTGCTGGACCTCGGCCTGAAGGGCATGATCGGCAAGGGCAACCGCTCGCGGGCCGTGACGGAGGCGATTCGGCGCGACGGGGCGGTCTATTTCTGCGCCGTCGGGGGAGCCGGCGCGCTTGCGGCCCGGTGCGTGCGCGCGGCGGAAGTGCTCGCGTTCGGCGAGCTCGGCTGCGAATCCGTAAAAAAGCTTACGGTAAAGGATTTTCCGCTGTTTGTGGCCATCGACTGCCGGGGCGGAAGCCTTTTCGGGGAATCTCTATGACCCGGCTCTTAATCCGGCTGTTTGTCCGGAATTGCCGGGACACTTCCAGCGCCGGGGCGCGGGAGCGGTACGGCAAATTTTCCGGCGTGGTCGGCATCGTGACCAACCTGCTTCTTTTCGCGGCCAAAATCGCTGCGGGGATCTTTTCCCGCAGCATCGCCATCACGGCCGACGCCGTGAACAACCTGAGCGATTCGGCGGCTTCCGTCGTGACGCTGGCGGGGTTCCGCATGTCGGCGAAGCCCGCCGACCGCGAGCACCCTTACGGGCACGCGCGGATTGAATATATCAGCGGGCTGATTGTCTCCATCGTGATTTTTGTGGTCGGTTTCCAGTTCGCGCGCGATTCCCTGCAGAAAATCTTCAGCCCGGAAAAGGCGGGGTTCAGCCTTCTTTCCGCCGGCATCCTCGCCGCTTCCATCGCAGTCAAAGTCTGGCAGGGCGCTTTCTACAAAAAGATCGGCGGGCTCATCCATTCCGAGACGCTGCTCGCCACCGCGGCGGACAGCCGCAGCGACGTGCTTTCCACCGCCGTCGTTCTGGCCGGCGCGCTGGCCGCCCGCTTTACCGGCTACAACCTGGACGGCTACCTCGGCGTCGCGGTCGCCGCCCTGATTATGGTGACCGGGTACCGCCTGATCCGCAAAACGAGCAACCCGCTGCTCGGCCTGGCCCCGTCGAAGGA
>DHOB01000006.1:1484-5913 GCA_002409675.1 Ruminococcaceae bacterium UBA5401
CACTGCGAGGTCCCGGCGGAACAGGACATCCTGCTCAGCCACGACATCATCGACAACATCGAGCGGGATTTTCTGTACCGGAAAGGCATCCACCTGGTCATCCACATGGACCCCATCGTGACGGACGACCCGCGCACCAACAAACTCCTGGCCCAGGTGCGGGAGATCCTCCGCGGCCTTTCGCCCGAAATCAGCCTGCACGACTTCCGCGTGGTCTGGGGCCCAACGCACGCCAACCTGGTCTTCGACGTCTGCGTGCCGTTCGGATTTTCGATGAGCGACGGGCAGCTTGCTTCCGCCATCACCCGCGAAATCCAGAAGCTGAACCCCCATTATTACCCGGTCATCACGGTCGACCACGACTATGTCCCCAAAGAGACCGCGGAGCCGCCCGAAGCCGGCGGGGCAACAAAAAATTAACAATTCGCCCCTTGCATTTTTTCGGCGGAGGGTATACTATAAGAATTAGCACTTGAGATAATTGAGTGCTAATTCTTTTTGCAGAGGAGACATGGCCATGGCGCTGAAGCAGTTTAAAGCGGAATCCAAACGTCTTTTGGATCTGATGATCAACTCCATTTATACGCATAAGGAAATTTTTCTGCGCGAATTGATTTCCAACGCGAGCGACGCGATTGACAAGCTGTACTACAAGGCCCTGACGGACGGCAAAACCGGACTGAACCGCGACGACTTCGTGATCCGGGTCCTTCCGGACAAGGAAAAGCATACTTTGACGATTACCGACAACGGCTGCGGCATGACGAAAGAAGAGCTGGAGAACAACCTCGGCACCATCGCGAAGAGCGGCTCCCTCAACTTTAAGAACGACATGCAGCAGAAAGACGGCCAGAAGCAGGACGGCCCGAAAGATGTGGAAATCATCGGTCAGTTCGGGGTGGGGTTTTATTCCGCGTTTATGGTAAGCCGCCATGTCACGGTGCGCAGCCGCGCGTTCGGGAGCGACGAGGCGTGGCAGTGGGAATCCTCCGGAACGGAAGGGTACAGCGTGGAGCCGTGCGACAAAAAAGACCGCGGCACGGAAGTGATTCTGGAGCTGAAGCCGGACACCGACGACGAGAAGTACAGCCAGTTTACGGACACCTATGCCCTGAAGACGCTGGTGAAGAAATACTCCGACTACATCCGCTACCCGATTAAAATGGACGTGGAGAAGAGCCGCCTGAAAAAAGACAGCAAAGACCAGTACGAGACCTATACGGAAAACGAGACCCTGAACAGCATGGTCCCCCTGTGGCGGAAGAACAAGAACGAAATCACGCAGGAGCAGTACAACCAGTTCTACAAGGACAAGTTTTCCGATTATGACAATCCGGCCAAAACCATCCACATGTACGCGGAGGGCGCGGTGACGTTCCACGCGCTGATGTACATCCCCGCGCACGCGCCGTTCAACTTTTACACCCGCGACTATGAGAAAGGGCTTCAGCTTTACTCGAACGGCGTGCTGATTATGGACAAGTGCGCCGACCTGCTGCCGGATTATTTCAGCTTTGTGCGCGGGCTGGTGGATTCGCAGGACCTGTCGCTGAACATTTCGCGCGAGGCGCTGCAGCACGACCGCCAGCTCAAGCTGATTGCCGAGCGCGTGGAGAAAAAAATCCATTCCGAGCTGGAATCCATGCTCAAAAACAACCGGGAAGAGTACGAAAAATTCTTCAAGAACTTCGGCCTGCAGCTCAAATACGGCGTCTACCAGGACTACGGCGTGCACAAGAACGTCCTGCAGGACCTGCTGCTGTACTATTCCTCCAGCGAGAAAAAGATGGTGACGCTCAAGGAATACGTGGGCCGGATGAAGAAGGACCAGAAATATATCTATTACGCCTGCGGCGACTCCATCGACCGGGTCGACAAACTGCCGCAGACCGAGACGGTCAGGGACCACGGCTACGAAATCCTGTACATGACCGACCCGATCGACGAGTTCGCCGTGCGGATGCTGATGAAATACGACGACAAGGAGTTCCGCTCCGTTTCGGCCGACGACCTCGGCCTGGAAACCGAGGAGGAGAAGAAAGAGGCCGCCAAAAAGGTCGAGGAAAACAAGGACATGCTCACATTCCTCAAAAACTCGCTGAAGGGCAAGGTCAGCAACGTGATCCTTTCGCAGAAGCTGAAGACCCACCCGGTCTGCCTCTCCACCAACGGCGCCATCTCAATGGAGATGGAAAAGGTGCTCAACTCCCTGCCCAATGCGGAAAAAGAGAAGGTCAAGGCCCAGCGCGTGCTCGAAATCAACGCCAACCACCCGATTTTCAAAAAGCTCTGCGACCTGTACCAGAGCGATAAGGATCGGCTCAAAGAGTACGCTTCGCTGCTCTACACGCAGGCACTGCTGATTGAGGGCGTCCAAATCGACGACCCGGTGGAGTTTTCCAACCAGATTTGCAGGCTGATGGTGCAGTGAGCGCGAAAAACTGAAGAGGAACCCAATGGGATTTTTCGGGGCGGCTTTGCGGAAAAGCGGCCCCGCTTTTTATGCGTCCGGCCGGGCGGAAAGCGCCGGCGCGGGGATGCGGGCGCGCACTTCATGCGAAAAAAAAGGAAAAAAGTAAAAAACGGGAGGGGAAAGTGGGCTGTGTCAAGAGAAGTTCNNGGGATTTTTCGGGGCGGCTTTGCGGAAAAGCGGCCCCGCTTTTTATGCGTCCGGCCGGGCGGAAAGCGCCGGCGCGGGGATGCGGGCGCGCACTTCATGCGAAAAAAAGGGAAAAAAGTAAAAAACGGTAGGGGAAAGTGGAGAAAAGTATGGAAAAAAGGGAATAAATCGTATATAATGATTGCATGAATTTCCAATGAACAGGGCGGCATCGCCTTGATTTTGTTTCCGCGCCGAGGGCGCCGGAGAATACTTTGTGGAGGCGTAGGAGGATGGACGCTGCAGGGAGCAGCCAGGACAGCAGATTTGCCCATATCATGAAGAGAATCTGGAACGGGCCGGAAGAATCGGAAGAACCGGAAGAACCGGAGAAGTCCCCCGCCGAGCCCGAAGGGGCCTTTCGGGGCGGGCGCGGGCAGCCGGAGCCCGAAAAACCGGTAGGCGACGTCCCGCCGCCCGCTCCGCCGGAGGACCGGCCCGCTTCTCAGGGCGCCGGCGCGGAAAAGGACGCGACGATTATCTCCAAGGGGACGTCCGTTTCCGGCGACATCAAGTCCGACGGCGACGTCGAGATGCGCGGCACCGTGACGGGCAGCATCGACGCCGGCGGGAAGGTGCTCGTCAGCGGCCGGCAGATCGGCGACGTGCAGGGTTCGTCCATCGCCCTGTCGGCCTGCATGGTCCGCGGCAACCTGAGCGCCGCGGAAGATGTCGGCGTGGACAGCGAGTCCGTGGTTGTGGGCGACATCAAATGCGGCAACCTGAGCTTCGACGGCAAGCTGAAGGGCAATATCCATGTGATGGGGAACGTGAGCTGCCGGAGCAGCGCCGTCGTCCTCGGCGACATCGCCTCCATGACCCTGACCGTGGAAAGCGGGGCGAAGATCCAGGGCAACGTCCAGGTTTCGGACGGCACCATCGACCCGATTACCGTCCCCGACGACGATTCCGCGGAACCTCCCGCCCCCACGGCTCCGGAGCAGCAGTAAACCGTAGAACCATGGATTCCGGATATTTTTTATTATTTTTTATAAAGAAAGCCTGCGGCAGCCGGCCGCGGGCTTTCTTCATCTCCGAGTGCTTTGCGGCTCAGGGCGTTTTTTCCTTCCGCTGAAGCGCGAGCAGCAGGTCCACCATCCGCCCATAGCTTTTGACGCCTTCGCTCTGCCGGTTGGCCTTCAGGTAGCGGTCGTTCACGGATTCGGAGGCGTCGGCCACAGGCCCGGCGAACTGCCGCCAGTAGGCGGCGCCGTACGCGAGGTCGCGCCGCACGCCGCTGCTCAGCCCGGCCGACACCGCGTCCGCCGCGCCGGAATCCGCGGAGTACAGCGCGTTGGAAGCATAGACAAAGGCCAGCATGTCGCCGGAATACCGAAAGGCCCGGCTGCCGCTTTTCCGGCAGGCGAGGTAGCTGACGAAGTTGGCTTCTTCTTCCCGCATGTATCCGCGCAGATGGGTCAGCTCGTGGCACATGGTCGCCGGAATCGTGTAGTCCGGGACGTCGGTGTTTACGTTCGCCTCGAACGTAAAGGGGAAGAACATCCCGGTGACGTTGCAGCGCGACAGCGCCCGCGAAAAGAAAACCGGCTTCGGCGAGCCGTAACCGGAGCGCAGAAGGGGGTAGTCCGCCTCGAGGGCGTCGAGCGCCTTCTGCGCCGTCCGGGCGGTCTGCGGAAAGTCCGTGTCCAGCTCCATCACCGAGCGCGCGTCGGTTTTCAGGCCGGCCCTCTGCCGGTCGGCGTCGCCGGCGAGGGACCTGCACAGGGCGGTCAGCTCGGCTTTGGAAGAGGGCTGCACTTTCAGCCCGCA
>DHOB01000006.1:6122-7399 GCA_002409675.1 Ruminococcaceae bacterium UBA5401
GACCCCCGCAAGGCACGCAACATTCAGCAGAAATCGGCCGGCCGTGGCGGCCCGGCGCCCTTTTCGGCGCACCATCCGGACCGCGAAGCGGAGCGCAAAAAAGACCGCCGCCGCCAGAAAAGCGCAGACCGCGGCCTCCGCGACGGAAAAAGGGGCGAGGGACGTCAGGCGGTTCACGGTGCGCGAAAGCGCCGTGTAGGGGCCGCCGGCGGCATACCATTCCGCAAAGCCGGCGTCGGCCCGCGCCAGAGCCGTCAGTGCGAAAGACGCGGGGTACAGGGCCAGCAGCCACAGCCGTCCCGGCTTTTTGTTCTCTTTCAACGCGGGTCCCCTCTTTTTGACTGTTTTCTCTATTATACCATACGGACCGAGACGGACCGGGGCCGAGCCCCGGTTTTTTCTCTGGAATCTTGCCGTACAGACCGAAACATGGTATGATGAATTCATTCGGAAAACGGAAAGTCAAAACGGGGGCGGGATGAAGTGCAGTTCTTTTTAAAACCGGAATCCGGCGCCGAGGTCCTGTTTCTGGTCTGGGATTCCCGCGGACAGCCCGTTTACAGAGTGGTGGGGGAGTTCAACCCTTTCGGCTGCCGCTGTTTCCTGCGCGACGAGGAGAAAAAAAACGCCGCCCGCATGACCGGCGTCTATCTTCCCTTTTCTTTCCGCTGTTCCATATCCGCCGGCGGCCGCAGGCTCAGGATGACGGTCAAGCCCTCCGCGCCGCACCGGGCGGTTCAGTTCAAGGGGGTCTGCTGGCGCTTCCGCGGCAGCATCCTCACGCGCTCGTTCGACATTGTGGAGGAGCTGGACGCGCGCGGCAAGGGCAGGCGACGCACGCAGGTGGTGATGACCCACGGCCGCTGCTGGAACAAGCGGGCCGACTGCTATGCGCTGGAGATTCCCCGCGCGGCGGACGTCCCCCTGGCCGTCTGCGTGGCCGCCGCCATCGACAGCGCCGTTCTCAGCGGATGCGCCGCGCCGGTGCCCGCCGAGTAAGGATTTGACAAAACGGCACCCCGATGGCATAATGAATAAGCTGTCGCAATTTCGGCGGAAGGTCCGCCATTTCAATATTTGAAGGAAGTCTGAATGATGAACAGGGAGCTTGCCAAAACTTACGATCCCGGAGAAGTGGAGGACAGAATCTATCGGTTCTGGATGGAGAAGGGGTATTTCCACGCGAAGCGCGACCCGCGGAAAAAGCCGTACACCATCGTGATTCCCCCGCCGAACATCACGGGCCAGCTCCACATGGGCCACGCGCTGGACGAGAC
>DHOB01000006.1:7667-7981 GCA_002409675.1 Ruminococcaceae bacterium UBA5401
AGGACATCGGCCGCGAGGCCTTTCTGAAGCGGGCGTGGGAGTGGAAGAAAAAATACGGCGGCCGCATTGTGGAGCAGCTCAAAAAGCTGGGCTCTTCCTGCGACTGGGAGCGCGAGCGCTTCACGCTGGACGAAGGGTGCTCCAAAGCCGTGCGCGAGGTGTTCGTCCGCCTGTATGAAAAAGGCCTGATTTACCGCGGCAAGCGCATCATCAACTGGTGCCCCCACTGCAGGACGTCCATTTCCGATGCGGAAGTGGAGTTTGCGGAGCGCGACGGCTTTTTCTGGCATATCCGCTACCCGTTCAAGGACGGC
>DHOB01000006.1:8251-10056 GCA_002409675.1 Ruminococcaceae bacterium UBA5401
ATTCCGGTCATCGCCGACAGCTACGTCAAGCGCGATTTCGGGACCGGCGCGGTGAAAATCACGCCCGCACACGACCCGAACGACTTTGAAATCGGCCTGCGGCACCATCTCGCGGTCATCAATATTATGGACGACGGCGGCAACATCAACGAAAACGGCGGAAAATACGCCGGTCTGAGCGGCATGGAGGCCCGGAAGCGCATTGTGCGGGACCTGAAGGAGCAGGGCTTTCTGGTCCGGACGGAGCCCATCAAGCACAACGTGGGGGCCTGCTACCGCTGCGGGACCATCGTGGAGCCGCGCGTCTCCAGGCAGTGGTTCGTCAAAATGAAGCCGCTGGCGGAGCCGGCCATCCGCGTCGTGCAGGAGGGGAAAATCCGCTTTGTCCCCGACCGCTTCTCTAAAATCTACTACCACTGGATGGAGAATATCCGCGACTGGTGCATCTCGCGCCAGCTCTGGTGGGGGCACCGCATCCCCGCGTGGTACTGCCAGGACTGCGGTGAGACGATTGTCGCGCGCGAAGCGCCGCACGTCTGCCCGAAGTGTGGCGGCACGCGCCTGAAGCAGGACCCGGATACGCTGGACACCTGGTTTTCCTCCGCGCTGTGGCCGTTTTCCACGCTGGGCTGGCCGGACAGGACCCCGGATTTCAAGTATTTTTACCCGACCGACACGCTTGTCACCGGGTACGACATCATCTTCTTCTGGGTGGCCCGCATGATCTTTTCCGCCGTGGAGCAGACGGGCGAGGCGCCCTTCCACACCGTGCTGATTCACGGCCTTGTGCGGGACGAGCAGGGGCGCAAGATGAGCAAGTCGCTCGGCAACGGAATCGACCCGCTCAAAATCATCGGGGAATACGGGGCCGACGCGCTGCGGTTCATGCTGGCCACGGGCAACAGCCCGGGGAACGACATGCGCTTTTCCAAAGAAAAGGTACAGGCCAGCCGCAACTTCGCCAACAAAATCTGGAACGCGGCCCGCTTCATCCGCATGAACATGGAAGGGCACGAGGTCCCGGATACGCTGCCCGAAACCCTGACGCGCGCGGACCGGTGGATCCTCGACTCGTTCAACCGCCTCGTGAAGGAAGTCACCGAGAACCTCGAGCATTTCGAGCTCGGCATCGCGGTGCAGAAGCTCTACGATTTTCTGTGGGACGAGTTCTGCGACTGGTATATCGAGATTTCAAAAATCCGGCTGAACTCCGGCGACGAAGAGGCCGCCCAGAACGCGCGCCGCGTGCTGGCGTGGGTGATGTCCTCGACCATGCGCCTGCTCCATCCGTTCATGCCGTTCATCACGGAGGAGATCTGGCAGGCCCTGCCGCACGAGGGCGAGTCCATCATGGTCGCCCGGTGGCCGCAGTACCGCGAAGAGCTGTGCTTCCCGCAGGACGCGGAGGAGATGCGCAAAGTGATGGACGCCGTCCGCGCCGTGCGCAACCGCCGCTCCGAGATGAACGTCCCGCCGTCCCGCAGGACGCACCTCTATATCGCGACCGCCTCGCCGGATACCTTCCGCGCGGAGGTCCCGGTCCTGAAGCGCCTCGCGTGGGCCAGCCAGGTGGAGATCGGGGCGGAGTTCGACCTTTCGGGCGCTGTGACCATCGTGACGCCGGACGCGCAGATTTTCATCCCGACCGGCGAGCTGGTCGACCCGAAAGAAGAGCTTGCCCGTCTGGAGAAAGAGCTGGTGAGCGCGCAGAAACGCCTCGGAACCGCCCAGGCAAAACTGCGGAACGAGAAATTCCTGAACAAAGCTCCCGCGCCGGTGGTCCAGGGCGTGCGGCAGAACGCCGC
>DHOB01000006.1:10166-11506 GCA_002409675.1 Ruminococcaceae bacterium UBA5401
TTGTTTACGGCGATGTTTTTCAACCCGTTCTTCTTTTGATTTTTAAAACCGGAGGCGTCATCGCCTCCCCTTTTTGTAAGGAGCTTCAGCTTTGAATTACGAAGAGGCCCTCGAAAAAATCCGCTCCTTCCGCCGCTTCGGCCCGAAGCCGGGCCTGGACCGTATCCGCAGACTGCTCGGCGCCCTCGGCGGCCCGCAGGAAGGGCTGAACGTCGTCCATGCGGCGGGCACGAACGGCAAGGGCACGGCCTGCACCCTGATGGCCTCCGCGCTGACGCAGGCCGGCTTCCGGACCGGGCTGTACCTTTCGCCGCACGTCTGCGATTTCCGCGAGCGGATTCAGGTGGACGGGGCGATGATTCCGAAAGACGCGCTGGCGTCCCTTGCGGAGCGCGTGTGCGCCGAGGCGGAGCGCATGCGTTCCGCCGGGGAGTCCCTCGCGGAATTCGAGGTGATCACCGCGCTGGCCTTTCTCTGGTTTTCCCGGTGCCGGTGCGACGCCGTGGTGCTGGAGACCGGCATGGGCGGCCGCTTCGACGCGACCAACGTTATCCGCAGCCCGCTGGTCTCCGTGATACTTTCCATCTCGCTCGACCACACGCAGGTGCTGGGGAATACGCTGGCGCAGATTGCGTACGAGAAATGCGGCATCATCAAAGAGGGCTGCCCCTGCGTCTGCAGCCCCGGCGAGCCGCCGGAGGCCCTCGCGGTGCTCCGCAGGGTTGCGGCGGAACGCCGCAGCCGCCTCACGGAGGCTTCCCTTTCGGGGATTCGGGTCCTTTCGTCTGACCTTTCCGGGACGGAGCTGGAATACCGCGGAACGCGGCTGCACCTGCCGTTCCCGGGGGAACACCAGGTCCGCAACGCCGCGGCCGCGCTGGCCGCGCTGGAGGTCCTGCGGGCGCGGGGGTGGGGCGTCCCCGCGCGGGCCGTGGCGCGCGGATTCGAGCGCGCCCGGCTCCCCGCGCGGCTCGAGGTGCTGTCCCAGCGGCCGCCCGTCCTGCTCGACGGCGCGCACAACCCGGGCGGGACCGCCGCGCTGGCCGCCGCCCTTCGGCGTCTGCTGCCCGGCAGAAAAATCGTGGCGGTCATGGGGATGATGGCGGATAAGGACGTCGCCGCGGCGGTCCGAAACCTGGACGGCCTGTTTTCCCGGGTGATTGCCGTCGCGCCGCCCTCCCCGCGGGCCATGCCCGCCGGCGAGCTCGCGCGGATATGGCGAAGCAGGGGGGTGCCGGCCGAGGCCGCGGAGGATTCCGACGCCGCACTGCGCAGGGCGGCCTCCCTGCTGGGGCCGGATTCCGCGCTGGTGGTCTGCGGCTCCCTCTACCTTGCGGGCG
>DHOB01000007.1:0-12075 GCA_002409675.1 Ruminococcaceae bacterium UBA5401
CCATGCGCCTTGTGACCCGGCCGAAAAATTCCTTGTACGAAAGGCAGCCGTGCAGCATCCGAAGCTGTTCGCCGTCCGGAAGCGCGAGAAAAAAGTCCCGCGCCTTCCGCTCCTCCCCGCTCAAATCGGACGGGAACGGGAAATCCCGATATTTGGAATAGTCCATCGCTCTTTCACCTCTCTCAGCAGGATGAAATAGTATATGGAGAATATGGAAGAAATATACAAATAACGGGCCGCCCGCCTTCACTTTTTCATTCCGTATTTGACAAATTGGAAGAAAAACGCTATACTGTAAGAAACAACTTGATTGATTCAATAAGTAGTCTGTAAATTACTGTAAAATCCGGCGCCTGTAACGATGCACAGACTGCCGGAAACAACGAGAAACCGGTCCCCTGGACCGGACGGGAGAGGAGCTTCGCTATGAATGTGGCCGTAATCGGAACGTCCAGAAAAGAGAACGAGAGACGGGTCGCCATCCATCCCGCGCAAGTTGCGGAAATACCGAAAAAAGTACGCCGGCGCCTCTTTTTTGAAAGGGGATACGGCATGCCCTTCGGCGTGCCGGACGGCGCCCTTTCAGACCTGACCGGAAACCGGCCGGCGGACCGCGCGGAGCTGCTCCGCGGCGCGGACGCCGTGATTCTGCCGAAGCCGGTGGAGCAGGACCTGATGGAGGTGCGGGAAGGCGCGGCCGTCTGGGGCTGGGTCCACAGCGTCCAGCAGGAAGAAATCGCACAGATTGCGATCGACCGGAGGCTGACGCTCGTCGCGTGGGAAAACATGTTCTACCGGGGAAAGAGGGACCGGGTCCATGTTTTTCAGAAGAACAACGAGATGGCGGGCTACTGCGGGGTACAGCAGGCGCTTGAGCTGCGCGGAATGGACGGATATTTCGGCAGGCCGCTGCGCGCGGCCGTGCTGGGGTTCGGCTCCGTGAGCCGGGGGGCCGTGCTGGCGCTGCGCGGCCACGGCGTGCAGGACATCACGGTGCTCACGCGCCGCCCGACCCATCTGGTCGCAAACCGGATTCCGGGCCTGCGCTACCGCCATATCCGGGGGGAGAGCCGCGGCGGCTTTTCGGTGGAGTCCCCGGGCGGCGCCGCCGTTCCGCTGGTGGATTTCCTGACCGGGATGGATATCGCGGTGAACGGCGTCCTGCAGAATCCGGAGCGCCCGCTCGTCTTCATCCGGAACGGCGACGTGGCCCGGTTCCGGAAGGAATGCCTCGTCGTCGACGTGAGCTGCGACGAGAAGATGGGCTTTCAGTTTGCACGGCCGGCGGATTTTGACCATCCGCTTCAGCGGGTGGGGAACCTGCTTTACTATTCGGTCGACCACACGCCGTCCCTGCTCTGGGACAGCGCGTCGTGGGAGATTTCCTCCGCCCTGCTGCCGTATCTGCCGGATTTTGTTCTGGAAAAGCCCAACCGGGTTCTGGAGGACGCCGTCGACATCCGGGAGGGAATCGTGCGCAACAAGGCGGTTCTGACGTTCCAGAACCGCTCGCCCATTTACCCGTACCCCGTTCGGAAAGAATTCCCCGGCGGCTGGCACGGCGCAGGGGGGAGCGGGGGCGCGCCGTACGCGGCGGGCGCCGCCCCGGCGACGGAATCTTCCGCAAATTGAACATAATCGGGGCAATCTGTGGTATAATAGAACTATAAAACCTCAGGAGGTGCGGAATGAATACAAAGGAAAAAACACTGCTGAAAAGCAAACTGAGTGTTTACAAACTGTGCTATCGGCGCGCCGAAGAACGGGAAGACCATGACTGCATGGAAAAAGCCGAAGCCGCGATGGATGAGCTTCGGGAGGAAATCCGCAGCCTCGCATAGCCGGGCATTTCACAGGGCCGGAAGGCCGTCCGCTGAAAAATCTGAAAACAAAAAAATCGAGCGCGCCCCGGGCCGTCTGTCCGCAAGACCGGCCGGGGGCGCGCTGCGTTTGCCCTGCGCCGCGCCGCAAAAATTTCACCGCAGGACGGAGCGCCACTTGACCCGCGCGATAAGAATCAGGGAGATGACCGCCGCGGCGTAATTGGAGAACAGGTTCCCCCAGAAAACGGCGTAGTACTGCAGGGCCTGCTCGGTGGCCAGGATAAACAGGTACCGCAGCAGCCAGATGCGCAGGATGCCGAGAATCATCGGCACGACGGTCTTGCCCAGGCCGATGAACGCCCCCTGCACGGCCATGCAGACGCCGAACCCCACCACGGAATAGGTGTAGATGTGCAGCGCCCGGTTGGCGATGGCCAGCACGTCGGCGCGGTGCGTGAACAGGATGGTCAGGTACGGCGAGAGCGGCACAATCAGGGCGATGACCCCGACCGCCGTGACCGCGCTGGCGATGCAGCCCACAAAGCAGGACCGCTTGGCGTTCCGCGGCTGGCCCGCGCCGATGTTGATGCTGACCATGGTGGTGATGGCCGAGCTGAAAGAGGAGGGCAGGTTGAAGCAGACCGACGTGATGTTGTTGGCGATGCCCTGCCCGTTCAGCACGACGGGGCCGTATTTCTGCGTCTCGTTGTTGATCAGGAAGAAGCCGAGGTTGACCATCAGCCATGAGAGCATGGCCGGGACGCCGATGCGGATCATCTGCCGAATCAGCGCCCGGTCGAACCGAAAGCCCTTCAGGCTCAGCCGGTCCTCGGACTTCATCACAAAAAGCTCGTAGAACATCCAGGCGCAGATCAGCACGTTCGCCCACAGCGAGGAATAGATGCAGCCGTAAATCCCGAGCCGCATCCGGTAGATGAAGATGTAGTTGAAGAGGATTTTGAGCGCCAGCATCAGAAGCATCCGGATAAAGGTCGCCTCGGGCTTTCCGGTGGCGTCTTTGATGGCGTTGTAGATGCTTTCGAGAAACGAGAACGGCACGACGAACGAATACAGGGAGATATAGAGAAAGACGTTGCGGGCGATTTCCGGGTTTACGGCGGCGGAGATCGGGAACGCCACCAGCGCGGAAAGGGGCGCCAGGCAGAACCCCGTCAGAAAGGCGAACACCACGACCTGAACGGAGATATGCCGGACCTTCTGAAGGTCGCCCTGCCCGTTGGCCTGGCCGATCACGGCCATGGCGGCGACGCTCAGGCCCTGCGCCAGAGCCGTCGACATGGCGACGACGGGCTCGCAGTAGGTGACCGCGCTGGCGACCAGCGTGCCGGCCGCGTTGTTGATGAACAGCCCGTCCGCCAGCGGCATCAGCGAGAGAATCACGCTCATCATCAGGGTGGGGGTGGAAAGCAGCAGCAGCGTCTTTTCAATGCTGCCGTGCAGAATCAGCTCCCGCCGTTCCTCCGTGCTCTGGTGCAAAAACTTGAGCTTCAATACCATCCCTGTTTCTTTATGTAATCACATGTTCGGCGCGGAACGGCCCCCGGCCGCGTTTTTGCAGGCAATGAAAATACACCAGACCCGCCGCCTGTGAGGGGCCGGGCTGATGCATTTTTCGGTCGTCCCGGATGAAAAAGGGCAGAAAAACATAGAAAACGAGATTCATTGTATCATCCGGCGGGCCTGCGGTCAACCGTCAGGTTTCATAAATTTGCCGGCGTCCGAGGCCCGCTCTTCCGCATCTTTTTCGTTCAGGGCGTGCAGGTGCTCCGTCGCTTCGGCGGCGCTGTTCCAGGAACTTTCCGCGACCCAGCGGCCCTGTGCGTCGGGGGAGCCGACGGTCCATTTCCCCGGCTCCGCTTTTCTGCAGGAATACATGTTGGATTTTCCCCCTTTCCCTTTGCGGCATTCGGTAGTATTCCTCGCGGCGCGCGGTTCATAACCGGCGCGCGGCCGCTTTTCTCTGAAATTGCGGGAACAGGGGCGGGCATCCCTTGCATTCCGGCGCCATCCATGCTATAATTCCCTTTGTATGTTTCGGTTTGGATAGAGAGGTGACAGGGAATGAAAAAGAACATTCATCCGCAGTATAAAGAAACCACCATCACGTGCGCGTGCGGCAATGTGATTCATACACGGTCCACAAAGCAGAACATCCACGTTGAAATCTGCTCGAAATGCCACCCGTTCTTCACGGGCAAGCAGAAGCTGGTGGACACGAGCGGCCGCGTCGATCTTTTCCGGAAGCGTTACGGCCTGGACAAGTAAGTTCGGATTTTTCATCCGCCTGGGCGGCGCCCGTTGTGGGCGTCGCCCCGCTTTTTCACGGGGGTGAAAGATGGAAGAATACCTTACGCTCCGGCGGGGGGCGCAGGCCGGCTTTACCGAGCGGCGCTCCCGCTTTGTCGGCGCCGCGAAACCCGTCGGAACGGAAGAGGAAGCGGCGGATTTTATCCGCGCCGTCCGCGCGGGCAACCGGGACGCGAGGCACAACGCCTTCGCCTTTCTGCTGCGCGGCGGGAGGACCGCGCGCTGCTCCGACGACGGCGAGCCGCAGGGCACGGCGGGCGTCCCGATTCTGAACGTGCTGCGAAAGGCCGCCGTGGCGAACGCGGTCGTCGTGGTCACGCGGTATTTCGGCGGCGTGCTTCTGGGCGCGGGCGGGCTTGTGCGCGCGTATTCGCACGCGGCGTCCCTGGCGCTTTCGGCGGCCGGGACCGTGCGGATGGGCGCCTGCTTTACGGCAAAGCTGCGGTGCGGCTACGGGCGGTACGGCGCCGTCCTTCCCCTGATTGCGAAGCACGGCGGAGGCGTGGACGGCGTCTCGTACTCCGGCCGGGTGGAGATTTGCTTTCACATCCCCTGCGGGACCGCAGCCGCGTTTCAGGCCGCGCTGGCCGACGCGACGTGCGGCGAATGCCGCGCGTCGCTGGAAGGAAAAACTTTTTACGCCCTTTCGTAAGATTTGCGCTTTTTTTGCAGGAAAAAACGGCCCTTCCCGCGTATATCCTCATAGAACGGAAAATAGGGGGCGCCGGATTGGCTGTGAGAGACAGGGAACAGATTCAGGAACTGGAGGAGAAAATCCTTTCGCCCTATGCGTCCTTATCCAAAAATACGCGGGGCCGCAAAATCCCGGAGGAAGAGTGCAGCCTGCGCACGCCGTACCAGCGCGACCGGGACCGCATCATCCACTGCAAGGCGTTCCGCAGGCTCAAGCACAAGACGCAGGTTTTCCTTTCGCCGGAAGGGGACCATTACCGGACCCGCCTGACCCATACGCTGGAGGTCGCCCAGATTGCGCGGACCATCGCCCGCGCGCTGATGCTGAACGAGGACCTTACGGAGGCGATCTCCCTCGGGCACGACCTGGGGCACACGCCGTTCGGCCACGCGGGGGAGCATGCGCTGAACGGCCTCGTCCCCGGCGGCTTCCGCCATTACGAGCAGAGCGTGCGCGTGGTGGAGCGCCTGGAAAAGGGCGGCCGCGGCCTGAACCTTACGGAGGAGGTGCGCGACGGCATCCTCTGCCACACGACGGGGCGGCAGGCCTTTACGGCGGAGGGCCGCATCGTGCGCGTCGCGGACCGCATCGCCTACCTGAACCACGACATCGACGACGCCGAGCGAGCGGGCGTGTTCCGCGAGCAGGACCTCCCCGAGAGCATCGCGGGTGTCCTCGGCAGAAGCAAATCGAAGCGGATCGACACGCTGGTCCGTTCGGTCGTGCGCAACAGCGCCGACGGGCAGATGCGCATGGACCCGGAGATCAGGCGGGCGTTCGATGCGCTCGCCGAGTTTATGGACAGCCACGTGTACCGCAACCCCTACGCGAAATCGGAGGAAACGAAAGTCCCGCGGCTGATAGGCGCGCTGTACGAATATCTGCTGAAGCCGGAGCACCTTCCCGAGGACATGCGCCCCATCGCCGAGCAGGAGGGCTGCGACCGCGCCGCCTGCGACTTTATCGCCGGCATGACGGACCACTACGCGGTCCAGCTTTTCGAGAAAATTTATATTCCGAAATCGTGGAAACTGTGACGCGGCGCCGACGCGAAATCCGGAAAGGGGGAACCAGCCGTGCCGCTGCCGGACGCTTTTCTGCAGGAGCTCAAGGCGCGCAGCGATATCGTCGAAATCGTCTCCGCCTATGTGAGCCTGAAGCGGAGCGGGAAAAACCTGGTGGGCCTGTGCCCGTTCCACAGTGAAAAGACGCCGTCCTTCACCGTTTACCCGGACACCGCCTCGTTTTACTGCTTCGGGTGCGGCGCGGGCGGCGACGTGATCACCTTCGTCCGGCGGATTGAAAACCTGGACTACATGGAGGCCATCCGCTTTCTGGCCCAGCGCGTGGGGATGAAGGTGCCCGAAAACCGCGCCGACGACGGCATGTCGAAGCTGCGCGCCCGCATCCTCGCCCTGAACCGGGAGGCCGCGCGCTTTTACTACGCGGTGCTGAAGTCGCAGGCCGGCGAGGCCGGCCGGGCGTACTTTGCGAAGCGCGCCCTCCGGCCCGAGACCATCCGCCACTTCGGGCTTGGGTACGCGCCGCCGGGCCGGTTTTCCCTGGTGGATTATCTGGAGCGCAGGGGCTTTGCCCAGCAGGAGATGGTGCTGGCCAACGCCGCGTTCAAAAGCCGGAGCGGCAGGGCGGTGGACCGCTTCTTCGACCGCGTGATGTTCCCGATTATCGACCTGCGGGGGAACGTGGTCGCCTTCGGGGGGAGGACCCTGGGCGACGGCAAGCCGAAGTACCTGAACACCTCCGAAACGCCGGTGTTCAGCAAAGGGGACATGCTGTTTGCCCTGAACTTCGCGAAAAACGGCAACAGGGGCCGGCTGATTCTCTGCGAGGGGTACATGGACGTAATCTCGATGCACCAGGCCGGCTTCACCGATGCCGTGGCGACGCTCGGCACGGCGCTGACGGCCTCGCAGGCGCGGCTGATGTCGCGCTACGCGAAAGAAGTGGTCGTCTCCTACGACGCGGACGAGGCGGGGCAGAAGGCCGCCTCGCGCGCCATCCCGATTCTCCGGGCGGCCGGGCTGCAGGTCCGCGTCCTGACCATAGAGGGGGGCAAGGACCCGGACGAGTACATAAAGGCCTACGGCCCCGTCCGGTTCCGGCAGATGCTGGAGGCCTGCGGCAACGACGTCGAGTACCGCCTGCGCAAGGCGAAGGTCGGCTGCAACCTGCAGACCGCGGAGGGCCGCGTCGCGTACCTGCGGGGCGCCGTGCAGGTGCTCGCCTCGCTCGACAACCCGGTTGAGCGCGAGGTCTACGCGGGCAGGGTCGCGGGGGAGACCGGCGTCGGAACCGCGACCCTGCTGGGCCAGGTGAAGACGGACGGAAAAAGGCTGGAGATGAGCCGCAGAAAAAAGGAGCTCCGCGCCGTGCGCCGGCAGGCGGCCGGCTTTACGGACCGGGTGAACCCGGAAAAGCGCCGGTATCTGCGCGCCGCCGCCGCGGAGGAGGCGCTGCTGGCCTACCTGATTAAAAACCCGGATGCGGGGTGGATTTTTGAAGCCCTTCCGCCGGAAAAGTTCGTCACGGAATTCAACCGCCGTGTATATGAGAGAATTATGGGTAGAATTAAGGAAGGAAAATCGGTTGGAATCATGGATTTTGCCGGAGATTTTTCGATGGAAGAACTTTCCTCCATCGCGGGCATCCTTGCGAGGGCCGATGGCCTTTCCGCTGCCCGGAGCGATGCGGAAGAATATATCGCCGTGATTCGGCAGGAAAAAGAAAAACAGTTGCTTGGCAGCGCCGCTTCGGCGCCGGCCGAAAAAATAGAGGATTATCTGAAAGAACTCAGGCAGCAGAAGAAATAGGGGGACACAGTATGGCGGTGCCGGACAAGAAAACGGTCATCAAGGATTTGATTGAACAGGGGAAGAGCAAAGGGCAGCTCTCTACGAAGGACATTCTGGACGCTCTGGGCGAGCTGGACTTCGACCCGGAGCAGATTGAAAAATTCTACGATACGCTGGAGGCGCAGGGGGTCGAAATCGTCGAGGATTTCGGCGACGAGCCGCTGGACAAACTCAATTTTTCCGACCAGGGCGACGAGACCGAGGACCTGGACACCGCCCTCAATACGGATGGAATCGCCATAGACGACCCGGTCAAGGTCTACCTCAAGGAAATCGGCCGGGTTCCGCTGCTGACGCCGGAGGAGGAAATCGACCTCGCCATCCGCATCTCCAACGGGGACGAGACGGCCAAAAAGCGCCTTTCGGAGGCGAACCTCCGCCTCGTCGTGAGCATCGCGAAGCGCTATCTGGGGCGGGGGATGCAGTTCCTCGACCTGATTCAGGAGGGCAACCTGGGGCTTATCAAGGCGGTGGAGAAGTTCGACTACACCAAGGGATTCAAATTTTCCACCTATGCGACCTGGTGGATCCGCCAGGCCATCACGCGCGCCATCGCCGACCAGGCGCGCACCATCCGCATCCCGGTCCACATGGTGGAGACCATCAACAAGGTCAAAAAGGTTTCGAGCCAGCTTCTGCACACCAACGGCCACGAGCCGACGGCGGACGAAATCGCCGCCGAGCTGGATATGCCGGTCGAGAAGGTCCGCGAAATCATGCGCGTCGCCCAGGAGCCCGTTTCGCTGGAGACGCCGATCGGCGAGGAAGAGGACAGCCACCTCGGCGACTTCATCCCGGACGACGACGCGCCCGCCCCGGCGGACGCCGCCTCCCACACGCTGCTGAAAGAGCAGCTCGCCGACGTTCTGGACACCCTCACGCCGCGGGAAGAAAAGGTCCTGCGCCTGCGCTTCGGCCTGGAGGACGGGCGCTCCCGCACGCTGGAGGAAGTCGGCAAGGAGTTCAACGTGACCCGCGAGCGCATCCGCCAGATTGAGGCGAAGGCGCTGCGCAAGCTGCGCCACCCGAGCCGCAGCAAAAAGCTCAAGGATTTTCTGGACTGAAGGGGGCGACGCGGCTGTGGTCATGACATTGGAAGCGGATTACGCCGTCCGGATAGTCGACACGCTGGCGCGGGCAGGCAGACGGGTGGACGCGAAGAATCTGGCCGCGCAGACCGGCGTCCCGCTGCGATTTGCCCTCAAAATCCTGCGCAAGCTGGTGAGCGGCGGGCTGATCGTCTCGTTCAAGGGCGCCCGCGGCGGCTATGCGCTCGCGCGGGGAGCGGACCGGATTACCCTCCGGCAGGTCATCGAATCCGTCGAGGGCCCCTACATGCTCAGCCGCTGCCAGCAGACGGCGTACTGCTGCTCCAACACGGCGCCCGGCTGCCGCTTTCAGGGTATCTACGATGAAATTTCGGCGCTTGTCCGCAAAAAGCTGGATTCCTACACGTTCGCCGTCCTGAAAGACGGCGATGCGGCAGACCGGACGGACGCGGCAAAACAGGATACATAGCTTTGTTTCCGGCCCTGCCGTTCAGGCGGGGACAGAGATAGTGAAAGAAGCAGCCGGAAGCGGATTTTCCGCTTCCGGCTGCTTCTTTCCCGCCCGGTCAGGCCTCTTCGGCGGGCTGGCCGAAGAACTTGTTGTGGATCACTTCCACCGCGCGGTCCGCGTCCGCCCGGTTGATCAGCACTGAAATCTTGATTTCGCTGGTTGAAATCATCTGGATGTTGATGTTCGATTCATACAGCGCCTCAAACATCCTGGCGGCCGTGCCGGGATGGGACTCTATCCCGGCGCCGACGATGGAAACCTTGGCGACGTTTTCGTCGTACAGCACCTTTGTGGCGCCGATCAGCTCCACATAGGGGTTCAGCAGGCCGATGGTCTCCTTCATATTGTCCCGGCTGACGGTGAAGCTGATGTCCTTCGTCCCGTTGCGCCCGACGGACTGCAGGATGATGTCGACGTTGATATTTTTCGCCGAGAGCTTGGAGAAAATCTTGAACGCAAGGCCCGGACGGTCCGGCACCCCGATGATGGAAACGCGGGCGACGTCCTCGTCCTTGGCGACGCCGCTGATCAGCATCCCTTCCATTTTGGAAGCCTCCTTCACAATTGTTCCGGGCCTGCGGCTCATGCTGGAGAGCACCTCCAGCTCAACCCCGTATTTTTTGGCCAGCTCCACCGAGCGGTTGTTCAGGACCTGCGCGCCGAGGGAGGCGAGCTCCAGCATCTCGTCGTAAGAGATTACGTCCAGCTTGCGGGTGTTTTTCACCTTGCGCGGGTCGGCGGTATAGACCCCTTCCACGTCGGTGTAGATCTGGCAGAGGTCGGCGTGCATGGCCACCGCAATGGCCACCGCGCTGGTGTCCGAGCCCCCCCGGCCGAGGGTCGTCATGTCGCCGTACCGGTTGACACCCTGAAAGCCGGTCACCACGACGATGTTTTTCTTGTCCAGTTCTTTCCGGATGCGGCTCGGCTCCACACGCCTGATGCGGGCCTTGCTGTATGCGGAGCTGGTCTGGAACCCGGCCTGCCACCCGAGCAGCGAGACGACCGGAAAGCCCAGCTTTTCAATCGCCATGGCCAGCAGGGCGGCGGATATCTGCTCGCCCGCGCTCAGCAGCATATCCATCTCCCGCCGGGAAGCCTCGGCGTTGATTTCCTTCGCTTTTGCAATCAGGTCGTCCGTCGTGTCCCCCTGGGCGGAAACGACCACGACGACGCTGTTCCCTTTTGCGTACGTCTTCGTCACGATGTCGGCGACGTGAAAGACCCGCTCCGCGTTGGCGACGGAGCTGCCGCCGAATTTCTGGACAATCAGGCTCATAAAGTCCTTCCCTCCTGTTTTGCCGGGAACCGGCCCCAGGCCTGCCGCCGGGCGGCTATTCCACAAAGATCCTGGCGCCGTCCGGCTCGGTGTTGAGAGTTTCAATCCTCCAGCCCGCGATGTTCTTCTTTTTCATGCGCGCGGCGGCCTGCGCGGCGAAATGCTCCGCCCGGTCCGCCTTTACCATGGAGATGATGGTGGGGCCGGCGCCGCTGACGTAGGTGCCCAGCGAGCCGAGCTCGTAGCTCATGCGGAATACGTCGTCCAGGTGCGCAATCAGCCCCGCGCGGTAGGGCTGGTGGATGCGGTCCTGCACGGCGACGCGCAGGTTCTCCAGCTTGCCGGAGAACAGGGATGCGGCCATCAGCGCCGAGCGCGAAAGGTTGTAGACCGCGTCGCTCCGCGAGTACTGCAGCGGGAGGACGGCGCGCGCCTTTTCCGTCTTCAGCTCGAACGGCGGGATGAAGAGCGCGAACCGGATTTTTTCGGAAACCGGCACGCTCACGCTGTAGACGCGCCCCGCCTCCATGGCGGAGGCCGCAAGCCCGCCCTCGATGGCGGGCGTCGTGTTGTCCGGATGACCCTCGATTTCGGCGGCGAGGTCAATCAGCTCCTGCCGGTTCAGGGGGCCGCCGAGCAGCCGGTTCGCGCCCAGAATGCCCGCCACGATGCACGCCGAGCTGCTGCCCAGACCCCGCGCCATGGGGATGTTGTTGAGCTGGACGATTTTCAGCCCGGGCAGGGTGTGCCCGCACCGGTCATACAGGCACTTCGCCGCCCAGAAAATCAGGTTGCTTTTGTCTTTGGGGACGTCGACGTCGTCCTTGCAGGTGATGGAAAGAGAGTCCGATTCCTCCATCCAGACCTGGTTGTACAAAGTCAGCGCAATCCCCAGGGAATCGAACCCCGAGCCGAGGTTTGCGCTCGTCGCGGGGACCTGTATCCGTATCATTGTTTTAAACACCCTACTCCGTCACAGATCGCCAATGCGAATCGTGCCTGAAATCTCGACCCCGAGGCCGGAGAGAAAGTCCAGCTTCCGCTGGATGGTCTTTTCCTTCATTTTGGGAGTGGCGAAGGCGATCTCGCCCGCCGGGGCGTTTTTGCGGGACAGGCGCTCCACGCGGCCGAACTGGTTTTCGATGTTTTTGAAGGCGAGCGCGTCGTCGTCGGTTCTGCCGCGCACGAACACCGCGGTCTCGTTCTCGCGGTAGTCCTCCACGTAATCCGGGGAGCCGTCCTCCCAGAAAAGGTATTTGCGCGCCTTGAAGTGCTTGACGCAGTCGATCACATCCGCCACCACGGCGCTGGCGGTCGGCAGCTTCCCCGCGCCGCGGCCGTAGAACACCACGTCGCCCGTCGCGTCCCCGCGCACCAGGATGCCGTTGAAGACGTCGTCCACATTGGCAAGCTGGCTTTCGCGCGGCAGGAACATCGGGCAGACCAGAATCTGCACCTTGCCGTTTTTCAGCTTTTTCACCATGCCGATCAGCTTCACCACGCCGCCCCACGCGGCCG
>DHOB01000007.1:12286-14364 GCA_002409675.1 Ruminococcaceae bacterium UBA5401
GCCAGCGAGGCGAGGATGCAGATTTTCCGGCACGTGTCGTACCCTTCCACGTCCGCGGTGGGGTCCCGCTCCGCATAGCCGAGTTTCTGGGCGAGCGCCAGCGTCCCCGCGAAGGAGCTGTTTTCGTGGATCATCTTCGTGAGGATGAAGTTGGTCGTCCCGTTCAGGATTCCGGCGATCTCCACCACGTTGTTCGCCGCGAGGCACTGGCTGATGGGCCGGATGATCGGGATGCCGCCCCCCACGCTCGCCTCAAACAGGAAGTTGAGGTTGTTTTTCTTCGCAATCGCCAGCAGCTTGGCCCCTTTGGCCGCCACAAGCTCTTTGTTGGAGGTGACCACGCTCTTGCCGTTTTCAAGGCAGCTTTTCACGTACTCGAAAGCGGGGTGCAGGCCGCCCAGCACCTCGACCACAATCCGGACTTCGGGGTCGCGCAGGATGAGGTCGAAAGACTTGGTGAATTTGTCCTTGTAGGGGCTGCCGGGAAAATCGTTTCGGTCCAGTATGTATTTGATGTTGATTTTTTCCTTCGCGCGGGAGGCGATAATCTCCGCGTGCTTATCCAGCACTTCAACCACGCCGGAACCGACGGTGCCATACCCCAGAACCGCAATTTGTACCATAATAGAGAGACTCTCCTTGTCGCCGATTCAATTTGACGTCCCGCTGGAAAAACGGGCTGATACTTAATCAGTGTACCATTTTTCAGGCTGCAATTCAACTGTCTGCCGCAAAGAACAGACAAAATCTGCATTATTGTGCCGTTTGAGATTCATTTTGCCCCCGATGGTCCCTGTCGCTTTCGGCGGGGGGCAGGCTGTCTTCAGACTGCGGACCGCTTTCTTCCGGTTCCTGCGAGCCGGTGCCGGGGAACTCCGGCTCCGAAGAGGCGGGCGGCTCGCTTTCGGCCCCGGATTCGGGGGAAGAGGAGGAGCCGCTTTCCGTCCCTTCCGGCGGAGACGATTCCGTCGTACCGCCCTCCATGGTGCAGGTGGGCGGCAGGTTGTCCCTGTCGTACCAGCCGACGGCGGTGTTCTGCGTGACGCCCGGGTTCGCGAGGTCGCCGCTGTCGGTGCAGTACAGGGCCGAAATCACGTCCGGGTCTTTGGGAATTTCCTTTTTCTCCTTGTCTTTCAGATATTCTTTCATGATGTTCTTCCACAGTTTCTTGGCGACCGGCGTTTCATACCGGCTCAAGGTCTTCGGCATTTTGTAGCCGGTCCATACGCCCGCCACGGCGTAGGGGGTCCCGCCGACGAACCAGCTGTCCTTGTTGTCGTTGGTCGTCCCGGTTTTGCCGAACGTCTCCCATCCGCTGATGTTCGCGTTGATGCCGAGGCCGTGCGTCATCACGTTGTTCAGCAGGCGGTACATGATGGTGGCGGCGGAAGAGGAGATCGCCTGCTTGGGGATTTCCTGCCGGTTGTCCAGCCCGTCGATCACGTTGCCGTCGTGGTCGGTCACGTAATAGAACGTGTAGGGCTTATAGTATTTCCCTTCGTTGCCGAAAATCTGGTAGCCGGCCGTCATCTCCCGCACCGTGACGCCGTATTTCAGGCCGCCGATGGCCATGGCCAGCGTGTTGTCGGTGGGCTCCAGGCTGGTGAAGCCCAGCTTGCTTTTCATGAAATTGTAGCCGACGTTCGGTGTGATGGTCTTGCACAGCTGCACGGCGGCCGCGTTCAGGGACTGCGCCAGCGCGTACGCCACGGTGACGTCCCCGTGGTACACGCGGTCCGCGTTGGCCGGGCCGGACTTGCCGTTTTTCCAGTTTTCCTGCGGCTCGTCCTTCAGAATCGACGAGTAGGTGATTCTTCCCAAATCCACCGCCGGGCCGTATTCGGCCAGCGGCTTGATGGAGGAGCCCGGCTGCCGCTTCGAGTCCGTGGCGAAGTTCCAGATGCGGTTGCTCGTCTTTTTGCCGCGCCCGCCGACGATGGCCCGCACGCGCCCCGAATAGTCCATCGCGAAGAACCCGCCCTGCAGGTTCGGGTAGGAGGAGGGGAACCCGCTGCTGCCGTTGAAGACCTTTTCCGCGTCGGACTGAAAATCGGCGTCCATCGCGCTGTAGATGTTCA
>DHOB01000007.1:14647-16346 GCA_002409675.1 Ruminococcaceae bacterium UBA5401
TTCTCGGCCTTTTTGCCGGCGAAGACCATGTGTTCGGATTCCGCCATCGCGGTCTTGTATTCCGCGTCCGTGATTTTCCCCTGGGTGTGCATCTCTCCCAGCACAATCTGCTGCCGCTTTTTGTTTGCGGCCGGGTGCGTGAGCGGATTGTAGGCCGTCGGGTTCTGCGTGATGCCCGCGATGGCGGCGCACTGGGCGATGTCGCAGTCCTGGATGTTTTTGCCGAAGTACAGGTTGGCGGCAGTCTGGACGCCGTTGCAGCCGCTGCCGAAGTTCACGACGTTCAGATATGCCGTCAGGATCTCGTCCTTGGAATATTTTTTCTCCAGGTTGATGGCGCGGAAAATCTCCGTGATTTTGCGCGTCAGGCTGACTTCTTTGTCGCCCGTGATGTTCTTGACGAGCTGCTGCGTGATGGAAGAGCCGCCGTACGTGCCGTCGTTGTCGTCTTTTGTGAAGTTGAACAGGTTCACCGCCGCGCCGAACGTGCGGTACCAGTCCACCCCCTTGTGCTCGCGGAAGCGCTTGTCCTCGATTGCGACAATCGCGTCCTGCATGGCCTGCGGAATCTTGTCCTGGTCCACCCAGATGCGGTTCTCCGTGCCCGAAAGGCTCGCGTACTTCACGGGGGCGGCGCTGTTGTCGCCCGGCCCGTTCACGTAGATGAAGCTGGTGTAGTTCAGCTGCAGCTTGTGCAGGTCGAAATCGATGGTCGAATTTTTCAGCCCGAATACGAACACCGTGAAAGATACCAGCACAATCACGCCCGTAATGGCCGCGATGGCCACTGCGGTCAGCAGCGCTTTCAGGACCATCCGAAAAACGGATTTTCCCGTCGAAATCACGTCGCCTTTGACGTTTGGCGCGCCCGCGTACTTGCTGATATCGGTTTTTCTCATGAATGCCGCCTTTCCGGCAGGGCCTGCCTCGAACAATACATGTATAATTTGCCAATTTTTTCAAAATATAACACTGAGGTGAGTCAGTTGAAGAAGGTCATGCAGATTCTTGCCTGTGCTGCGGTACTCGCCGCCGCCCTGCTCATCGTGCAGAGCCCGGGGTGGAAGCGGGGGAGCGCTTCTTCCGGGACAAGCATTTCACATTATTCTAACTCAAATGCCTCGTCCCGTCAAGAAAGCGCCGGGACCCTTCCGGCCGGCGCTCCCAAAAACGATTCTTATGTTATCCGGGAATACAAAGGGCATATCGGCGTGTTCCGCAAAGGCGAAGAAAAGCCGTTCCAGGAATATGAAACCGAGGTGGAGCTTCTGCCGGAGCCGGACCGTAAGGCGCTGAAGGCCGGCATCGTTGTGCATTCCATGGAAGAAGTCGAAAAGCGGATTGAGGACTACGACGCCTGAGAGGCGGCCTGCCTGAGGTCGTAGAGCGTCTGCCCGGAGGACAGGCCCCCCGCCCCGGCGGTCTGCGTTTTCCCGCTCGACCAGAGCGAGGAATCGACCGCCTTGCCGTTTTGCCTGACCCATTCCGCGACTTCGTCCGAGCCGCCCGCGCGCCCACCGGACCCGCCGAGCAGATAGTAGCGGATTTCGCCGTTTTTGACCATCTGGCGCAGCTTTTCGACCGTCAGGGTCTGGGTGCTGCCGCTGAACCCGCCCACGGCCATCACCGGGCGACCCGTGGCGAGGATAATCGGCTCCGCTTCGGCGGCGCTTGGGACGGCGGCGAGGAACTTTTCCCC
>DHOB01000052.1:0-422 GCA_002409675.1 Ruminococcaceae bacterium UBA5401
ACGCCCTCTTCCGAGGGATTCCGCTTGCGGGCCACCGCAATCACGCGCATGCCGTCGGCGTTCAGCCCGTCCGCCACCTTCACCGCCGCCGCGCGCAGCTCGTCGGTCATGGGCACCGTTTTGCCGTCGTAAATGCAGAACGAGCAAATCTGAAAGATCTCTTCGACCGCGCCTTTCGTAATCAGAAGCGTCTCGCCCTTCCGGCCTTTCAGCACGACGCTCATGCGGCGGCGCGAGAAATCGAACGGGATTTCGTCCACCTTGGTATACCCCGTGCTCAGGTAGGTCACGCTTTCTTCCGCCGCCTTGTCGATGATGGCGAGGTCAATCAGGTTTTTCAGCCCCGTCTGGAAGTAGCTGTTCAGATACGCGTACTCCAGCACGCTGACATCTTCCTCGCCCTGGACGTTCAGGTGGCGCTC
>DHOB01000052.1:652-981 GCA_002409675.1 Ruminococcaceae bacterium UBA5401
CTCTGGATGGAGTTCAGGTGCTTGACCACGGTTTTCTTCCGCGCCATGTTGACCGCGCCTTTCGCGAGGTTGGTGGTCACAATCATGGGCAGCATCTCCGGCGTGAGGCCGATGGCGATGGAAATGGCGAACAGCAGCGCCTGCAGCCAGTCGTGCTTGTTCAGGCCGTTGATGAGGAACACCAGCGGCACCATAATCAGCATGAAGCGAATCAGCAGGCGGCTCACGGCGTTGATGCCCCGGTCGAAGCTCGTCATCTTCCGGCGGCCGGAAAGCGTTTTGGCCATGTTCCCGAAATAGGTCCTGTCGCCCGTCGCGAGGACGACGGC
>DHOB01000052.1:1227-3696 GCA_002409675.1 Ruminococcaceae bacterium UBA5401
TCGACCGGCTGCGATTCCCCCGTCAGGGCGGACTGGCTGATGAAGAGGTCCTTGGCGTGCAGCACGCGCAGGTCCGCCGGCACCATGTCCCCGGCGGAAAGCGCCACGATGTCGCCGGGCAGCAGGTCGGCCATGTTGATTTCTTCCCTGCCGTTTTCCCTGCGGATGACCGTGACCGTCGTCTTGACCATCGACCGCAGCTCCTCCGCCTCGCGCCCGGAGCGGAATTCCTGAAAAAAGCGGAGCCCGCCGCTGATGAGCACCAGAATCAGAATCACCATCACGGCGGAAAGGTCCCGGTCCCCGGAGGCCTGAAGCATGTTCGTCACAAAAGAGATGAGCGCGATGGCCAGCAGAATCCCCGTAAAGGGGTTCAGAAACGCGTTGAGAAGCTGCAGATACCAGGGCCGCGGCTTCTCATGGGTAATCTCGTTGCTCGGGTATTGTTCGGAGAGCTGCTCCACATCCACAATATCCAGGCCCTTTTCCCTTGTCTTCAGGCGGGAAAGCAGGATGTACCGCTCCATTGCGGAGAATTCGGTGAGCCTCTGCGCTATCTTTTTCACCGCGGCGGAATCGGCAACCGCCTTCTGCCTGCCAAAGACCATTTTTCAACCTCTTTTCTTCAGGAAAAAAGCCGGGGCGTTTTCCGCTTCCCCACCGGGGAAAAGCGGCGCGGCCTTCCGGCTTATCGGTTCAGTTCCGCAGGTAAACGGCGCCCGCACGGTCGTCCGCATACTCGGCAAGCGGATTGGGGAGCATGATGTTCTCCTCCAGAAATGCGGAGCCGATGCCGAACGACGAAAGAATCAGGAAGAACAGGGCCGCCGTCTGCGCCCACAGGATCGTGACGTCCGTCATGCCGTGAACCAGCACCGCCGCCATCGCCGCCGCCGCCAGCACGTTCATGTCGGTGCAGACGTTGTTCCGGAAGCGGAGGATCAGCAGCCGGACCAGAGCGACGCCGTAGATGCAGAGGACGGTAAGGCCCACCACGCCGAAATTCAGCAGAATGTCCAGCAGCAGGTTGTGGCAGTGGTAGGTCTTATACCCGCCGAACTGCTCGTAAATCATCTGATAGGCGCTCGCCCCCATTCCGAAAAGCGGGTGCTCTTCAATCCCCCTGAGCGACGTCTCCCAGATGGAAACGCGCTGCGCGAAAGTCGTCTCAAGAGAGCCCGCCCCCCGCGGCGCAAAGGAGGGGACCAGAACGCACAGGGCGAGATACGCCGCCGTGCCCAGCAAAAAGGCCGCCGCCAGCTTCGTCTTTCTCTTATAGCCCAGCATCACCAGCACCGCGCAGAGCATGGCGACAAAAGAGGAGTAGCTGCCCGTCAGGTACAGCCCGATGAAGTTGAGCCCGAGGACCGCGCCGTAAAAGGCGAGGTGCTCCGGGTTTGTGAACGCGCGGTACAGCGCGATGATGATGACGAACTCCAGCACCATACCGTAAAAATTGGTGTTGGTGAACACCGACACCGGCCGGTAGTCCGGCGCAGCGGCAAAGAAATAGGCCTTCTGGCACAGCGCAATCAGCACGCACCAGATGCTGCACACGCACGCCGTGTCCATCGCCTGGTTGAAAAGCTGGCGCGTCATCACGCTGCGCAGGTACAGCCCGCACGTCACCACGGCATAAATCAGGATGGAATACGCCATCCCCTGGTAATTGTTGTAAACTGCGGCGACGAAAAAAGCGGCCGCCAAAAAGGCGAACAGCAACTTGGTGTAAGGGGCGCTGAACGCCTTGAGGCGGAGGCGGTACTGCACCATGGTCATCAGGGCGAGGTAGCAGACCACCCCGATGCAGATATAAAACGGAAGAAAAATAGAAACCGTCAGCGCCACCACCGCAACGCGGTTCCAGTCCGTGGTCGCCGAAGAGTCTTTCGCGGCAAAAAAAGCCCGAGCAGTCCGAACGATAAAGGTCATCCCTTTCTTACCGGCCGAAAAACGGCCGGGACATTCGGAAATTATGTTCCGCAACCCGATTTCCTTTATGTCCAGGGGACAATTATAGCACAAAGCGGACATGAAGCAAGATGAAATATTTCTTAATGTCCCAGAATAAAAGGTCTATATTTGTATAGTATACTGAAAATCATGAACACAGATTGAATGATTCACCAATAAATCTTTAATTTTTTTTAAAATCGTTTATACTGGAAAAGGAAAAAAGCAGCGGAAAAATCCGGAAATCGAAAGCGTGGGGTTGAAAATGGCGGAAGAAGGCCGGCAGTCTTATTGTGAGCGGTTTCATCCGGACTATGTATCGGGCCTGTCGGAGCAGCAGGTCGCGCAGCGCATGCGGCAGGGTCTGCGCAACGGCTCCGACCCCATCCGCACGAAAACCGTCCCGCAGATCATATGGGGCAACCTGCTCACGCCGTTCAACATCCTCAACGCCATTCTCGCCGCGCTGGTGCTCGCCGTCGGCGGCTCCTACAAGAACCTGCTGTTCATGGGGGT
>DHOB01000060.1 GCA_002409675.1 Ruminococcaceae bacterium UBA5401
AGGACAGGACCTTTACCTATATCCCGAAGCTCGACCCCGCCGCATTCACGAAAGATGCGGATTATTTTTATATCTGCATGAACAACACCATCTACGGCACGGTCTACCACACGCTGCCGGAGACCGGGAACGTGCCGCTCGTGGCGGATATCTCCTCCTGCGCGCTGAGCCGGCCGATGGACGTTTCGCGCTTCGGGCTGCTTTTCGCCGGCGCGCAGAAAAACATGGGCCCCGCCGGCCTGACTGTCGTGATCCTCCGGGAGGATCTGATCGGCCATGCGATGGAGAAGACGCCGACCATGTTCAACTACAAGACCCACGCCGACCACGGCTCCATGTTCAACACGCCGCCGTGCTACGCCATCTACATCTGCGGCCTGGTGCTCGACTGGCTCAAGAACACCGTGGGCGGCCTGGAAGAGATGGAGAAAATCAACCGCAGGAAGGCGGGCCTCCTCTACGATTTTCTCGACCGCTCGAAGCTGTTCCGCGGCACCGTGGTGCCGGAGGACCGCTCGCTGATGAACGTGCCGTTCGTGACGGACAGCGAGGCGCTCAATGCAAAATTCGTGGCCGAAGCGGCCGAAAACGGCATGGTCAACCTGAAGGGCCACCGCACGGTCGGCGGCATGCGCGCGTCCCTCTACAACGCCATGCCGGTCGAAGGGGTGGAAAAGCTGGTCGATTTCATGCAGAAATTTGAAAAGGCAAACGCCTGAGCGCGGGAGGGGAAAACGATGTTTCACATAAAGTGCCTGAACAAAATCTCAAGGGCCGGGACGGGGCGTTTCGGCGAAAACTATACCTGCGGCGGCGACGTGGAAAATCCGGACGCGATTCTGGTGCGCTCCGCGCCCCTGCACGACGCGGCCTTTGCCAAGAACCTGCTGGCCATCGCGCGCGCGGGGGCGGGCGTCAACAACATCCCGCTGGAGCGCTGCAGCGGGCAGGGCATCGCGGTCTTCAACACGCCGGGCGCAAACGCCAACGCGGTGGCGGAGCTGGTGGTCGCCGCGCTGCTGCTCTCTTCCCGCAGGATTCTCGCCGGCGCGGCGTGGTGCGGGACGCTGAAGGGCAGGGGCCCGCAGGTGGCCCCGCTGATTGAAAAGGGGAAAAGCCGCTTCGCCGGGCCGGAGATCCGCGGCAAGACGCTCGGCGTGATCGGCCTGGGGGCCGTCGGCACCCTGGTGGCGAACGCGGGGCACGCCCTCGGCATGGAGGTGTACGGCTACGACCCGTACCTTTCGGTGGATTCGGCCTGGCGGCTTTCCCGCGGGGTGCGGCACGCCCGCTCGCTGGACGCGGTCTACAAAAGCGCGGACTACGTGACCGTGCACGTGCCGCTTCTGCCGGAGACGGAGCACATGATCGGCGCGGACGCCGTCGCCAAAATGAAGCGGGGGGTCCGGCTGCTGAACTTCGCGCGCGGCGGCCTCGTGGATTCCGCGGCGGTGCTCGGCGGCCTGCGCTCCGGAAAAATCGCGCGCTATGCGACCGATTTTCCGGACGAGAGCCTGCTCGGCGAAGAGAACGTGATCGCGCTGCCGCACCTGGGCGCCTCCACCCCGGAATCGGAGGACAACTGCGCGCGCATGGCGGCCGACGAGCTGATGGATTACCTGGAGGACGGGAACATCCGCAACTCCGTGAACCTGCCGGCGGTCTCCATGGCGCGCACGAAGGGCTGCACGCGCATCTGCCTGATTCACAGGAACATCCCGAACACCATCAGCCGGCTTTCCGGCATTCTGGCGAAGGCCGGCATCAATATCGAGAACATGCAGAGCCGCGCGAAAAAAGCATACGCCTACACCATTTTGGATGTGACGGGGGCCGTTTCCGGCTCCACCGCCGGCAATCTGGAGGCCGTGCCGGAGATTATCCGCGCGCGAGTCCTCGCGGCGGAATAGACCGCCCTGCTTTTCCCGGCCTGGGGAACAGCGGCAGACAAAATCCCCGCGGAACCGTTTCGGCGGCTCTGCGGGGATTTTTGGCGGTGATTTTCACCGGGTGAACACATAGACCAGCAGCAACGCGGCCGCCGCGGCCGCAAGGACGGCGACCAGCAGGACCAGCCGGTTGAAGCGCCGGCTTTTCGTCACGGAAATCATCGGCGGATCGGGCCGGTCCGCATCGCTCAGATCGACCCGGTCCAGGTTGCGCAGGTCCTCGGCCATCTCGCGGGCCGTGCGGTACCGCTCTTCCTTTCTCCTGCGCATGGCCCGGCAGACGCAGGCCCAGACGCCGGGATGCAGGCCGGGCCTTATCTCGGTCAGCGGCTTCGGCTTTGAGGTGAGGTGCTGGTACATGACCGTCATGGGGTTGTCGCCGGTATAGGGGGGCCTGCCAGCAATCATGTGGTACAGCAGGCATCCCACGGCGTAGATGTCGCTTCTTCCGTCGCCGCGTTCCCCCCTGATCTGCTCGGGGGACATGTATTCCGGCGTGCCGATCAGCCCGGAGAAACCCCGCCAGGTCACGCGGGGGGAACTGCTCGTCATGGCGATGCCGAAATCGAGGACTTTGAGGCGGCCGTCGCTGCCGACCATCAGGTTTTCCGGCTTGATGTCGCGGTGGTAGACGCCCTTTTTATGGCAGTAATCGAGGGCCTCCAGCAGGCTGGCGACCATCTCGACGCTCTGTTCGACGGGCGGAAGATTTTTTCCGTCGAGAAGGGCGGCGAGGTTTTCCCCCTCCACATAATCGAAGACGAGGTAGGGGGGATTTTCCTCGGAAAAATCAATGGCCACAATGAGGTCCGGGTGATGCAGCAGCCTGCCGATGGATACTTCCCGCCGGAACCGTTCATACACGGCGGGGTCCCCGAGCTGGCTGAGCCCGGGCAGCTTGAGGGCGACCCTTCTGCCCGCCCGCAGGTCGTCCGCCAGGTAGGTGTTCGCAAACCCCCCGTGGCCGAGCAGCTTTACGACCCGGTATCTTCCGCCGATGACGGTTCCGGCTTGCGGTGGCAGCATGGGCTGTTCCCTTCCATCCAAATTGATTTCCGGGCGGCGCGGAGGTTCAGATCGCCGCGTTTCCCGTTTCCCCGGTCCGGATGCGGATCGCTTCCGTGACGGGGGAAACGAAGATCTTCCCGTCCCCGATTTCGCCCGTCTTGGCCGCGCCGATGATGGCCGCGACAATTTCCCTGACCTTTTCTTCGGGGACGACCGTCTCCACTTTCGTTTTGGGGAGCAGGTTGATGTTGAGCTCCGTGTTCCAGCCGAGCTCTTCGGCATGGCCTTTCTGAAGGCCGCACCCGATGACCTCGGTCACCGTCATGCCGTGCACCCCGAAATCCGAAAGAGCGTCTTTTACCGCCGAAACCCTGTTCGGGCGGATGATGCATTCCACTTTGACCATGTTCCTGCCGCCTTTCCATACCACGACGCGACTTTCCGCGAGGAAAACGTTGGAGAGATTATAGCACTTTTTTCCGCCGCTTTCAATTCCGGCTCCGGCGCGTCAGGCTCTGGGGTCAATCAGCATCACGGTCATATTGTCTTCCCCGCCCCGCTCGTTTGCGGTTTCGACCAGCTTTTCGACGCCCGCCGGGCTTTTTCCCATGCCCAGAAGGAACGCCCGGATTTCTTCTTCCGAAAGATGCTCGAAGATTCCGTCCGTGGACATAAAGAACAAATCGCCGGTCTGGACGTTCCCGGAATAAAAATCGGGCGGAAGGATGGGCTGCTCGCCGAGGGAACGGAGGAGCACATGCCGGTTCGGGTGGGTCCGGGCCTGCTCTTTTGTGAGAAAGCCCACCCGCATCAGCATCCCGACCAGGCTGTGGTCTTTGGTGAGCTGGATGAAGTGCCCGTCCCTCAGAAGAAACGCCTTCGAGTCCCCCACGTGCGTGATGTAAAATCTGCCGTCTTTCAAAAGCAGGGCGGTCAGCGTGCACATCATTTTGTTGCAGCTTCCGGCGGCTTCGGAAAGGTCGTAAAGGTGCAGGGCGGTCTGCTCGTAGGCCGCTTTAAAGCGCTCCGAAGTCCGGCTTGGGTAATTCCCGAAATAATACTCCTGAAGCAGGACGTTCACAGCCTCGGCGCTTGCCACTTCGCCCGCCCGGGAGCCGCCGACCCCGTCGGAAACCGCAAAAAGACTGCCCAGAGCCTCCCGGACAGCTTGGTTTTCAGGGATATAATAGCCGCAGTAATCCTCGTTTTTTTTGCGTCTGCGCCCCTTGTCCGTGCAGTACTGGACCCATATCTGCGTGTCTAGCTTGTTCCTGAATACGGTGCCCATCTGCTGTCAGCGCCCCCAAACGGTTTTCTTTTCCGGCGTCCGCTCTTACTGCGCACTGGCGGCGTTTTTGTCCACCAGGATATCTTTGCCGGCTTTTCTGCTGTGGACGCGGAAATAAACGGTTCCGACCGCCAGCCATGCGAGCGAAGCGCCGATGGCGAGCACGGCCGACACCTTGGTCGAGCCGCCCGAGAGGATCCCCATGACGACGACTGCGACCAGCATGCCGGCGTTGGCGAGCATGCCGAGGACCGGGACCACGACGGCCGTCAGCGGGTTCCTCTTGGGGCGGCGCGCCTGCGCCACCAGGGCGATGAGGTTCGTCATGCCGTAAAGCAGGAAGGTGCCGATGTTGGAGATCAGCGTGACGGCGGTCAGCGCCGTGATGTTGATGACGGACAGGGCACCCACGGCGGCGGAAACGACGGTGATGCTCCGGACGGCGTTGTAGGGCGTGGCGTACTTTCCGTGCAGGGCGTTCAGCACGGTCGGCATTTCGTCGTCCTTGGCCATGGCATAGGTCACGCGGACTCCGGTGTTCATGCAGGAGAGCGTGCTCCCGACCACCGCGATCGCGACGGAGATGGCCACGAGAATCATGCAGGTGAACCCGGAGCCGTGCAGAAGCGTGTCGCCGAGGTTCTGCATCATGTCGCCGATCGGCGCGCTGGACACGGCGGCTGCGGCGTATCCGTGTTTGCCGTTGACCGTATAGGAAGTGTTGATCCAGCCGTTGGTCGCGATGTATTCGAGAAAATAGAAAACCAGGCCCTGCAGCAGCAGGGACAGAACGGTTCCACGGCTCACGCATTTCACCGATTTTGATTCGGCGGCGAGGGCGGTTGCCGACTCAAACCCCACCAGGACCAGGATGGAGATGGTGGACTGGAAAAGCATCCCCGAAAAGCTGTGCGGAACGATGATGTCCAGCATGGTTTTATGGACGAAGACCACGTGCTGCGGGTTTGCGGCCCGGTATGCGATGGCGAGCACGGAGATGAAGATGATGGTCACCATCTGAATGACGTTGACGATGATGCTGAAGGCCGTCGACCCGGTCACGCCGTGGAATGCGATAAAGCCCGTCGCCGCGGCCAGGGCGACCGCGATGAGCATCTGGACCGGGATGGAAAGGGCGATGCCGAACTGCCCGGCGATGTAGCCGATGAGCACCGCGAACATGCCCGCCATCAGCCCCGGATAGACCCAGTAGTAAAGATGGGAGAACCACCCGACCACAAACTTGTAGACGCGCGAGAAGACAGAGAGCTTCTCGGTGGACATGAACGCCTGTTCGGCAAAATAGTAGGAGCTCCCGGTCCCGGCTTCCGGGTACAGGGTCGCGAGCTTCGCGTAGGAAATCGCCGTCAGCAGCGCCAGAACCAGCGCGAGCGCGAGTCCGGGGAACATATCCATGGCCGTGGACCTGCCCGCGACGGTCTGCGCCGCCTGCATCTGAAACGTGAGCCACAGAAACGCCCCCGGCGCAATCAGCGCCATGGCGTTCATGGTGACCCCGGTCAGTCCGAGCGTCTTTTTCATCTGAACCTGCTTCGCCATTTTAAAGACCCCTCCTTGGTGGATACAGCCAGAAAGCCCTTTCCGCCCGATGCGGAAAGGGCTTCGTTGCCCGTTTCACAAACAAGCTGAACTTCGGCGGCATGGCCGGGCATATAAAAAAAGCCATAATCCCCCCTTTTTAGGGACTATGGCTTCATTGCCTTTTTGCCCGGAACGCCTCTCGATGAGGAACCTCATCAAGAATTTAATAAAATTTTATTGTAAATACATATTCTATCTGTTTCTCCGGCGGCCCGCAAATCCCGCCTTGGAAGGTTCTGGCTCAAAAAAATCCGTTATCGTGGAATATCTGTTTCTTAAATCGGGATATCGAAGAATATCGCCGGATTCAGGACAACCCTTAGCCGTTTTCTCATGGATGGGGACGGTCGGCCGCCGCCTTCCTTCACCGCCTGCCCGGTTCCCGGCGCAACTTTGCGCCGGGAGGGCTTCCCCCCCTCTTGCTTTTCGACGGTTTCAGCGTTATGATAATACGGAATAAAAATCTGGAATAAAATTTCAGGGAAAAGGAAAATATGCCATGTCGGTAAGTCTGGTGCTGCAGGGCGGTGGAATACGGGGATGGTATACGAGCGGGGTGCTTACGGCGCTCCGCGAAGAGAACATAGAGTTCCGGAAAGTCTACGGCGTGTCTGCGGGCGCCCTGTGCGCCATTCCCTATATTTCGGGGCAGCTGAGCAGGAAAACGGCGGCCGCTTATGTGAAAAACCTGAGGGACAGGCGCTTTATGAGCGTCGGCAACCTGCGCCGGACGGGGTCCTATTTTGGCTTCGACTATATGCTGGAAGAACTGCCCCGCCGGCTGCCGTTCGATTACCGGGCATTCTTCAGTTCCCCCATTGAGCTGGAAGTGGGGACGACGGACCTTAAAACCGGGCGGGCCGTCTATTTTGGAAAAGACGAGCTGAAAAAAAGCCTGGCGCCCCTCAGGGCGTCCTGCTCGCTGCCCTTTTTTGCGAATATCGTCGAGTATCGGGACTATGCCCTGCTGGACGGCGGATGCGTGGAGCCGATCCCCATCGACCAGCCCCTGAGGGACGGCAGTGAGAAAAACGTGATCGTTCTGACCCGCGTGGGCTCCTACCGAGAGAAGCGCGGGTCCCGGCTTTCGGACGCCATGCTTTCCAGAAAATACGGGCAGTACCCGAATTTTGTGAACTCCATGGAGCGCCATTTCCAGACCTACAATCGTGAAGTCGACCTCTGCTCGCGTCTGGAGCGGCAGGGCAGGGCCGTCGTTATCCGGCCCCGCGGCCGCGTCGGCGTCAGACGCTACCGGGACACGGAGCGGATGATGCAGATGTACCGCATGGGAATCCGCGACTGCAGGGAAAAGCTTCCCCTGATTCGCAGGTTCGTTTCTTAGGCAGCCGGGCACAGTGATTCCGGAAGCGCCCGGCCGGCCCCCTGCCCGGTTCCGGATGGTCGCAATTGTGCGGCGAACAGACGGATGCCCCCGGAGTTTTTCTCCGGGGGCATCCGCCGTTCGGCTCCGGATTATTCCCTTCCGAATTCGGTGAGGGCGAGGCCTTTGTTGTGCTTGAGGGCCCAGTCGATGCTCCAGCCGTTGCAGAAGAGCAGCAGGTCGCGGCCCTTCAGGTCCTGCACGCGCCGGGTGTCGGAGGTCAGGTCCAGCGGACCCTCGCCGGCGTGGGAGATCCAGCGGATTTCCTCATAGGGCAGCGGGGTCATGCGGATGTCCACGTTATACTCGTTTTTCAGCCGGTACTGCAGCACGTCGAACTGCAGCACGCCGACCGCGCCCACGATGACTTCCTCCAGGCCGGCGTTCGGCTCCTGAAAAATCTGGATGGCGCCCTCCTGCGCAATCTGCGCCATGCCCTTGACAAACTGCTTGCGCTTCATGGTGTCCACCTGCTGCACCAGCGAGAAATGCTCGGGGGCGAAGGTGGGGATGCCGGCGAAGCGGAACGGCTTTTCGGGGTCGCAAAGCGTGTCGCCAATGGAGAAGATGCCGGGGTCGAACAGGCCGATCACGTCGCCCGCGTAGGCTTCCTCGATGATTTCGCGGTTCTGCGCCATCAGGTGCTGCGGCTGGGCGAGCTTGACCTTTCGCCCGCCCTGCACGTGGTAGACCTCCATGCCCTTCTCGAATTTTCCCGAGCAGATGCGGATGAAGGCGATGCGGTCCCGGTGGGCGCGGTTCATGTTCGCCTGGATTTTGAAGACGAACGCGGAAAAATGCGGGTCGAACGGGTCGATTGGGCCGATGTCCGCGACGCGCGGAAGCGGCGGCGTGGTCATGTGCAGAAATTCCCTGAGGAACGGCTCCACGCCGAAATTGGTCAGCGCCGAGCCGAAAAACACCGGCGACAGCTTTCCGCCGAGCACGGCCTCCCGGTTCAGAGGGTCGCCCGCGCCGTCCAGCAGCGCCACGTCGTCCCGCAGGCGGCGCAGCGGCTCGGAACCGATGAGCTTTTCTGCGGCAGGGTCGTCCGGCGCGACGGCGGTGGCGCGCACTTCTTTTTGCGCGAAGACCGCCTCGCTGTTCGCGTGGAAGATGAGGATGCGGCGGCTTTCGCGGTCGTAGACGCCCCTGAACTCCTTGCCGGAGCCGACGGGCCAGTTGACCGGGCAGGTGCGGATGCCGAGCAGGTGCTCGATCTCTTCCATCAGGTCGAACGGGTCGCGCGCGTCGCGGTCCATCTTGTTGATGAAGGTGAAGATGGGGATGTGCCGCAGGGTGCAGACTTTGAACAGCTTGCGCGTCTGTTTCTCGACGCCCTTGGCGGCGTCCAGCACCATCACGGCGGAGTCCGCCGCCATCAGGGTGCGGTAGGTGTCCTCCGAAAAATCCTGGTGGCCGGGCGTGTCGAGGATATTGATGCAGTAGCCGCCGTAACTGAACTGCATCACGGACGACGTGACCGAGATGCCCCTCTGCTTTTCAATCTCCATCCAGTCGGAGACGGCGTGCCGCTGCGCCTTTTTTCCCTTGACGGAACCCGCCAGCGCGATGGCCCCGCCGTAAAGCAGCAGCTTTTCGGTCAGCGTCGTCTTGCCGGCGTCCGGGTGGGAGATGATGGCGAACGTCCTTCTTTTTTCGATTTCTTTCCGAAAATCAGGCACTGATTGATACCTCCAGCCTTTCTGTCTGTTTTTTTTCAGCAGAGCCTCAGGCCGGCTTCATGGGTTCTCCATCTTTTTCCCCTCCGCAACGAAACAAAGTATTCCTATTTTATCCCTTTCCTTCCCAATAATCAAGCGCGGCGTGTCGCCGTCCCCACCGGCCCGGCGGCGTGTCGCCGCTCCCACCGGCCCGGCGCGGGGAACGGCAAAAACCACAGGCCCGCTCTGCCGGGACAGGATAAGACATCTCCCGCCGGCAGAGCCGGTTTCGGCCCGGCGCGGGGGACGGTGAAAACTGAAAGTTTAGTCTGCCGGGACGGTCAAA
>DHOB01000043.1:0-1464 GCA_002409675.1 Ruminococcaceae bacterium UBA5401
GCTTCCCGGCACCGGCGGCATGGGCACGACGCTCTTCACCGCGGGCGGGCTGCTCATCCTCTGCGCGGCCGGAGCGTTCCTGTACTTCAACCGCAAGCGCCTGTTCGGCAGGTAAAAGCGATTCGTTCCCGCGGGGCGCAGTCCTGCGGGAACCCTTGGATAAGCCCGTTTCCAGGTGGCACGGGGGCCTGAATGAAGAAAGAAAAGAAAAAAAGCAGCGCGAAAGCGATCGTTCAGCGTGTTGCGGTCATCGCGGTCTTCGCCCTGATTGCCCTGATTGGCCTGAACGTGCTGTTTTATCCGCAGCTCAGCGACTATATCAACAGCAAAAACGCATCGCGGGCAATCAGCGGCTACGACAGGGCCGTCTCCTCTCTGAACAGGGCCGATTACGGCGCATACCTGCAGGCGGCGCGCGCATACAACGCCCGGCTGTATAAAAGGAACGCCGGCGTGCGGGACGCTTTCTCCGCGGCGCGGAACGACCCGGACCGCACCGACGAATACTGGTCCCTGCTGAATGTTGACAACGACGGGATGATGGGCTATATTGAAATCGACAAAATCAAAGTAAAGCTGCCCATCTATCACGGCACCGACGATGCGGTGCTCGCCGCCGGAGCGGGGCACCTGTACGGCTCTTCCCTTCCGGTCGGCGGCGCGGATACGCACGCGGTCGTGACCGCGCACACCGGCCTTCCCTCGGCGGAGCTTTTCACGGGGCTGGACCAGCTGAAAACCGGCGACACCTTCGCGTTCCACGTCCTGGGCGACACCTATACCTACCGGGTGGACCGGATTCTGACCGTTCTTCCCGACCAGGTGGACGCCCTGCGCATCGCCCCCGGCAGGGACTATGCGACGCTCGTCACCTGCACGCCGTACGGCATCAACACCCACAGGCTTCTGGTGCGCGGGACCCGCATCCCGAACCCGGCGGCCCCGGGCGCGGGGAATGTGCAGAAAGCGCCGCAGAAACTGAACTGGTTCCAGCAGATTTTACGAAATATCTTTCTGGCCTTTGCAGGCGCCTTTGAGGCAGTCGTCACGTTCTTTGTGAAAATAGCGCGCTGGGTGATGGATTTGTTCCATATCGCGTACTGAAGCGGCACGGCATGCAAACGACCGACTGGAGGAAAGCAATGGGCACATTATCTAAAAAGGGAATCAAGGTGCTGGCTGCACTGCTGGCGGTCATCGTGCTGATCGGCCTGCGGTCTCCGTCGGCCGCTTCTTCGGTGATTGACTACAAAAAAAGCGGCGCGCTGACCGTCCAGCCGAAATACGACGGCTCCGCCGTAAGCGGCTGCACCTTCGACATCTACCGCGTCGCGGCGATTGACAGCAGCTCCCCGGCTCTGAAGTACAGCCTGCTCGATTCGTTTGCGGGCGCCGGCGTCGACCTGAACCAAGCCGTCGGCGGGGGAGCCGAGACACTCGAAAGCGCCGCGGCCAGCCTTGCGG
>DHOB01000043.1:1704-1861 GCA_002409675.1 Ruminococcaceae bacterium UBA5401
CTATCTTGTCGTCCAGACGGAAGCGCCCGGCCGTTATACAAAGGCTTCGCCGTTCCTCGTTTTTATCCCCTATACCAATACGGGGAGCGGGGGCGGCACAAGCTGGGTCTATACCGTCGCAGCATACCCGAAGCTCGGCTACAAGGGCGGCGGCAGC
>DHOB01000043.1:2093-13354 GCA_002409675.1 Ruminococcaceae bacterium UBA5401
AAGTGGGACGACGCCGGCAGCGAGGCGAAGCGCCCGGCAAGCATTGCCGTGTCGCTTCTCAAAGACGGCGCGGAATACGCTTCGCAGACCCTGAGCGACGCGAACGGCTGGCAGTGCGAGTGGACCGGCCTGAGCTCCGGCAGCGCCTGGACGGTCAGCGAGAGCAGCCTGCCAGACGGCTACTTCAGCACGATTGATTCCGTGACCGGCGGCGGCACCTGCACCTATACCATCACGAACATCTATGAGGAAGTTCCGCTGGCCGGCTCGCTGTTCGTCTCCAAAAAATGGAACGACAAAGGCCACGAAACAGAGCGCCCGTCGTCTGTGAGAGCCGGGCTTTACTGCGACGGCAGGCTGCAGGAAACCGTGGTGCTGGACGGCGGGAACGACTGGAGCCATTCGTGGCTCGGCCTCGACGTGAACAGGACGTGGACGGTTTCTGAAATCGACGCTTCCGGGAACTACAAATCCGCCGTGGAGCAGAACGGCAGCGGGTTTACCATTACGAACACATACGGCGCGGAAGGGGAACCGGGCGGCCCAGAAGAAGAGATACCCGACGAAGACGTTCCGCTCGCCAAAGCTCCGCAGACCGGCCTTGTGCAGTGGCCGATTCCGGTCCTGCTGACCGCGGGCGCGGTGCTGATTGTGTGCGGCGTCGTTTTCAGGCGGAAAGAAAAGCATGGATAAACGCTCTGAAAAAACAAAGCTGCTCGTCATACTGGGCTGCTGCTGCATCCTTGCGGCGGCGGCTCTCTACGCGCACAACATCTGGGTTTCCGCGCGGGCGGCCCGGCAGTCCGACGAGCTGCTTTCGCTGATGAAAAATTCCGCGAGCGCGGCGGCCGGGGAGACGGAGCGCAGGGACCCGGCCCTCGACGCTTCGGGCGCGTCGTCGGGGGAAGGGAACGCCGACGCTTTGGGCGTGGGCGGCTACGACGTGATCGGCACGCTCGAAGCCGACGCGATCCGAATCAAACTTCCCGTGATTTCGGAGTGGAGCTACAAAAATCTCCGCGCCGCGCCCTGCCGCTACACCGGCGCGCCGGACACGCAGATGGTCCTTCTGGCCCATAATTACGAAGGGCATTTCGGCCGGCTGAAAGAGCTGAAAAAGGGCGACACCGTCACCTTTACCGACGTGAAGCGCAGGCTGTTCCGATACAGGGTCATCCGCACGGAAACAATCGACGGAAACAATATGAACGGAATCCTTTCCGGAAAAGACTGGAACCTCACTCTGTTTACCTGCACGTACAGCGGCGCAAAACGCGTGGTCGTCCGCTGCTGCAGATTCTGACCGCGCAGTGGTTTCGCAGGACCCGCGAGTCCGCTCTGCACATCTGAATTCTCCTTTTGAAAAGCACCCGGCAGTCAAACCGCCGGGTGCTTTCTTTATATTTATAGGGTCCTATGTGGTGAAAAACTCTCGTTCCCCGGGAGGAGACTGTTTAGGCCCGTGACGCCCTTTGCCCGGCCCGCCTTCTGCCGAGGGAAAGCAACAGCATCGCCGCCGTCAGCAGAATCATAACGCCCATGCGCAGCAGGGAAGAAGCGGAAAACCGGTCCGCGATGAAAAGCGAGGGGGCGTTCAGCGCGAGAAAGCACAGAACCAGCAGCAGAATCTCGAAGGGCCGGTTCGACCCCGTATATTCCCCGAAAAAGAGCGCCATGGACGGGACAAAGACGGCAAAAATCAAAGCGGAGAAGAATCCGGCACCATCCGCAAGGCAGAGGAGACGGACGAGCGCCGGGAGCGCGGCGGCGAGCGCTTTCGGCGCGCCGTGGAAAAGCACCCTGCCCTTTTTCAAAACGACGAGGTCGGACGCGACCGCCTCCACGTCGGAAACGATATGGGTGGAAATCAGGACAATATTTTGCCGAAATCGCGTCAAAGACGCCGCGCGCGGTGCCGCTTATCGGTTTATTCCGCCCTTGTTTCGGAACGGTCCCTGGCGGAAGCCCAAATCCCCCCGCAGGCGAACAGCAGGGCCATGGCGAAGCAGACTATCGCAATCACGGCGGTCACATTGCCATTCAAATAACGGAAGTCGTTCCAATTTCCCAGATTGACCGCCGGCCATGCGAACGGCACGCGGTCGGTGATGGCGGCCGACATCCCGTTGACCGCCAGAATGTAAAGTCCGACTGCGGCGAGACAGATGGAGGCCCGGACCTGCGCGCTGGTTTTCAGGTACCGGATTACAAGAAGAAAAGTCCACGGCAGCGTCAGAAGATAAAGCGTGAGGACCCCGTCGGGATAAAAAAAACGGGAGAATTCGTTCCGGTACGCGCAGACCATCAACTCCAGCAGAAACAGCAGCAGCGTATCCGCTGCCAGGGAAAGAAGGGCCTTATGCCCGCAGAGCGCCTTCGGCAGCACGATGTCCCGCAGCACGAACGGAGCGAAGACCACGGAAAAAGCGAATGCCAGCGACGCGAGCGATACGAAAAACCAGCGCCCGGAAGCGTAAAGACAGCACACCAGGAGCAGCAGGTTCAGCGAGAGAAAGAACGCGCCGAGCGTGATGAGGCCCTTCTTTTTATGTACGAGCAGCGGCAGGGAAGTCAGCGAAAACGCCAGGATGCAGGACGCGGCGACGATGAAAAACCACGTCAGGGCATGCGAGACGGCAAGATTGCAGATTAGGCATACCGCCAGCGCGGTACCGTAAATCACGTTGAACGTCCACAGCCAGCCGCGCTGCAGGCGGCGGTACTTCTCCGCCTGCAACTCCACCTGCCGCTGGTGCACGTCGTCGCTTGCCGTAATCAGCTCGTGCTCGCTGATTTTGAGTGCGGAGCAGATAGCCGTAACCAATGTGATGTCCGGATAAGAGATCCCGCGTTCCCATTTTGAGACGGCCGATTCCGTCACATAAAGCTGCTGAGCGAGCTGCGCCTGCGTCAGCCCTTTCGCTCTCCGCTTGTCGGCAATAAATTTTCCGAAAGCAGCTTTTTCTTCCATCGCGATGCCTCCGTTTCAGTTTCTGTCGTCGTATCCCGTTATAAACAGTCCGGCCCGATAAGTCAATCAAAACGGGGCCCTGGGGCACTCGACCGTTAAGCCACCCGGCGATTTTCCGGCTTTTCGGCCGGCAACGCGCTCACACGGCTTTGTCAGCGCGTCAGCGTAAGGACCACCAGCTCAGGCCGGTTGTTGATTCGGAGAGGCGCAAGACTGTTGCCCAGCCCCCGGCTGACCACCATTTTCGTCCGGCCCTTTTGATGTACGCCCGCGGTATATTTCGGGAAAAAGCCCTGGTTTGGCGCAAATAGCCCGCCGATGAAGGGCAGGCGTATCTGCCCGCCGTGCGCGTGGCCGCACAGTGCCAGGTCTGTGCCGTTGGCTGCGTAGACATCGAGCTGCTCCGGCCTGTGGGAAAGCAGAACGGTATAGGCGTTTCCCGCGCTCCGCATCGCTTTCAGCCGTGCGTCGAGCAGAGCGGCGTTTTCCGCATTTGTGCCGTGCGGCTTGGAAAATGCGGGGTCTTCCAGACCGAGCAGCCGGATGCAGCTTCCGCCGCGTGAAATCGTCGCGCCCGTGTTTTTAAAAATCGAGACGCCGGCTTCCCCAATTTTTTTCTTAAAAAGCGCATACCGGCCGAGCCGCGCCTCGTGGTTGCCCGTCACATAGTAAACCGGGGCGATCCGGACGGCACCGCGGACGAACTCCATCGCTTCCTCCAGATTTGTATGGCGCGAATCGATTAAATCGCCGGTCACGGCAATCAAATCCGGCGACGCGTCTCTGACGGCTTTGAGCAGCCTGTTCTGGTGCTTCCCGAATTTCGCGTTGTGGAGGTCGGATATCTGGACAATCCGGAAGCCGCTGAAGGACGCCGGGATTTTTTTGTCGGCGATGCCGACCTGCGTCGTCCGGATGGAGGTATTCCCCCAATAAAGCCAGAGAAAAAAGGCAGACAATAGAAGAATCCATAAAACCATGGCGCGCCTCCTGCGGTCGGCTTTGTGAAAAGAGACGAGTGCGCCGCAGGATTTTCTCAGGAAAGTCCTGCGGCGCACTCGTCATGAATTTGTGGTATAAGGCGAATTCAGCGGCTGCCGAATCTGGATTCGATGGTTTTCAGGGTCTCCGGAAAATCCGCCGACGTGACCAGCAGAGAAATGTCCACTTCCGACGTCGTGATGATGCGGATGTCCGCTCCGGCGGAAGCCGCGGCGGCAAAAACCTGGGCGGCGACGCCGGGGCTGTTCCTCATCCCGTCGTCATAGACGGAAATTTTGCAGTTCCCACTGTTGACGACGGCTTTTACCTGAACGGTGTCGCGCAGCTTGGATGTAAAGCTGAGTATCTTGTCAAGGTCGTTGTCGGAAATCGTAAACGATACCGAAGTGAAAGCGCCGTGGGCCGGGGCGAGGCAGATCATGTCCACATCCACGCCCAGCGCCCCGATCTTTTCAAACACCTTTGCGGTAAAATCAAGCTGCGACGGGCAGTTTTGCAGAGTTACCAGGGTGATATCTGAGGTTGTCGTAATCTTTGGCGACATCACTTTCAAAGCGCCTCCTATCCTTTGCTGTTCAACAGGTCCGGCATTCCGTAAAGTCCTGCAGCTTTACCCTGAAGGAAAATCGCGGCCTGCAGCGCGCCGAGGGCGAAAATCTCCTTCGATTCGGCGGAATGAGAAAGGGTCAGCACCTCGTGGGGTCCGGCAAAAATGACTTTGTGCTCCCCGACGATGGTGCCCCCGCGAATCGAATGAATCCCGATTTCATTTTTCTCCCGTTTTTTCCGGCGGGAGTGCCGGTCGTAGACATACTGCATATCGTGCGGCAGAACGGAAGAGATGCTGTCCGCAATCATCAGGGCGGTGCCGCTTGGGGCGTCGATCTTCTGGTTATGGTGTTCTTCGACAATTTCGATGTCGAAGCGGTCCCCCAGCACCCGGGCGGCTTTTTTGGCAAGTTCAATCAGCAGGCTAATGCCGAGGGACATATTGCCGGAATAGAATACGGGGATTTTTCGGGAAGCCCTTTTCAGGGCCTCCGTCTGTTCGTTACTGTATCCCGTCGTGCAGAGGACGAGGGGCGTCTTCGTGCTCTCCCCGAAGTTCAGCAGCGGGCCGAGCAGGGAGGGGTTTGAAAAATCAACGAGGACGTCGGCTCCGGCGTCCACTTTTTCGGGGGCCTCGAACACGGGGAACGGAAGCTCCGTTCCCTTCCGGACGTCGATGCCGGCCACGATTTTACAGTCCTGCCGCCCTTCGGCGCAGGCGGCGACGGTCCGGCCCATCCTTCCGCCGCATCCGCTGAGTATGATTCTCGTCATGATTTTGAAACTTCCTTTGATTTTAGTTCAGCCGGCCAGCAGCCCGTGACCCTGCAGAACAGCCCGCAGCTTCTGCGTGTTTTCCGCGTTCAGCTCCGTGAGGGGGAGCCGGCATCCGCCGCAGTCGAACCCGATCATTTTCAGTGCCGCCTTGACGGGGATGGGGTTGACGTCCAGAAACAGGGCGTTCATCACATCCAGGTATTTCAGGAAGACGGCGCGGCTGCGGCTGAAATTTCCCTGAAAATAATTTCGGCAGATTTCGTCCATTTCCTTCGGGATCACGTTGGCGCTGGTCGAGACGACCCCTTTCCCTCCCAGGGACAGAATCGGGAGGGTCAGGCTGTCCTCGCCGGAATAGAGCGCCAGATCGTCCCCGCAGAGCGCGGCGGTCCTGGCGTTTTCCGCAAGGTTGCCGTTCGCCTCTTTGACGCCGACGATGTTGGGGTGTTCCGCCAGCCTCTTGTAGGTTTCGGGACGGATGTTGCAGCCGGTGCGCGAGGGGATGTTATAAAGGATCATCGGGAGCTTCACCCGGTCCGCGATATAGAAGAAATGGCGCACGAAGCCTTCCTGGGACGTTTTGTTGTAATAGGGGGTGATGGTCAGCAGCGCGTCCGCGCCGGCGTCCTCCACCGCCTTGGAAAGCTCCACCGCGCTTTTGGTGTCGTTGCTGCCGGAGCTTGCGATGACGGGCACCCGGCCCCCGGCTTTTTTGACGATGCACCGGACAATCTTGCAGTGCTCCTCCACGCTCAGAACGGGGGATTCGCCGGTCGTCGCACAGGCCACGATGCCCTCGCTCCCGTTCTGAATCTGAAAATCGACCAGTCTCTCCAGCATGTCGTAGTCGATGGAACCGTCTTCTTTCATCGGCGTCACAAGCGCCACGGCGGAACCAGTAAAAACCGTTTTCTTCATTTTCAGGCCTCCTGAAAATTATGGACGGGCGAAAATACTTGCCGGCGGGCGTCTAATCCAGATAACCTTTGGCGCACAGAAGCTCCGCCATCAGGACTCCGCCGCCCGCCGCTCCGCGGAGCGTATTGTGGGAAAGGGACACGAATTTGACGTCGTACTGGCTGTCCGGGCGCAGCCTTCCGATGGAGACGGCCATGCCATTTTCCAGATTGCGGTCCAGCCGGGTCTGGGGGCGGTCCTCCTCGCGGAAATAGTGCAGGAACTGCCGGGGCGCGCTCGGCAGGCGCAGCCTCTGCGGCTCGCCGCTGAAGTTTTCCCACCTGGCAATAATCTCCTCGAGCGGAATCTTCTTCTCAAAAGAGACGAAGACCGCCGCCATGTGGCCGTCGGAAACGGGGACGCGCAGGCACTGGGTGGTGATGTCCGGTTTTGTCGCGTTGACAATCACGCCGTTTTCCACGTGCCCCCACACCTTCATGGGCTCGTTTTCCGATTTTCCCTCTTCGCCGCCGATATAGGGAATCACGTTGTCGACCATCTCCGGCCAGACCTTAAACGTCTTGCCCGCGCCGGAGAGTGCCTGATAGGTGCAGGCGAGCACTTTCGTGACGTTCAGGTCCAGCAGCGGCGTGACGGCGGGGACGTAGCTCTGAATGGAACAGTTGGACTTGACGGCGATAAAGCCGCGTTTCGTCCCAAGCCTTTTGCGCTGCGTCTCAATCACGGCGGCGTGCTCGGGGTTGATTTCCGGTATGATCATCGGCACGTCCGGCACGCCGCGGTTTGCGCTGTTGTTTGAGATGACGGGGCATTCGCAGCGGGCGTAGGCTTCCTCCAGCGCTTTTGTTTTCTGCTTCTCCAAGTTGACCGCGCAGAAGACGAAATCGACGCTGCCGGCGATTTTTTCGCGGTCCTTTTCTGCATCGAGCACCGTCATATCCTTCATTTTTTCCGGAATTGGGGTGGACATCTTCCAGCGGCCGGCGAGGGCCTCCTCATAGGTTTTGCCGGCGGAGCGGGAACTTGCCGCCAGCGCGGTCACCGTGAACCACGGGTGCTTCTCCAGCAGCGTGGCAAAGCGCTGGCCCACCATCCCCGTGGCGCCGATAATGCCGACGCGATATTGCTTCATCAGCTACAGACCTCCTGTGCTTAATTCTATGGCCGTCTTTGCGGAAAAATATCCGCGAAACAAGAAAAAGCCGGTTCATGAACCGATTCGCCGCGGAAAAAGCGGAGCCGGCCCGCCGTTCTTTTCGCGGCGCGCAGCAGCCGGCCCCAGACTATTTTCCCGCTGGCGGCAGCCGTTCATGAATCCCGCACCTCTGTTTATGGCATATTTTGAAATTATAATAGCATGTGTTGCTATTGCTTGTCAATTTATTTATAATAAACAGGTTGGCATACTTCAGACTATGGGAGATATGAATATGGGACTCGACCTGCAGAACATGAAAACGAGTGACTTTTCTTACGACCTGCCTAAAGAACTGATTGCCCAGACGCCGGCGGAGCCGCGGGATTCCTCGCGGCTGATGGTCCTGAACAAAAAGACGGGGGAAATCGCCCACCGGCATTTTTACGATATCGTGGATTTCCTGAATCCAGAGGACTGCCTTGTGTTAAACGATTCCCGCGTGCTTCCGGCGCGACTGTACGGCATCAAGGAGGGAACGGGGGCCAAAGTGGAATTCCTTCTCCTCACGCACCATTCCGGCAATGTCTGGGAAGTCCTGACCGGCCCGGGCCGCCGCGCCAAAAAGGGGACCCGCTTCACCTTCGGCGGCGGGCTTCTGAAAGCCGAAATTCTCGATGTGACGGAGGACGGGAACCGCATCGCGAAATTCACCTGCGACGGCAATTTCTATGAGATTCTCGACCAGATCGGCCAGATGCCGCTGCCGCACTATATCAAGGCCAAGCTCAAGGACAACGAGCGCTACCAGACCGTTTATTCCAGAGAGGTCGGGTCGGCCGCCGCCCCCACGGCCGGCCTGCACTTTACCAAAGGGCTGCTGGAGAAAATCCGCAGCAAGGGGGTCGGCATGGCGTTCGTGACGCTGCACGTCGGCCTCGGCACCTTCAGGCCGGTCACGGCGGAGAAAATCACCGACCACAAAATGCACTCCGAACATTATTATATGCCGCAGAAGGCGGCCGACATCATCAACCGCACGCGCGAAAGGGGCGGCCGGGTCATCTGCGTGGGCACAACAAGCTGCCGGACGCTCGAAACGGTCGCGGCAAAAGAGGGCTGCGTCCGCGAGAGCGCCGGCTGGACGGACATCTTCATCTATCCCGGCTTTCCGTTCAAGGCCATGGACGGGCTGATCACCAATTTCCACCTGCCAGAAAGCACGCTGATCATGCTCGTTTCCGCCCTGGCGGGGTACGACCACATCATGAACGCGTACCGGGTGGCGGTGCGGGAAAAATACCGCTTTTACAGCTTCGGCGACGCCATGCTCATCATTTGACGGAAAGCGCGGGGAAAATATGTTTCAGCTTATCGGTACGGAGGGCGCGGCGCGGCGCGGAAAGCTCACGACGCCGCACGGAACGGTGCAGACGCCCGCCTTTATGAACGTGGCGACCTGCGGGGCCATCAAGGGCGCGGTTTCGGCGCTCGACCTCAAGAATCTGAAATGTCAGGTCCAGCTCTGCAACACCTACCACCTGCATCTGCGGCCGGGGGACGAGACAATCCGCAGACTCGGCGGTCTGCGCCGCTTCACCCGGTGGGACGGCCCCATCTTGACAGACAGCGGCGGCTTCCAGGTCTTCTCCCTCGCAAAGCTGAGGAACATCACGGAAGAAGGGGTGACGTTCGCCTCGCATATCGACGGGCATAAAATCTTCATGGGGCCGGAGGAGAGCATGCGGATTCAGTCCAACCTCGGCTCCACCATCGCGATGGCGTTCGACGAGTGCGTGAAAAATCCCGCGGAATACGATTACGCGCGTGCTTCCTGCGCGCGCACCGTGCGCTGGCTGAACCGCTCCAAAGCGGAAATGGACCGGCTCAACGCACAGCCGGGCACGCTCAACCCCAGGCAGATGCTGTTCGGAATCAACCAGGGCAGCACCTACGAGGACCTGCGCATTGACTGCATGCGCCGAATCCGCGAGCTCGATTTGGACGGCTATGCAATCGGCGGCCTTGCGGTTGGGGAAAGCGCCGAAACGATGTACCACATCATCGAAACGGTGGAGCCGGAAATGCCGAAGGACAAGCCGCGCTACCTGATGGGTGTCGGGACCCCCGCCAATATTCTGGAATCCGTCCGGCGCGGCGTGGACCTGTTCGACTGCGTCCTGCCCACGCGCAACGCGCGCCACGGACACGCATTTACCTGGGAGGGCTGCCGCAACCTGTTCAACGCGAAGTACGCGCTGGACGACCAGCCGCTTGACCCTTCGTGCGGCTGCCCCGTCTGCCGCAATTTCAGCCGCGCCTACATCCACCACCTTTTCAAAAGCCGGGAGATGCTCGCAATGCGCCTGTGCGTGATGCACAACATCTATTTTTTCAACACGCTTTTCGAGCGCATCCGCTCCGCGCTGGACAGCGGAACTTTCTCCGAGTTCTTTCGCGGCAGCATCGGCCAAATTGGGCAGAGAATCTGAGAAAACCTTGCAAGGGCCGCGATTAATTGGTATAATCAAAGCACGAATAATGGAGGTGCTGTAATTCATGGGAATTTTTTTGCAAGCCAGCAAGACCGCGGGGACCGCTTCGACGGATATCTGGTCCTCGATTCTGTTCTTTGTCGTCATCATCGGTATCTTTTATCTTTTTATGATTCTGCCTCAGCAGAAGAAGAAAAAGAAAGAGGATAAGATGCGCAACAGCATTCAGGTGGGCGACAACATCACCACCATCGGCGGAATCGTGGGCCGCGTCGTCGGGATTAAGAAAGACGAGAACGTCCTGATTCTGGAGACCGGCTCCGACCGCTCGAAGATCAAAATCAAAAAATGGGCCATTGGCAGTGTGGACACCATCCACGACGACGCGGGATGACCGCGGCCGGATGAATAATTGCGCTCCCTCCCGAATATCTATATGGCGAGAAAGGGAAGGGGGCGGTTTTCCGTGAAAAGTTCCAACGCGGCGTCCGGGCAGAGGACTCTTCTTACGGCCGTCAAGGCGATTGTCGTCGGCTCCGTTTCCGGCGCGGCGCTGTGCGCCGTCGTGCTGGCGCTGTGCGCGCTCGCATTCGTGTCTTCCTCCAACCTGCCGCACGGCTTCCTTTCGCCGTTTATCCTTGCCGTTTCAGTCCTGAGCGCCGGCTTTTCAGGCTTTGTGACCGCCCGGATTTCGCGCCGGCGCGGTCTGGTTTACGGCGCGGTGGCGGGGCTGTTCCTGTACCTGCTTTTTCTTGTTTCCGGGATGGGGCTTTCACAAAACGGGACCATTTCCCAGGAAGCGGAAGTCCGGCTGCTCGTCATGGTGCTCTCCGGCGGAATCGGCGGGTTCCTCGCCGTGAACGGAAAGGGCAGGCGGAAATAAAATTTTGACTCCGGTCTTCTATGTGCTATAATGATTACTGCATCTTCATTGCAGAATGGAGGCTTAAAAATTGAAGCAGATTAAAACGCTGAACGCGGCGAACCTGAAAGAGAGCGCGGTGAGGGGCGGCTGTGGCGAATGCCAGGCGTCCTGCCAGTCAGCCTGCAAGACTTCCTGCACCGTCGCCAACCAGAAATGCGAGAACAAAAACAGGTAAGGCCTAAATTTTTTTAACTTCTTGGAAGGGACAGGCTCAGCTTGTCGAGAAACAGGCAGGCTGTCTGCCCCTATCTTTTTATGTTTGGAGAAACGGGAACCGATGCAGAAAAACGGGAATGCCATCATTCACAAATATACGCTGAACGGCTACCATATCGTGCTGGATACCAACAGCGGCGCCGTCCATCTTTTCGGGGAAGCTCCGTTCGCAATGCTGGATTATCTGGACGGCACGGTCCCTGAGGAACCGCCCGAAGCCATGCGGACCGGCCTGAAGGGCCGCTTCAGCGAAGCGACCCTGCGGGAAGCGTA